>JAQUND010000004.1 GCA_028717785.1 Candidatus Nanoarchaeia archaeon | reverse complement strand
CTAAATATACTCATTTTTTACACCTCTTACCACAATCTTTAAAAACAAAGTAGTATATAAATATTATTATGGATATAGGAAGTAAGAAAGACCTAGAAAAAGAGGTTAAATCCAGAAAAAAAGGTGAAGGTAAGATAAGTTTCCTTAGTGGACTTCTAGAAGATATTAAAAGACAAAAAGAAGAACAACCAGATAATCCACCAAAAATAACTGAAACAGAAGTTTCTGAAGAATTGATTAAAGCAATTAGAGAAGCACCTCTAGCAAATTATAATCTATCTTATGACAGTATGGGAGAAGGAATAGAACCATTATATTTCTGGACTTTAGATTTTATGAGAGATAAAGCTCCATCAGGATTAGGATTAGAAGGAGTAACTAAAACAGAAGAAGGATTTGAAGCATCGGCTGCATCAGGTTACTTTGGAGATTTAGGGGCAAGAGCAAGTGTAATGCAAGATAGAGCAATGAAAATTTTAGAAACAATTAATGCGGTTCTAAGAAGTGTTGTTAATTTAGTTTATGATTTAAAAGAATTCGAAATAAGATTAAAAGAATATGATAATTTAAAATCAGATAGTGAAGAAAAGAGAGAAGGAGCTAAACTTTCATTAAAAGGAATTTGGATGGATCAAGTTGATATTAAAAAAGGACGTGGTTCTATTAATATGTTATCTCAACAATTACAATTTGTTACTCTAAGAGATGCTTTTATGGCTGTAAAAGATGAAAAAGGTGTTGGAAAATTAGATTTAAACGCAAGAGTTAGAAATATTTTATTAAGAAAAATTGCAGAGTATTCAGTTTGGGAAACAGAATCTGAAAAAGAATTAAGAAAAAGATACAATATTGAAAAAAAATATCTTAAAACTCAAGTTAGTGCTGTTAAAATGTATGTTAAATGGATCAAACCATACTTAAAAGCAGCTCAAAAATTGGGAATGAAAGAATTCAATACTCCAGATATTGTTGCTGCATTTAATAATATGCAAATGAAATTATCTTTATTTGGTAAAAGAGAAATAAAACCTTTAGATATTCATCCAAGTTATGCAAAATTTGAACCTAATACAAAAATATACGCTTGTTTAGAAATAATATTTAATTTTAGAACTGTTCCTTATGCATCAAGAACTCAATCAGGAACACATTATATTCATTCTGGTAAAACAGATATTACATTTAATGCTTATTCTCTAACAAAAGAACAAGTTGATGTAATGGAAAAACAAGAATTATATGAAGATATGAGTTTAATTGAAGATTTAACGGATATTAGTTTAAAAGATTTACAAGAAGATTTAGATAAATTTTTGAAAGAAGAAACCGAAGAGAAAAAAGAAAAAAAGAAAAAATTTAAAGTAGAAAATCCTTTTGGAAATTTTGGAAAAGGAATAAGTGAAATGTTTGATCCATTTAAAGAAATTGGAAGAACATTCAAAGGAATTTTTGTAAAAGAACCTTCTGAAGGTTATAGAATGAAAGAGATGAAAAAATTTGCAAAAGATCAAGCAAAAGATCTTTGTTACATGGCTTATGATATCTACAAAAAAGCTCATGGAATGGTAACATGGTAGATGAGAAAAAAACTATCCTTAAAAAATTAGAATCTATAAAAGAACTAGATAAAAAAATTGAATTTCTTGAAAATACAATTAAAAATTTAAAAGATAAAAAATTAATTGAAGAATTAAAAGAAATTTTAGAAGAATTAAAATTTTCAGAACCTGAATTTGTTAGTCATGAAAAATTTTCTAATATTAAATTAAAAGTTCCACAAAAAGAACAGAATTTAGAAGAAACTATAATAAATGAAGCTCCTTTAGTTGAAAGAGAAAAAACAAAAGAAACTAATTATTTAACAAATGATTATGGAACTAAAAAAGATTTGTATAAAGATGCAAAAATAGAAGGAAAATTCTTTGATACTTTAAAATCTAAATTAGGTAATGCGGGTTTATTACCAAATGATATGATATTTAAAGAAAATAATATAAATGATATTAAATTATATATGAAAGGCATGAACCTTCCAGAAGATAAAATAGAAAAATATGTAGATAGAATAATAGATTTAAAACATGAATTATATAATTCAGAAAAAACAAAAAGTATTGGAATGTTCAATGTGGAGTATGAAAGAGAATGAGTTCATTTAATAGCGAATACAAAGATGGAATGACTCCAAAATATAGAGCAGGAGTTCTAGGTGTACCTTTGTCTATTCGCTCATCTATTCAAATACAAGATATGGCTATGAGATTAAATGAAGGTATAAAAAATATTGAAAGTTCTGCAGTAAGTCCTGACATAGCTGAGGGTATACCAAAAGAACATTTCCAAGAAATGAGAAGATTAAGTATATTAACAGATTCACATGTTTCAATGCATGCTCCCATAATTGATGCATCAGGATTTACACAACAAGGGTGGAGTGAACAAAATAGAAAAGCAGCTGAAAATCAATTTAGTTCTGTAATAAATAATGCTTATGCTTTAAATGATGAAGGAAATGTTCCTGTTGTATTTCATGGAGCCAACATGATGGGTGTTGAATGGGATAAATCTGTAGAAGAAAAGTATAGAGAAGATATTAAAAAAGAATATGAAGAAAGAGGAAAACCTGTTCCAGAAAGAATGCCCAGAGTAACAACAATAGTAAATCAAATGACAGGACAAGTACAAGCTATGGAAATAAAAGAAAAATATACTATGGGAGAAGAAAAAGCAAAATTATTTACACCAGAAAAACAATTAGAATCTATAAATAGAAATCAATGGGATCAAGAAAAACTGCAAATTCTTTCAGAAATGAAACAGGCTATGGAATTAAATGATAGAAAAGAAATGTTAGAAAGAGAAATGATGCCATTAATAATGGGGCAACAACAAGACATTTTACATGAAAATGAAAAACAAAAATTAAGTGAATTATCACATAAAGCCCATAGTATTAACAATCATATCAATGAAATAAATAAAAATGTTTTAAGTCATGTAGATAATGCTTATGATACTTTTGTAAGATATGTTGATAAAGATAAATTAAAACCAGAACAACAAAAAGAATTAGAAGCGCATCAAGATATTTTAAAAAAAGAAATTGGAAAAAATATAGATAATATTGATCAAAATTTTTATAATCAACAAAAAGCAATAATTGGTAATAAAAGAGAACTTGACATAGAAGATCGTCATAAATTAGAAAAATTAAATGCAGAACATTTAAATCAAAGAGCTCAATTATTTACAAGCGCTTTATCTTTAATGCAAGAAACACCAGATGTATTTGTTCCTGTAAATGAATTTTCAAAACAAAAAGCATCAGATACATTTTCAAATATTGCTATGGAAGCTTATAGAAAATTTAAAGACAAAGCTCCAATAATTGCTATAGAAAACTCTTATCCAAATATGCCTTTATCTGTTGCTAAAGATTTAAAAGAAGCAATTGAATTATCAAGATCTAAATTTGCAGATAAATTAGTTTCAGAACAAAACCTAGATCCTAAAGAAGCAAGAAATGTTGCACAAAAATTAATTGGAGCAACTTGGGATGTTGGACATATTAATTTACTTAGAAAATCTGGTTATTCTGAAGCAGATATAATTAAAGAAGCAGAATCTATAGCTCCTTTTGTAAAACATATTCACTTAACAGATAATTTTGGAACAACTGATTCACACTTACCGCCAGGAATGGGAAATGTTCCAATAAAACAAATTCTAGATACAATAGAAGAAAAAGGTAATCTAGATAATGTAAGACAAATTGTTGAAGCAGGAAATTTTGTACAAAACTTTAAAGAAAGTCCTTATCCTTATACACTAGAAGCTTTAGGAAGTCCAATTTATTCAATGGGTGGAGCTCCATACTGGAATGAAGTACAACAAAGATCAGCAGGTATGGATTATTCGATGGGCTTTGGTGAAATGCTTCCTGATTATCACTTTAAACAATTTTATGGTGGTGGATGGTCTGCAGTTCCTAGAGAACTTGGAGGGGAAATGGCCGGAACATCACAAAAAGGAAGATTCGCAGAAGGATCTTAATAATAATAATAATAATAATAATATTTATAAATAACAAATAAAATAATAATAGAGAGGTGATTGTGTGAAATATAAAAAAAGAGAGTCTATATTACCAACAAATGTTATACAGAAAGATTATGATATAGCTTATGATTTTGCAACAAAAGCATATAAACAATTTAAAGAAGTTGTAAAAACAGTTGTTCTTTTTGGTAGTGTTTCTAAATATACAGCAGAAAAGAAAAGTGATATTGATATTATTATTTTAGTTGATGATTGTACAATTGATTGGGATGATGAATTAGTTTCTTGGTATAGAGAAGAATTAACAAAATTAATTGCAAAACAAAATTATAGAGATAAATTACATGTAAATACTGTTACACTAACTACTTTTTGGGATCAAGTTAGAAGTGGTGATCCAGTTATTATAAATGTTATAAGATATGGACAAACTTTAATTGATTTTGGAGGTTTCTTTGAACCATTAAAAATATTATTAGCAAAAGGAAAAATAAAAGCAACTCCTGAATCAGTTTATACTATTTTAAGAAGAGCACCAGATCATATTGCAAAAGCCAAATTTAATTTACTAACTGGAGTAGAAGCATTCTATTGGTCTATGGTAGATTCAGCTCATGCTGCTTTAATGGCTTCTGGAGAAATTCCACCAAGTCCGGAACACATTCCAGAATTATTAACTATACATTTTATTAAAAGTGGTAAATTAAATAAAAAATATGTTGATTGGTATCATGACTTATATGATATTACTAGAGAAATAACACATGGAAAAAGAACAGAAATTAAACCAGAAGATTATGTTAAATATCAAAAAAGAGCTGAAGAATTCTTACAAGTAATGTTTAAACTAACAGATAAATTACTTGAAAAAGAAAAAATAATAAGAATAGAAAAAAAAGAAATTGTTTAAAGATTTATTCTTCTTTAGAAGCTTCTTTAAACTTTATATTCATTGCATTTGTGTAAAGCATTGCAGCAGGTCCAATATCATTCATTGTTTCTGCTAATTTTGCTTCATCAATTGAATAACTAACTTTTCCTTCTTCATTTTTAACTTCTTTAACATATGGACTAACAGCTATTCTTTTTTTAAGTGCTTTAACTTGATCTATATTACCTGTTGCACTATAATTCCATCTAGCTCCAAGTTTTTTTGCTAATTCTTTTTGAGCCATTTCATCTGCATCTCTTTGAGTCATATCTGGAATGCTTAGTAAATCATCAAAGTAAGCAACCAACATATTAGCTGCCTTAGCTTTACTATCTACTTTTTTAAGATTTTCATTAATTTTAGAAGCTGTTTCTTTTACAACAGAATCTTTATTTTCTTTATACCAATCTTGAACTTCATCTTGTAAAAGCCCAATTTTATCATTAGCATATCTAATTGCTTCTTGAGGACTATTTCTTATATCACCATAAAGTCCTTTTACTTCATCATCAGTAAGACCATTTCCTAAAATTTTTAATAAATCAAAATTATGAGCATATAACTGAGTAGGTGTTTTGGATTCATTAATTGCATTTGCAATTTTTTCAATTGTACCCATTTGTAACAATTTTTCTAAGTTTGGATTTTTTGTTTCTTTTTCTGCCATTTTTTATACTCTCCTTAATTTGATCTTCCTTTTTCTTTACAATTATATAAACGATACAATTGTTCACTTTCCTGATTTTGAGGTCTTGGATTAAACCCTAACATATCAATTGTTAAATAAAAACCGTTAACTGGTTTTGCTTCTTTTAACATTGAATATAAATCTGCTTTTTCAAATATATCTAATTGAAAATTTGGATCTAATCTTTGTGTATTCATTGTTTTAACCTCAATTTGATACTTTTTATAATACGAACTCCTTTATAAATCTTTCGTTTTTGTATCTACCTGCTAGTAACAATAATTTATAGATAAATTTAATATATACTATAATTATAATAAATTATGAAAGAATATAAAATAGACTTAATTGACAATATAATTAAAATTTCCATAGAGAAGAAAAAACTTGTTCCCGAAGAAAAATTAATAAAAGTTTTAAATTCATAATAAATATCTTTAAATATTCAAATTTTTAGTATAAATTATGGTAAATCAAGATAAAAACGAACAAATTGGCTTCCATAAAGGATCCTTAACAACTTTAGCTAAAGAACGTCAAGAATTGCTTAAAATGGTTAATGTAACAGAGCAATTAATGCAAATGCATATTAATTCTTTAAAAGAACTTGGTGTTGATCTAGAAAAAGAAGCAAAGAAAAAGCTTGATGAAAAAATAGCTTAAAACATCTGTAAATTTAAATAAGATTTAATTTCATCATGTAATCCATATAAATCATCGTATGCATCTATTTTATATCCATCTATATTTCTTTTAAGTATAAATTTTTTATATAATTTATTTTTTAAACCATTATCTTCACCCATAATTTCATCTTTATTTAATACTACATAAGAAGTAATCCTTATTTCAATATCCCCTTTTTTTGTTTTAACTTTTTTACCTTCTTTCTCTATTTCAACAGATTCAAGACCAATTATAAAAAATGTAATTTCAATAAAAGCGCTAACGTATTCACTAACTTCATTTTCTGTAACCCATTTAATTTCAACTTGTTTACCATTAGGTTTAATACGTTCGGTATAGGTTCTTTCCATACCCTTTTCAGGACCGTAACTATTCCATTCTAACCAGAACTTCATTTTTCTATATAAATCATTAAAATCAAAAATTCCATTATACTTTATTTTCAATTCTTTACCAATAACAATTTTTTCGCTCATTCTAAATTCTCTTTTAGTATTTGTCTTAATTCTTCTATATCACTTTTTATTTTTGGTTCATAATTACCTAGAATTTTACCTTTTATTATATAATTATTGTAAATAGTAAATAAAAACTTAGTAAATGGATTCTTTTGCCAATTATTCTTATAATCTAATTCAACATTAGCAAAAAACGTAATTCTTAATTCTCCTTTACTTCTTTTATCAATTTTAATTAATTTTTCAATAAAGAATTGTATTTCAAGATTAAATTTAGCAAAATCATCTATTTCACGAGTTGCAATCCATTTCATCATTACTTCTTTTCCTAATGGACCCTCTTTTTCTGTATGTTCTTTTTCATGAAAAATATAATCATGATCATCAAACCACTCTTTCATTTCAGTATATAATTTGTCAAAATTAAAGAAACCACTCTTTTTTATTCTTATACCTGAACCAGGAAGAACTTTATACACCTTTTTTATCATATTATTGTTAATTTATTATTTCTTATAAAGATTTCCCTTTTATTAGGTCGTTTATCCCTGTTAAAGCGTATTTTGCTTCATTAGGATTCATTCCTAGAACTCTTAATATTGATAATAAATCATAAGAAGACACTAATTCATACTTATTTCTAGCTAAAGTGAAAAATAACATTTTTACTTTGTACTTTTTACATAATTTGATATTTTGTATTATTTTACCTAGTAAATTTAAATCTTGTAATCTCTCTATAGAGAAAGCAATTGCTACTTTATTTTTATTAGCTAAATTACATAATACTTGATTTAAACCAGAATTCTTTTGTTTTAAAGAATCTTTAGTATCTGGTTCTGGATTAAGTAAAATAGTTGTATTTTTATTTGTTAGAGCTTGTCTATTAAATTCATCATTTCCACCAAGAACAATATTTAGTTTATTTCCTTTAATCTCTTTTAAATTTTTTACAATATCTTCATTTTGTATAAAAAAAATATCTGAAAAACCTAATTTTTTACTTAAACTAATTGCTTCATCTTTATTTGTTTTAATTAGAGTTAAATCGTACATAATAAATTATTAATCCTTATATTTATATATTTAAGTATATACTTTAAAATATGAAAATAATTGCAGTTTCTGGATCTGTAGGAACAGGTAAAACTACTATAGCTAAAAAATTAGCTAAATCTCTTAATGCTAATTATATTAATATTACAGAATTTGTTAAAAAAAATAAACTTGGAAAATACAATAAAAAGTATGATGCTTATGATGTTGATATTAAAATTTTAAATAAAGCTTTAATTAAAATCATTAAAAATACTAAAAAAAACTTAGTAATTGATGGACATTTAAGTCATTTTATTCCTAAAAAATATATTGATTTGTGTATTATTTGTAAATGTGATATTAAAAAACTTAAGAAAAGATTAGAAAAAAGAGGTTATTCTAAAGCTAAAATACGTGAAAATCTTGATGTTGAAATATTTGATATTCCTTTACTAGAAGCTCAAAAATTAAAACACAAAATTAAGATTATTGATACTTCTAAAAAATAATATGTTACTTACTAGTAATAACAAATAGAAAGGTTTAAATACTAGATATTTTATTAATGTAGTTATGGAATCATTAGAAGGATTTATGAAAGCAGGTGAATTTGATTTATTTAGTTTTAATTATGATTTAAATTCTTTTTATCGTAAAGTATTCAAAGAAAATATGCCTAATTTATCCGATAAACTTTATTTTAAACAAACTGAATCTTTAGAAGATGAAAAAATATGTGCTACCTACAATATAGAATCTGGCCTTATTAAATTAGCAATGAGTTCAGATTACGAATCTATAAAGGAATCATTAATGCATGAACTTGGTCATGATAAATTTTTAACTTATAATAAGATTTCAAAATTAACAAATGAAAATGGAAATGTAATACCTGAATTATATATATTAAATGAAGCATTTGCTTATGCAATAGGATGCGCATATCATTTATATTCAGGAACAGAAATTCTTCCAAATGCACAACAACATATTAAAGAAAAAATTTTAAGTTTAAAAGATGAAATGAATATTGAATTATGTAATGATAGACATAAACTAGATAATCTTTCTCAATATTATGGCTTATATCTAGCTATTAAATATGTAAATCAACTTGATAAATTATGGAAAGACTATAAGGATTTAAAAAGTATAAAAGAGTTAGATAAGTTACTTTTTATTAATACATTGAATTGAAATCTATTTTTTTATTGAATAATTATTACTTTAAAAAGTAAATTTTAATTATTTTCCAAATCTTCTTTCTCTTTGTTTAAATTCTTCAATACAATTAACTAAGTCTTCTTTTTCAAATTCAGGCCAAGTTTTTTGTAAGAAAAACCATTCAGAATAAGAGGATTGCCATATTAAGAAATTACTAGTTCTATGATCTCCACCAGTACGAATAATTAAATCTGGTTGATCTTTAGTATAAATATTAGCATCAACTAATTCTTCTGTAATATCTTCAGGATTAACTTCATTATTTTCAATTTGTCTTCCTATTTTCTTAATAGCATCTATTATTTCTTCTCTGCCCCCATAAGCCATAGCAAAATTTACAATATATTTATTATTATTTTTAGTTTCTTCCATTAAAGCATACATTGCTTTTTTAACATTTTCAGGAAATAATTCAATTCTTCCTATAAAATTAATTTTAATTCCATCTTTTTTTAATCTAGAATCTCCTTTAATTCTTGTAAAAGTTTCATCAAATACTTTCATCAAATAATCAAATTCTAATTTAGGTCTATTAAAATTTTGCATAGAAAACGCATATAATGTTAATTCTTTAATGTCTAATTCTTTACACCATTCTAGTAATTTTTCAACCTTTTGGGCACCATATTCATGTCCCTTATGAGGTTCTAACATAAGTCTCTTAGCGAAACGACGATTACCGTCGAGCACCAATCCGATATGGTTTACTTGATTCATATTATAATTTAATTGAAATTAACATTTAAAAACCTTATGAATTTAATTTATTTAATACAAAATTTCTTTGTTTTAACTTTATAGAATTCATTAATTTTATAATATTTAAGAAATTTTTTATTTCTTGTTTTTGGTATATTTTAATTTTACAAATATAGATTATTAATAAAATTTTAGATATTATTATTATAACTGTTGCTCACTTCATTAATATCATCTTGTGTTAAAGAAGTCATTTTTAATCTTACTGCAGCTTCAGCACCATTCAATGCTCTTGATTTTGGCATCCATGGACCAATATATTCTCCAACAATTTGAGAATTAAACAATTCGTGAAATTGATCTCTTGTAGTTGCTTGAATAGCTAATTCAAATCCTCTCCAATAATTTCTATTGCTCATAACTTCTTGAGCTACACCAGATTCATAGCCTTCTTCTTTTACTTTTTCTACTAAGTTCACAATATGATTTTCCATAACAATAAGAATAAATCAATACTTTATAAATCTTTCTATTTGTTACTACTGTAGAATTAATTATCTTCTATTCCCAAATCTAGGTCTAAAACTTCTTCTGTTATTATTATCGTAATTACTTCTTTGATGATCAAATCTTCCTTGATGATGATCTTCTGCTTTAACTATGAAATGTACTCTTTCAAATTCAGGCAATGCTTCTTTAGTAATATGTAAATTTCTATCGGATAAAACACTTCTAAAATTAGCGTGATCTCTTTCTGAAATAAGCGTTATTGCTTCTCCAGATTTACCTGCTCTTGCAGTTCTTCCAATTCTATGAGTATATTCTTCTGCATTTTTAGGAGAATCATAATTATAAATATTTGAAATATTATTAATATCTAACCCTCTAGCTGCAATATCTGTAGCAACTAATACTTGTATATTTTCTCTTTTTAAAGAATCTACAGCATGATCTCTTCTATTCTGACTTAATCCACCATGAACAGCCATTGCATCTATTTGTTGCATTTTCAAATTTTTAGCAATAACATCTACTTGTCTTCTTGTTCCACAAAAAACAATTACAAGTCCTGATGTATTTTTCTTTATTAGATGAACTAATAATGAGAATTTTTCTTGTTGTCTTATATCATAATAAACTTGTTTAAGTAAACTTTTATCAACGTGAATTTGTTCTTTAATAAAACTTGGATTTCTTAAATAATTTTTAACTAATTTTAATACTTCTTGAGACATTGTAGCACTAAAAAGTAAAGTTTGTCTTCTTGTTGGTGTAGTTCTTATAATTTTTTCTACATCTTCAATAAAACCCATTTCAAACATTTTATCTGCTTCATCAATAACTAAGAAATTAACACGTTCTAGATTAATAGTACGTCTTTGAATATGATCTAGTAATCTTCCAGGTGTTGCAACGACTATATCTGCTCTTCTTAAATCATTAACTTGTGGACCCATACTTACACCACCATAAACAGCAGTTATATTTAATTTCATAAAAAATGCGAATTTAATTAGTGTTTCTCTAACTTGATTTGCTAATTCTCTTGTAGGTGCTAAAACTAATGCTTGTATACCATTTCCTGGAACTATTTTTTCTAAGATTGGGAATCCAAATGCAGCTGTTTTTCCTGATCCTGTAAAAGACTGTCCTACTAAATCTTTTCCTGCTTTTATTTCAGGAATACATTTAGCTTGAATTGGAGTTGGTTCTGTAAAACCTAACTTCTCTATAGCCTTCATAATATTTGAATTTAATTGTAATTCTTCGAATTTCATTGTTTTTTTTGTTGTTTTTATGTTTATAAACTCTTGTAGTTAACGTTTTATTAAATTAAACGACGAGAATTTCCCACCACAACTTTTTTATTGATTATAATTATTATTTATTTAATTTTGTGCTATCATACGAAGATAAGCTATTTCAGCAGGAAATAATCTTCCTATTTTAGTTTTTTCTATTATTCTACCAAGATAAGTTATTTTTTCAGGAAATTTAGGTACTTCATTTTCTATTATTTTTATTCCTAAAGCGTCTCTATATTTATCGTATTCATTGTTTGGGTAATTTGTACTCATTGTTTTTAACCTCCATTTGATATTTTTTATAACATCTTTATATATATAAACCTTTCTATTTTGTAACTACTCAATAGTTATACAATTTTATAATAAACGTTGGGTTTATAAAGTTGAAACTATTATAATGCCTATAATGAAAAAATTTAATTTAATTATAGAAAAAGATGAAGAAGGATGGTATGTTTCTGATGTAGTAGAACTTCCAGGATGTCATACGCAAGCCAAAAGTGTTGACCAACTAATAGAAAGAACTAAAGAAGCAGTTCAAGCTTATTTAAAAACAGAAAAATCAAAGATCGAAGAAAAATTTATAGGAATACAACAAATAGAGGTGTAATTCTTGGCTAAACTGCCTAAACTAACTGGAAAAGAATTAGGTAAGATTATAGAAAAATTTGGATTTATATTTGATCACCAAACTGGAAGTCATATGATATATAAACATCCAGACGGAAGAAAAACTACAATACCCAATCATCCTGGAGAAGAAATAGGACCTGGACTTTTAAATAAAATTATTAAAAAAGATTATGTATGAGTAGAGAAGAATTTATAGAAAATATTTAATTAATAATAGTTCCAATAAATTTTTTATTATTTAAGAAATCTTCAAATGTTTTTAAGTTCTTACCATTCATAATTACTGTTTTAATGTGATGTTTTTTAATAATTTTAGCTGCACTTTGATCTAGGACAAAATGCTGTCCAGGTCTATAAGCAAAATCAGCCATTTTAAAGAAGTCTTCAAAACTTATTTCAGGAATAAATTTTGCATCTTTAAACTTTCTTGGATCTTTTGTATATAATCCATCTACATTTGTTAAATTAATAAATGTAGTATTCAAATAAGCAGCTATTTCTGCTGCAGTTCCATCTGAAGTATTATCTGGCTTGTATCTTAAAGAACCACAAAATACAATATTATTTTTTTCTGATATTGATTTAACTTCTTTTAATGATTTTGGTATACTAGAACTAGGATTTTTTCCAAAGAATTTATGCATAAATCTTGCATTTAATCTAGTTATTCTTATTCCAGTTAAACAAACCTCTTTTACAGATAGTTTTTCTTTAATTAAAGGTTCCATATAAGTTCTTGCAGTTTTACCACCACCAGTAACTATTACGAATTTAAATTTTTTAGAATAATTTATTAATAAATTTTTAAAATTTTTAATGTAATTATAATCAATAGAATCTTGAAATATTAAACTACCTCCAAGAGAAATTACAATTGTTTGCATATAATTATATTGTAGAATATATATTTAAATGTTATTAATCAACCATAAATAATTTACTATCTTTTACCTTAATTAATTTTAATAAAGCAGCAGAATCAAGAAAAGCGTGGGCATAATTAATAGCTGCAAAAGCATTTACAAAGTCATTTTTATCCTTAAAATGTAAGGCATCATTATAATAATTTTTTGACATTCCAATTAAGATTAAGGCTTTTTCATCTTTAACATTTTCTAAACTTTTAAGTGCTTTTTCTGTTAATTTAATATATTTTTCAAGTTTTTGTAAAGTAATTTCTTTCATAATCTATCTAATATAAAAAGCTATATAAATGTAATTATTAGTAAAAAAATATGGAAACAATTAAAATAAAAACAACAAAAAGAGAAGAATTGATTGATCTAACTAGTAGAATTAATGAGTTAGTTAAAGATATAAAAGAAGGATCTGTTTTAGTTTTTGTCAAACATACATCTGCAGGAATAACAATAAATGAAAATGATGATCCAAAAATTTGTGATGATATTCTTACTTTTTTAAATGAAACAGTAAAAAGAAGTATATGGCAACATGATAAAAGTGGAAAATGTGATAGAAGTAATGGAGATGCTCATTTAAAATCATCAATCATAGGTAATAGTAAATTAATTCCAATAGAAAATGGAAAATTATGCTTAGGTAAGTGGCAAAATATATTTTTATGTGAATTTGATGGTCCAAGAGAAAGAGAGATAATAATACAAAAAAATGTCTTGTAAAAATTGTTTAAAAAATCCAGTAATAAATCTAGTAAACAATAATATCAAATTATGCAAAATTTGTTTTAATAGATATTTTGAAAAAAAAGTTCTAAAAACAATAAGAATTTATGATTTAATAGAAAACTGCAATATAATTGGAGTAGCTGTTTCTGGAGGTAAAAATTCGTTAATAGTATTATCAATATTAAATAAAATAATAAAACAACGTATTTCAAAAAAAATTAAATTAATAGCAATTCACATAGATGAAAACATTAAAGATTATTCTGAAAAAAATAATAAAATATTAATTGATTTTTGTAAACAAAATGATATAGAATTAAAAATATATTCAATTAAAAAAGAATTTCCAGACGTAACTGATATTTCATTATATGGTTCAATAATTAGATGTTTACTAAATAAAAAATCAAGAGAATTGAAAATAGAAAGGTTAGTAACAGGTCACAATCTTGATTCAGAAGCTCAAACTGTTATAATGAATCAATTAAAAAATGACATAGAAAGATCTTCAAGATTAGGTATAATTACAGGCGTAACAAAAGATAAAAGGTTTGTACCAAGAATAAAACCATTATATTTTATATTAGAATCTGAAGCTGAATTATATGCTGAATTAAATAATATTAAAGATATAAAAGGAATTTATGCTGATTCTTTTAGAAATAAAGTAAAAAATATGCTTGATGAAATGGAATTAAAATATCCAGGAACAAAAAATAACATCATTAATTCATTTTTAGAAATTCTTCCAAGTTTAAAAGAAAAATATAAAACAAAAATAAAAGATTGTAAAGTTTGTGGTGAGCCATGTTCACAAGATATTTGTAATGTTTGCCGGGAAATAACCCGTTAGATACGATGATCTAACAAGTCAAGAGGTGTTATAGGAGTTTTCCCAGTGTCTTCGGTTAATCATTTTTCTTTTTATCAATTGTAAATAGTTTAATTCGTAGTCTTTTAATCCCAACCTGTACAACAAATTCATTTCTTTTTCCATTATTATCATCCCCCATTTATTTATACAAAAACAAAAGTAATTCTTTATAAATAGATTATGAAGAAAAACTAAAGAATTTAAGTATAGAACAAAAATTCACAAGCTTTTTAAACAAAATTTTAAAAAAGTATATATGTTAGATATAGTATTTAGTCCTAAGTGGTTTAATGGAGTTGATTGTATTTTTGAATTCATAAGTTCCATTGTTTTAATACTAATTGCTTCTTATAGTTTAAAATTATATAAATTTAATAAAAATAAAAATTTTAAAGATTTTTCAATAGCTTTCTTTGTTTTAGCTACAGCATTTATTTTTAAAATATTGACTAATATAACTGTTTATTATAATGTTCTACAAACTTATAATGTAGGGTTATTATCTTTTACAATTAATTCTGTAAAAGCTTCTTCGGTATTTTATAATGGAGGTTATTTTTTATACAAATTACTAACTTTGATTGGTTTTTATTTATTAATAAGAATTATAGATAAAAAAGAAATAAACTCATTATTTATGATTTATTTTATTACTATAACCTGTATTTTTAGTAATTGGGCTTATTACATATTCCATACAACTTGTTTATTATTTGTTGGATATATAACTTGGTTATACTTTAAGAGTTATAGACAGAAAACTTGTGACTTATGTGACAAAAAGGTAAACAATATAAAGTATCCTTTCTTAGCCTTTTTAGTAATAACATTAAGTAATGCGTTATTTATATTTATTGGATTTAATCAATATGTATATGTAATTGCTGAATATGTTCAATTAATAGGATATATTATCCTATTGTACGCTTTCATAAGAGTACTAAAATATGGCACAAAAACGAAATAAAATAGATATAGTAAACGATATGCTTAATTCTATTCATCAGAAAGGAGAAATAAAACCGACTCATTTAATGTATAAATCTAACCTATCTCATTCTTTAATGAAAGTTTATCTAGAAGAACTAATTGAAAAAGAACTAATTAAAGAAACCCATAAAGAATACAAAGGACATAAACATAATTATTTTATAATAACTGAAAAGGGCATTGACTTTTTATTAAAATTTAAGAAAATGAAAGAGTTTGAAGATACTTTTGGACTATAGAAATATTTATATTTTGATAATTTACTCTTTTCTATTTTTTTTATTTTCATACTCTTTTATAGCTTTATGAAAAGTTTCAATAATCATAACTGCACAATGTACTTTGAATTCAGGCATTCCTTCAAGTTCTTTTTTAATATCTTCAAAAGTTATCTTTTTAGCTTGTGATATTGTTTTTCCTTTAACTAATTTACAAAATGCTTCACAGGCAGCAATTGCAGCCATACAACCATAAGTTAAATAACTAATATCTTTTATTTTTCCTTTCTCAATTTTTAAAAATATCTTAAAAACATCTCCACATTTTAAATTTCCTAATT
The DNA here is from genome assembly GCA_028717785.1 of Candidatus Nanoarchaeia archaeon. Next base: position 83,469 of record JAQUND010000004.1, on the reverse strand, counting down.
CAGCAGTTGCGTCTGCATTTTTAATTTCCTTAGAATATTTAGGATGTTTAAAATATTCAATTGTTTTCTTTGAATAAGTAAATTGATCGCTCATTTGAAAGGACTCATCCTCCTTAATTTTTCTACAATTTTAGGTAATTTTTCTAAAACAAAATCTATTTCTTGTTCTGTTGTAAATTTACTCAAAGTTAATCTTAAAGATCCATGAGCTTCTTCTTCTTTTAATCCAAGAGCCATTAAAACATGGCTTGGTTGAAGTGATTTAGTACTACAAGCACTCCCTGTTGAACTACAAATTCCTTCAGCATCTAAATAACCTCCAATTGCCTCTCCTTCAATATGTTTGAAAGAAATATTAACATTATTACATAATCTTTTAGTTCTAGACCCATTTAATCTTGTATTTTCAATTTTTAGTATTCCATCAATTAATTTATCTCTTAATTTTTCCATGTGTTTTATATGAGAATTACTAGCTAAACTAGCTGCTTCTGCAAAACCAACAATTCCTGGAATATTTTCAGTTCCAGCCCTTAATTTATTTTCGTGCTTTCCACCCTCAATTAATTTTTTTAATTTAACTTCATCTTTAACAAATAAAGCACCAATTCCTTTTGGTGCATGAATTTTATGTCCACTTAAAGAAATTAAATCTACATTTATTTTTTTAACATCTATTGGAATTTTAGTATAAGATTGAACTGCATCTGTATGAAATACTATATTCTTTTCTTTACAAATTTTTCCAATTAATTCAATATTTTGTATAGTCCCAATTTCATTATTAGCATGCATTATTGAAACTAATATAGTATCTTTTCTTATTTCTTTTTTTAATTGTTCAATATCAATAAATCCTTCATTATTTACTTTTAAAATAGAAATATCAAATCCTTGTTCAGTTAATGATTTTACTGTTTCTAGAACAGCTGGATGTTCTATAACACTTGTAATAATATGCCCTTTCTTATGTAAGGCTGCAACACCCTTAATAGCTAAATTATCAGATTCTGAACCACCAGAAGTAAATATAATTTCAGAAGGTTTTGCATTAATTGATTTTGCAATAATTGCTCTTGATTCTTCTAAAGCAATTTTTGCTTCCTGACCTTTTTGATGTAGTGAAGATGCATTACCATATTTTTCAGTCATATAAACTAAAACTTTCTTTGCTACATTTGGATCAACCATTGTTGTAGCTCCATTATCTAAATACACAATTTTTCTATTAAACATTAGCATTCACACTCCTTACAATTCATTGGACAATTTTGTTTAATATGATTTTTAACTAAATTTAACAAAGGTTCTACTGTTTTTTTATTCAAAGAATATATTCTCTGTTTACCTTTTTGTTCTACATTTACTATATTACATTTAGTTAACCTAGTCAGATTATGTGAAACTTTACTTTGTTCCATTCCTGTTTTTTTAACTATCTCATTAACAGACATAGAACCTTCTTTTAAAAATAAAATAATATTTAATTTTGTTTTGTTAGCAAAATTCATAAAAAAACTGTTGTATGAATCAAATTTCATATGAAATTAATATCATATGTTATTTATAAAGGTTTCTATACTAAAGAGAAACTAATTTTATCTGAAATTACTTCTGGAATTATTATTCCATCTGAGCTAACTAAACTTAAAGTATTAAATGTTAATTCTTCATTTCCAGGTGTTGTTACATTATAAATAAAGTTAACTTCTCCATTAAAATCTGTAATTCCAAAAGGGGTATTAAATGTAGTTATAGTTGTATTATAAATAGTACCATAAATCATACTTGAATTACAAGTGCCTATACAAATTGCTATTCCCTGTACAGAATTATTATTTATATCCAATACTTTTACAGTTACTATTGATGGTGTTGAATTTAATTCTATTTTATTAGGTAAATTCATTCCTGTTATATCTATAGTTTCTGTAATACAATTATTATTTAAATAATTACATAATTGTTTTGTTTCTGGTGTTATTGCATCAACTAAACCATCACAATTATCATCAATTCCATTACATATTTCTAAAGCATCTGGATTAACTAAAGAATTTGAATCATTACAATCAATTAGTCCACAAGAACCACCAGTTACATTATATCCATCTCTATCATTATCTATACATATAATATTACAATTTGGATCTGTTAATATACAAGATCCCCAATTATCTAAATTTGTACAAGTTCTTGTTCCAGAACAAACACCAATATTACAAATTTCAATTGGAGGTAAATTACCACTTATATCTTTTATAAGATGGTTACATTCACAATCTAACCCATCACAATTTGAATCTATTCCATCGCATAAATCTATTATTACTCCTGGATTAATTAAAGGATTAGTATCATTGCAATCTCCACCGCATTCAAGTTGTATACCATAACCATCTTGATCTAAATCTGTTCCTAAATCATCAATTGGATTACAATTTTCATCAATTCCATTACAAGGAATTTCAATTGCATCGGGATTTATAGAATAATTATTATCATTGCAATCCAAATTATTATCAACATAACCTAAAGGAATAGAACAAGCCTTAATAGTATTGTCCATATTTCCAAATCCATCATTATCAAAATCTCTAAAATAAGTATTTTTAACATTTATAAAAGGATCATTATCATTGCAATCCCCATAAATTTTCCAAATACATAAAGGATTATCAGTATAACCATCATTATCTTTATCACAAACAGAATCACAATTAAATAAAGGATCAGTAATTCCATCACAATTATTATCAATTCCATCGCTTAAGGTTATTAAATTGTTACATGTTTCTGGAACTGCATTTGCTAAAGAATTACAAGTATCTATTTCGGTTCCATTATTACAAATTAATTTTCCTTTAGTATTCTCACAAGGAGTTCCAATAAGACCACAAATAGTTTCTTGATTATACCAAGATTCACTAGAACCATCTGCAGTTAATATATTACAATCATCATCAAGTCCATTACATATTTCTAATGCACTAGGATAAACATTTGGATTATTATCATTACAATCATTTCCACCACAAAAAGTAGCTAAATATCCATCTCCATCATTATCGCAATCAAAATTAAATATATAATTAGTTTCTTCTCCAGTAAGTGTTTTAGGTATAGTTTCAATTAGAATAGAATTTGTAAATTCAGGAATAACGTCTATTGGTGTTTGGGTACCAACTTGAGTAATTACTTTATTATCAACTAAATGAGTATTAAGTACTTTATCTAAATCATTATTAAATTTAAATACTGCCTTATATTTCTTATTTAAAACCATATCCTTTTTAATAAATTTACAACTAATTGTATGCATATTATTATTAGTTTCATTAGTACAGATACAACCTAAATTATTACTAACATTACACATCAAACTCGGAGTTAATGCAATAAATTTAGTTATATTCCCATAATTACTTGGGTACATTTTATTTCCATTTGGATCTACAAATTCTGAATAAATTGTAATATTTTCAGGTACTATTGAACTTAAATTAAATTCATATAGAAATTTAATACAATTATTTTTACAAATAGAATAACTACATCCGCAAAACAAAGGATCAGAATTACTATAATCTGTACTTATTACAGGATATCCATCAGCTATAAGATCTTTAAAAATTGTAAAAGATTGATCCGATCCAGGAATAGGATTAATATAATCTAAGGAACTTGTAGCCCAAATATGATATGTGCTTCCAGCTAAAATTTTAGAATTAGAAGGAAAAGTTTCTACATTTATTATTTCTTTTGATCCATCAGAATAAACATATTCATAACTTGTTGGAAAATTTGGTTTATTATTCTCTGTATATGGGGCATTAGATGCACCTTCAATAACATAATTTGAATAAATTTTTAATAATTCATTTGGGATTTTATTTACATTATCAACTACAGGTCCAATCCCCTGATTAATACTTGTTTCATTAACCCAATAATAACCATAAATATTTATTGCATTCATATTTGGTGGATTAGAATTTGAATTTTTAATAATCAAAGTCCAAAAATTTGATATACCAACATAACATTTTTGATCTAATAAATTTAAAGGATCTATTTGAATTGATATATTTTCTTGTGAAGGTATATTTATAGTTCCATTTTTAAAACAAAAACTACTAGGAGTAGCATTTGAATTATTTGAAGTAATTGTATAAGTACCAGAAAAAGGAACTAATTTTGTGTTAGTAATATTAAATCCAAGAGTATAAGGTTTTGAAGGGTTATTTCCACTTATATTAATTATTATTGGAGGAATAGGATAAATACTTGCTGTAGTTCCACCAATAACAGGAACTTGATAAAGACCTGCAACTTTTAAACCTGCATAATTTCTTCCACCCGTATAATAAATTTTATCATTATTATCTCTTAAAAATTGATAGGTGGGTAAAAAATAAATATCTAAAATGTAAGTTCCAGGACCATTAGAATTAGAAATTGTCCATGTTTGTGATCTTGTTATTTGATCTCCCGTATTTAATGAAAAACGGGGACCATATAATTCATTACAACAAGTTTTAGATAAAGAACTTGCAGCAGAAAAAATATAAAAATAAGTACCTATAGAATCGAGACTTAATTGATCATTTCTAATTGTATATGTAATATTAAATTGTTGATTATAATTTGGATCATCTATTTTTTCTCCCTGAATAATTGTAACTAATTGTCCATCTATTATTTGTTTAGGTAATTCTATACCTGTTATTGGATCTACAAATTTTAAAAGAGAACCATCTGGATTTGGAACAACTGTTAATGCTGCAAATACATAACTAGAATATAATACCATTACTAAAAATATACTTAATCCTAATTTTTTATTATTTAACATTTAAACACCACAACTTAAATCTGAACCATCGCAATTTTCATCTATTGCATTTCCAAGTATTTCTATTGCACTAGGATGGATATTTGGATCATTATCATTGCAATCTGTTCCACCACAAGCAATATCAGTATAACCATCATTATCTGCATCTGCACAACTAAATGTAGGAGTTATAGTACCTCCATTAGTACCTCCACCAGATCCACCACCTGATTCTTTTTTACATCCACTTAATTTAAAACCACAAGCTTCACAACTTAAAACACCTCCATGATAATTGGCAAAATCAGAACAAGAATATGAATTTAAATTTCCCTTATCACAATCTTCTCCTGCATTAATAACTCCATTTCCACAATTTGAAACATCTGTCTGACCCACCTCATAATTTTTACAAACTTTAATATTTTCAACTTTTAATAAATTAGGGCAAATAATATTTTTATTATTATAATTTATAACAGGATATAATTCAACTAAATCTGGAATTTTGTTTTTAACTAAATCTGAATAAGCGATAATATACTTTTTTATTGAATAAGCACCTAAAACTCTTGAAGCAATGCCATAATCAAAAAGATCGTTATTCTGTTTGAATCTATAAATAAGTTCAACTATATTTTCTGTTGCTTGATTTTCTAGAGTAATTTCAACTCTATTGTTAGTATAACAAACATCTTTAACCAAGAAATAAATATTTGCACAAGCTAACTGTCTTTCTGCTTCTAGTGCTTTTTGTTCTTGCATATTTTTAAAATAATTATAACCCCATGAAAAAATTATTACTGCAATAATGATAACAAAAGATATAATTAAGATATTAGAAATTAAATCAGAAACTCCTTTTTGTGATACTTTATGCCTCTTTTTATGCATATTATCTTATTTTTTTGAGATTTATATATTTAACGTTATTGAAATTTAGTTAAACATTGAAAAAGGTCCACCATTATTATCATCATTTCTTTTATTTACATTGAATTTTCTTCTATCTCTTTCATAAGTGTCATTCATTCTTCTTTTGAAATCTGCTAAATCTCTTTCATCTGCTTTTCCAAATTGGAAATTATATTTTTTAGGTTCTTCTTTTACAACTTTAGGTTCTTGAACACCAACAAAATCTCTATAAGGTTCTGAATATTTTCTTTGAATATGATCTGGCTTTTTCTTTACATTCATCCTTAAAACAAATTGCAATACCAAAGTTAAAACTGTAATTGAAATTAGTATTAATAAAATTAAATAACCTGTTGAAGGAACTTTACCATATTGTTGCACTGTATAATAACCAGTTATTGAACCAAGTCCATCCATACCTTTTTCTATTAAATTACGAGGATCTGCAATGCTTACAGTAAATGTTTTTCCTAATACATTTATAGTATGTGTTCCATCTTTAAATAATTTATATAATTCAATTGTAGTTGATTCAGTAGGATCTAATCTTATTTTTTGGGATTTTACAATTCCATCAGAATCGATATCAATATTATTATCATATAATTTATTACCCATATTTTTAACTTCTAGTGTTTGCCCAACTAATTCAACATTTAAAATTTCAATTTCTTCAACAACTAGATTAGAATCAAATTTTAATCCTTCTGATTCAAGATTTAATTTCCAATTACCTGGTTTTGAAAATTGGGGTAATTTGTATGTTATAACGTCTGTTGTTAATTTTGTTTCATCTACAATTACATTTCCATTAACATCTGTTATTTTTACTTTTAATTCTCTAGCTAAAATATCTCCAGCTTGATCAAGTAAATTAACCTTTAAATTGATTGTATCTTCCGGAATATATCCATCTTTATCAAAAATTCCTTCTAATTTAGTTGGAATTGGAGTTATTTCAAAATTATTTTCTTGATATCCATAGTTACTATCCGAATCTTTAACACTGAATGTTATATTATGGAAATAAGATTTTATAGTTTTACTTAAAACAGAATTAAATGAAAATTGTCCGTCTTTAACATCACTAGTATATACTTTATTTTCAAAATTAATTTCTATTTTTGTATCACTAACACTTGGACCAGTCTTTTTATGCACATTTCCAGTTAAACTTAAAACATCTCCAGGTAAATAAGCAGCTTGACTGAATTTAGAAGCTATAATTAATTCATTATACAAAACAAAATTTAAATTATTTTCAAATAATTTTCTATTTCCATTAGAATCACTTACTTCAATATCAATACTATAAGATCCAGCAGGTAAAGAAGTTAATTTTGTTTCATAAGTAAATAAACTATTAACAATTTCTTTTGAATCAACTAAATAATTAATTCCGTCTTTTTTAATGTAAATAATTGCTAAACCATTTACTTTTTGTAGATTTAAATTTTGAACATTTCCATTTATAACTAATTTATCCCCAAATTGAAATTCTTTTGAACTTATATCAAAATTTCCAATTAATTCCTTAATGATATTAAAACTGGAAGTATCATATTGCTCAATTAAATTATTACTAAAATCTTTTAATAACAAAGAAAATCTGCAACTTCCAACTAAATTTCCAGTAATAGGCAACTTATAAGAGAATGAAACTGATTCTTGACTTTTTACAGTAATTGATTTAGCTGCTAATTGTTGGCTCTCATTTCCACATGCCAAATAAATACTTAATAAACCACTAACATCTTGTGATTCAACTAAATTACCGCTTAATTGAATAGAATCTCCAAAATTATACTGTGTTCCTAATGTAGATTCAGTATATATGGTTGCAGAAACGAATGGTATCAATAAAATTGCTAGAAATACTAAAAATAATCCCCTTTTCATACTTTATCGATGAATTAACTGGTTTAAATATTTTACTATAGACGATTAATAACAAAAATTAAAATAAAAAAGAAAATAAAAGAAAGAAATTAATAATATTTCTTCCAGATGAATAATCCAAGTATTCCAAGAACACCAACTATTCCTAAAATTACATATACATTACCATTACTAGTTTCAGCAGTAACTGCACCTGTAACTTGATTATCTTGTGTATTTTCTCCTTGGTTATTTTGGTTTTCTTGTACTGGTACTGGTACATTTTCTACAACTGGATTTGTTACAACAAGAGCTGGACGATTATGGCTACTTGATCCACCACCGCCTCCTCCGCCACCACCAGAACCACTACCTGTTCCTGGTGTAATTGGAGCTATAATATTAGTTGAATAATCTAAATTAAGTTCATTTGGTTGTGTATAATATTTTGTATTATCTCCAAATGAAATCATTTTGTTTTCTAATATACAATCAACAATTAAAGTTGTAAATTGATCAACTATTACATTACCATTGTATGTATCTATTACATTATTTAACATACATTTTCCATTTGAATAAAGTAATGTTCCTTCAATTAAAGAATCAGGTATAACTATTTTATTACCAAAAAAGTCTATTGTTTTTGAAGGTGTAAACAAAGAAAATATACCTTGCATGTTTCCATTTGTTGATTGAACTCCTTTAAATGAAACATTTTTTATTTCATTAGAAATATTTAATTGATAAATTGTTTCTATGTATAAACCACTGAATTCATTTAAGTTTAAACCAAATATTTCAGTATCAAAACCATCACAATTTTCATCTATTGCATTTCCAGCAATTTCCATTGTATTTGGGTTTATACTTGAATTAGCATCATTACAATCATTTCCACCAAACATTTTATCTGCATAACCATCATTGTCTTTATCAATATTGGTTGTGAAGTTAGCTTCACTTGAATTAATGTACATTTCTCCACTTGTAGTTAAATTAGCAACCATAGAAATATATTCATTTTCACTTAGCCAAACTTTAGTTATAGCTTCAGTCCAATCTGATCTATTTTGAACTTCTTTAATATTTGTAACGGTTAGTATACCATTACTATAATTACAATCTATTGTCCAATTAGATGATGGAAATTGTACATTATTCCATAAAAAGAAATCTCCTATTTTTTCTTCAGTATAGAAACTTAAAGTTCCTATATATAATCCATTATCTTCTGTTCCTACAAATGTCATATTTACATTTTGATCATTAATATAGAACGGAACATTTGGAACCGTAACATCATTAATTGCATTTACGTTTAAACTAATTAATATAAAAGTTATAATCATCATCAATATTTTTATTGTTTTCATTTTTTAATCCTCCGTGATATATATACTGTAGTATATACATTCATTTTTATGTAATTACTAGTATATAAAGCTTTAGGTACTGGTTCCTAAAAAGACTTTTTATGTTAGGTACATGTACTATCATATGGCCAGAAAAGGTTATACTACTATAGCTTTACCAGATGAATTGGTTTCAGAAATTGATGAAGTTATTAAAATTAAAAAAAGAGGTTATACTTCTAGAGCAGAATTAATTAAAGAAAGCGTAAGATTAATTTTAGATAAATTAAATAAACAAAAATAAATTAAACATAATTCTTTTCAATATATTCTTTCATTGTTGGAAATCTAAATTGTCCCGATTTAGCTAACTTTAACATAAATTGTTTAATAATTCTATAATAATCTTCAGTTTTATATTCTTGAAAATGCATAGAAAAAATTAAATCTTTATCTTTAGTTTCATCTACTAACATTCTTTCTAATTCAAGAGTTTCAACTTTCTCATTATCCCAATTATAGTCCATACCTAAAATTTTTTCTCCATTATTTCTTATATAATCTGGAACACCTTTTACAATAATTCCATTTCGTTTTTCAACAAATTTCCCCGGAATAGAAATGTCATATAAATAATTTAATTTTTTTAAAGCAGGATATAAATTTTTATTCCAATCTAAATAAGGTGCTCTAAATCCAACTGGTTTATATCCAAATAATTTTTTAATACACCAATCAAATTCATTTAGTTCATTAAACCATTGTTCTTCAGACCACTTTTTACCTGATAAATGTCTAATTGTATGATTACCTATTTCATATCCTTGATTTATTGCTTCTTCAATTATTTTTCTTCTTTCTGATACTTCTTTTTTAGACAAACCTACAGGAATATTTGTTTTTCCATATATTTTTGTAAATAATTTAGATACATTAACAAAGTATGTAAATCTAGATTTATTACCAGTAATATCTGATAATTGATCTGCAAATTTCATTGTAGAATTAAATTTTTCTACTTGATAACAATCATCAAAACATAATACACAATCTCTATAAGGTTTTTTTTCTTCTTTATCAAAAAAAGGCATTAAAAATAATCCTGTTGCTGAAAATAATCCAAAAGTTTTAACAAGAGCTTGACGTCTATTCATTTTTATAATTTAATTAAAAAGCAGAATATTGAGTAAAATTATAATCTGTTATTCCTTTATTTTCTCCAGCTGTAAATATTGCCCAAATTGGTTTTCCTAAACTATATTTTCCAGTTTGTGCATTAACTTTAATATCAACATTCATTTTAACATTGAATAAATAAAATAATTTTGCAGGTCTCTCAAATTGATATAAATAAGTTAGTTGTTTATCACTAGATAAAATTTCAACTTTTTTAATATTTTGTTCTCCTAAATTATTAGATAAATCATTAAATATCATATTAGGCATTATTTTTACAGGAATATTATTTTCTCCAACATAAACAACTCCTTTATTTATTACTACTTTAGATGTTGGAAAAGAAAATTTACTGTCTTCTATTATTACCTTATCAGTATTATAAATTCTTAAATTTTTAGTTAAAACATAATTTGTTAGTGGCATAATAAATGCATTACCTTTTACAAATTTTAAATTTTTACCATTAATAGTTATATTATTTGATCTTATTACAATAGGCATATCTGTTATTTGAGTTAAAACATAAGGTTCATCATTTACACTTGGTAATTTAGTAATATCTATTTCAAATTCATTTCCATTATAAGCTCTAATCAAATTTGCTTTTATTGCATCTTTTATATCTAAACTACTTGCTGAACTTTCAATTGATTTAGTATCAATAACACTGCCTTCAGTAACTATTTCAGCAGTTACACTAGCTATTACTAATAAAAAGACAATAAATGCTAATTTTTTCATACTTTAATTGTATTAAAAACACTTATAAATCTTGTGAAAAATGTCTTTTTATGATTAAAATTAAGGTTAAAACTAATCAATCTGAATCATCAATTCTTAAAGAAAATGATATTTATTTAGTAAAAATCAAAGAAAAACCTGAAAAGGGAAAGGCTAATCTAGCAATAATAAAACTATTTAAAAAAGAACTAAAAAAAGACATAAAAATTGTTTCAGGTTTTAAAAATAAAGAAAAATATATAGAATTTATTTAATTCTTATTTTCTTTCATTTGTTTCCAAGCTAAAGCAACTGCCTCAGTATGTTTTAAATTTGGATTTTTTGCTTTTAATTCCTTAGCAATTCTTTGTGCTTCTTTAAATCTATCTTCATTTGCCATTTTTAGTTAACTCCTTCTTTTTATACTGATATTTATTGTATTTGGTTATATATAAAGCTATATTTTAACAAAAATCTATAATACTCTTTACTAGAATATCAATTTTTAATTAAAAATAATAGATTTATTCAACCATTACATTAATTGCGATTGGGCCTTTGTCTCCTTGACCTACATCGAATGAAACTGAATCATTTTCGTGTAAAACTGTACCTTCTTTTAAGCCAGTTGTATGTACGAAGTAATCCTTTCCATCTTCTGCGGTTATGAAGCCGAAGCCTTTTGTTGTATTGAAAAATTTTACTTTTCCTTTCATATATATTTGAATAAGTCAGGGTTTTTAAATGTAATTATTTTGAAATTTTAAGGGTTTCTAAGAACTCTGTTTCCATAAAATGCATCTTTCCAGGTATAATTAAACATTGGGGAAATTTGTTAAATTTTAATTTTATTAAGTCTTGTAATTTCCCATATTTAATTTCTTGATCTTCTGTACCTAAAGCAGAACAAGCAACAATATTTTCATTTTTTATTCTTTTTGATAGGTATTCTAATGCTTGATTTACAGTCATATATTTATTATTTTCAGGATCTAAATCTAATAAAAACAAAGTATGTAGGTTCATTTTTTTATTCATTTCAAGTACTTTAAATGGTTCTTCTATATCCTTATTATTAAAAGGGATGCTTGTAATTTTACCAAAATTATATAATGATAAACCAGCATCGGAGATTGCATTTAAAATAGAAACATTATGAATTAAATTAGTTTTAATTTTTAATTTTTTAGCTTCTAAATATATAGCAATATGGGTTGTAGCCATAAATATATCCCCAATAATTAAAAAAGAAACATTTTTTGTTTTTGCATTTTCTATTATTTCATTAGAATTTTCTACTAAATTTCTGTTAGCTAAAATAATCTTCTTTTTTAGTAATTCTTCTAATTCTTTACTAGAAATATCATATTTTGATGTGTAATTTTCTAAATAAACAAAATCAGATTTTTTAATTAAATCTTTAATTTCTTCTGTTAAATTCTTATATGAAAGTCCAATTCCTATTATATTTAGCATATTATATTAAGAAATAGTTATTTTTAATGGTTTTGGTAAATTAATTATTCATTCTTTTTTCAATTTCTTTATTTAGTGTTGAAATATAAAGATCTGTCTGCATTTCAATCTTTTTCCACATTTCTTTAGTTATATCTGCACCAAGATATTTATTCTTATTTCTCATAATTCTTATAGCTTCAAAAAATGTCCAATCCAATTCTAATTCTGGAAAATTAATAATTATAAAAGCAAATAACCCTTGATGGTTACTTATCTTTTGTTTTTTAAATCTCATTAACTGATCACAAAGTTCTCTTAACACATCGTAATTTATATTAAAGATTACTCTCCAATTTGCATCACTGATTTTTCTTAAATTTTTTCCAAAATTATAATCTTCTATAGCTAATTTTATAATTTTTTTAATTTCATCCTTATCAAAATTTGCTTCTTCATAAGCTCCTTTATTCATAAGTTCATCATAAACTTCTTTTGATGTTTTTTCTTTAGCCATTAAAATCAACTCTAAAAGGTTCTATACTCTCTTTAATATTAAATCCTTTAAATATATTTGGTATTAATTTTGGATCTAATTCTTTCTTCATTTTATTTACATTATTATAATTAAAAATTTGAATCTCTCTTTTTATTTTTAATTCAAATTTGGCTTTATCAAATTGTTCATCATTACCATAAATAAATAAATCTACATCACTTGATTTACTAAAATCTCCTCTACTAAAACTTCCAAAAAGAATAGCTGTTTTTATCTCATTTAAAGAATTTAAACTTTCAAACATTTCTTTAAGTAAATTCAATCCATAAAGCTTCTTTTCCATACGAAACTTCTCTAATTCTCTATTTGCAATATAATAAGGCATTTTTCCTTTTTCTTTAATATATATAATAAATTTCTCTTTTAATAATTCTTTCAAATAATAATTAACTCTTTCTCGACTCATTTGACTTGCTTTTAAAATTTCTTCAAAATGCCATCTTTTAAGGGTATCTTCAAAAAATAGATATTTTATCTTTTCCATAATAGTATGATTAATCATACTAATATTTAAATGTTTACTTTTTTCTTATAATAAAGAAGATTTCATCACCAATATCTTGAACAACATAATATAACTTTAATTTAGCTAAAATCTTTCTAAACCAAGAACGACCAGCTTTTCTTATCTTTGCTCCACCTATTTGCTTTTTAGCAAAAGAAACAACAATCCAATCTGCCTTAATATCTTTCATAATTCTTTCAGAAATATTTTTTTCAATATATTCTAAAGATTCTAGTACTTTAAATAAAAAACAAACATTTACCGTTGGTAAACTTTTATAAGATTCATCAATCATATTAAAACTAAAAGTTTTTCCTTTAATTTTATTTAATTTAAAGAATTGATTAACTTGCTTTAAATCATAATGACTAACATCTGAAGCATAATAATAAGGCTTACAACCAAGATATTCATAAGACATTGGATTTAATCCACAACCTAAGTCTAATATTCTCTTTGGTTTTCCAGTTATTGAAAATATTTTGTAATAAATTTCCTTATAGTATACTAAACGTTCTTTAATTGATGGATGTTCTTTAAATTTATCTGCTCTAAAAACCCCATAAATTTCATGTAATTGCTTTCTTATTTCTTTGAATAATTTATTATAAATACTAGTTCTTGAAAATCCTTTTTCTTTAAATTTCTCTTCTAATTCATTCTTTTTTAAATAATTAAGAATTCTATATTTTATGAAATTATTATCTAAATCAGAAAGTTCTCTTTTCTTTTTTAAATCATCTATTACGTCTTGAACTTCCAATTTACACCTCTCATGAATAAATAACCAACACTTAATGAAACTATTTCATTTGTTAAATTTAAATTAGTTAACAATAATGTTATTGGTATTATGAATAGTATAAATTCCTTTAAAACCTTTTTGGTTTTTATTAAAGAACCATAAGGTAAACCATAAATAAATACTATTAAAGAAATTAGTAAATTATTCGTTGCTATTATTACTAAACTGAAGAAAAAATATTCTATACTTAAGAAATAACCTAGAATTAAACCTATTATTATTGTATATGATAGTTTATAATTATATACTAAAATTACTGCTATTAATAGTAAACAAATACGTTCTATTATTAAAAAGTATTTCTTTCCTGGAATTAATTCCTCTTTTGTATATTTACTTATTAGAATACCTATTAGTATACCAATAAAACTTAGTAATAAAAACATATAAATAAAAAGTAAAGATTATTTAAAAAGATTTCTTAATAATAAAAAAGAAAAATAAAAGAAGAAATTAATAATATTTCTTCCAGATGAATAATCCAAGTATTCCAAGAACACCAATTATTCCTAAAATTACATATAAATTACCGTTACCAGTTTCAGCAGTAACTGCACCTGTAACTTGATTATCTTGTGTATTTTCAACTGGATTATTTTGGTTTTCTTGTACTATTGGTTCATTAACTGGTTGAGGATTTGCTACAACAACAGCTGGACGTCTATGTGAACTTGATCCACCACCGCCTCCTCCGCCACCATTAGAACCACCTGTTCCTGGAGCAGAATATGCTTTAATTCCATCACAGTTTTCATCGATATCGTTATCAATAATTTCTGCTGCTGCTTTATTAATTAAAACATCAGTATCATTACAATCTGTTCCTGTTAAAACATATGCTAATGGAATTGCACAACTAGTTACATTAACTAAAGCATTACCATCACCATCTAAATCTAAATCTTCATAAAATATAGTTAAAAGATTTTCATCAGTTAAACCATCACAATCATTATCTTTAGTATCACAAGTTACTTCAACAGCTTCATATCCTATTATACTTACATATGAATCTGTCCATGCACCAAGTGAACATATTTTTTTTGAACCTAAACAAACACCTAATTGATTGGTATTATCTGAAGCTATTTCTTCTGATCCATCTATTTTAGTTAAATCATTACAATCATTTGCTTTATTATCACAAATTTCAGTTGCACCTGGATAAATAGTTGCATCATTATCATTACAATCTAAATCAGTATAAAATCCATCTGCATCACTATCTAAAAGACAACCATTGATAGCATCCCAATTTCCATAGTCACATACACAATTATCCATTATGTAAGTTTTTTGTGGTATTTCTCCATCATATAATTTTTCAAACTCATTAATATCAGGTAAACCAATAAATCCGTCACCATTAAAATCAAATACATTTACGTAATCAAATCTTTCTGTTCCATTTGAATAAGTACAACGAATTGATTTGGATTTTACTAAATTTACTATAACATTATCGGGTGTACCAATAAATCCGTCACCATTACAATCTCCTCTTATATAAGTCTCAAAAGAATATGTTCCTTTTGTAGAATCACATAATTCTTGTACTGTTGGTACAGCCACTGCATTAACAAATAAACTAAAAAAAGCGAATATTACAAATACTGTTAAAATTTTAATTATTTTCATTTGTATTTTTCCTCCGAAAAATGATATATTACTATATATTTACTTATATTTAAACCTTTCGGTATAGTATTACTTAATAATAGTAACAATATTAAACTACTAATATTTACAATAAAATATGAAAGTTTAAGATCTTGTTTTGAATTATAGAATTATTTCTTTTTCTTGCCTTTAACAAATTCTTCAGCAATTTTATTATCTTTTATTTCAAATATTGGTGCTGGAGCAGGATTATATTCAGCTATTTTTGGTCTTGTTAATTTGTAAATTCCTAATATAATTAAAATTAATACTAATAATCCAATTCCACCATACATTAATTGTTGTTTAGTTAATTTTAATGGATTTAAACCAAATATACTAAATCCAGTTGCTTTTACTACTGGTTTTGTTGTATTAATAATTACTGGTTTTTCTTCTTTAATTACAGGAGCGTAATAAGTACAGGTTTTATTTGTTATTGGAATATATTTACTTAAAGTACATTTTTTAATTTTAGTATATGTTCTCGTAGTTGTTCCATCTTTACTACAATCAGCCCATTGACTATAATTAATTAATTTTTCTGTACATTCTAATTCACCAGGAGAACTACCGCCACCACTGGAACCACCACCAGATGAAACTGAACCTGGTATTGAAACTGAAATTGTAACTAAATCTGAATTATTTATTATTCCATCATCTGCCATTAATTGAAATACGTAATTTCCAACTATTAATCCATCAAATGTAGGATTCAAAATGAATTTATCACTTAATGTAACTGGTGGACCTGAAATTTGTGACCAATTATATATTAAAGAATCACCATTATTATCATTTAATGAACCACCTAATGATACAATTGAATTAATATTAACACTTTGATCAGAACCTGCATTTACAATAGGCATAATATTATTTATGATTCTACTAATATTCATAGAACCTCTTATATTTGCATTATAATAATTACCATTTGTTTTTACTATAATTACACCTTTTGTTATATTACCATTTATTACAGTTGCATTATATAATTGAACATTATTTACTGTTGTGCCTGTTATACTTGAATTATATAAACCATCATTATCCATACTGGAATCATTTATTATTACATTTGTTAATATAGAATTGGTTACATTAGTATTTGCACCATAAATAGATATCATCCCTGATCCTATATTATTTGCTAAAGTAGGATCTAAAGTTATTTGTGAAGTATTAGATATAAATCTAGAATTTGAATCCATACCATTTTTAAATAAAACATTTTGATAAGTTACATTATTTAATAATGTAGCATTAAAAATTCTTGAATTTGTTATATTTGATAATTGTATTGTTGAATTATATACTGTTGCATTTAATATATTTGAATCGTATATTGAAGCATTTGCTACATTAATTATAGGACCAGTTATATTAGTATAGTAAATTGTTGCATTACTTATTCCAGGAACATTCCACCAAAATTCTGATGCATAAAATATTCCATTAATCCTTGAATTAATAATTGTTTGTCCTGTTGGTGGTGCTATTACAACAGTTGAACTATCAGAAGCTGAAGCACCATTAACAGTTCCATCATTTGGTGTTACTGTACATGTTATTACATCTCCAACTACTTCACTTATTGAATTTAAATTAAGAGTACTAGTTGTAATTCCAGCTAAACTGTAAGCACCAGTTGTTGTCCATACATAACTTAATGTAACTGTATCTCCATCAACATCATTTGGAATTGCTGTACATGTTAACAATCCATCAACTAAAACTGGTTTAGGTGATAAAGAAACTGTAACAGTAGGTGGATTATTTACTGGAATTGCACTAACAACAATATTAAAATTACCATTTACACAACTATTTGGTTGTGCTTGATCATCACAAACTTGAACAGTTATTGGATAAGTATTTGCAGTAGATGGAGTCCAAGTTAAAACACCTGTACTTGAATCTATATTCATACCTGCTTGTAATCCTGAAGTAATTGAAAAGGTTAAAATATCTCCTACATCTAAATCATTAGCATCAATATCATAAGTTAATAAATTTCCAACTAATACATTTTGATTTGCAATATTTGTAAAAGTAGGTGCATTATTTGTTGGAACTATCATTGTAACTATTGAAGTACTTGAAGCTGAAGCACCATTAACAGTTCCATCATTTGGTGTTACTGTACAGGTTATTACATCCCCATTTGCTTCTCCTACAATTGTATTAAGATTAAGAGTATCATTTATAATTGCAACTAAACTATAAGCACCAGTTGTTGTCCATACATAACTTAATGTAACTGTATCTCCATCAACATCATTTGTTGCAACATTACATGTTAATAAACCATCTATTGAAACTGGATTAGGAGTTACTGAAATTGAAGTTATTGTAGGTGCTGTATTTACTGGAATATCATTAGTTATACCTTTTGCACATAATTGGAATTTCCAATCTGAAATACTATTAGTATCAAAACCATTTGGAACTCTTGCCCAACAATTATTTGAAGCAGTAATTTCTGCTAAAACAGGAGTTTCATCAATTATATTATTAAAAGTATCACGAAGTGTTAAACCATCACCATCATTATTTAAAGTGTTTGCTGATAAATCTACAGTATAATAAGTATTTGATGCTAAAATTGTTCCTGCTGGAATTGTATGTCTTAAAATTGGTGAAGTAATTATATCATAAATTTTCCATCCAGAAATATCTATACTATTTGCAGAAGGATTATAAATTTCAAACCATTCAGGGTTTGGATTTTGTTCAAATTCATTTATCACAATATTATAAACAGTTACATTAGTTATATTAACATTAGAACCTAAATCATCATCTGTAACTTTTAATGCAATTTTATTTACACCTTCAGTTGCACAATTATAAGTTACATTTTGTCCAGAAGTTTCATAAGTTCCATCATTGTTTAAATCCCAGGCAAAAGATAAAGTATCATTTCCTACATCTGAACCAGTTCCATTTAATGAAATAATATTTCCTAAACCACAATAATATGGACCTTTTGCATTTGCAATTGGATTAACATTATTAACTTGAATAGGAGTTGTATCACTTGCAATTGAACCATCAGAATCTTTTACTGTTAAAACAACTGTATAAGCACCATTATCAACATAAGTATGAGTTGGATTTTTTGAAGTATCATTAACAGATCCATCTCCAAAATTCCATTGATAAGTTAAAGGTCCATCATAACCTAGATTTGATAGATCACTAAATGAAACTAAACTTCCTTCATTTGGATTTACTGGATTAAATGTAAAATCTGCTACTGGAACAGCGTCTGCTACAGCCATATTAAATGAAGTTGAATTTATACTTCCATCATTATCTCTTATTGTTAACGTTACTAAATAATTTCCTTGTTTTGTATAAATATGAGTTGGAGCTATTAAAATACTTGTAAAAGTATCTCCGAAATTCCATGAATATGTTAAAGGTAAATCATAAGCGCTTGAATTGCTTGCATTAAATTGTACTGAAATTCCTTCAACAACAGATGAATAAGGATTAGCTGTTGCTATTACTATTGGTATTGTATCTGTAATATTAATATTATGTGTTGCAGTTACAGAATCTCCATCAGCATCAGTTACAGTTAATACTGCAGTATAAGTTCCGTTTTGTGTATAAACGTGATTTACAATTTGTCCATTTCCAAAAGTAGCATTTAAAGAATCTCCAAAGTTCCATGAATATGTTAATGGTTGATCATAACCAGTTCCAAATCCTGTAAATTGAACATTAACTCCTTCTTTTTCTACATTATTAGCAACTATTGATGCAGTTAAAGCACTACTACCAACAACAATTTGATTTGTAGTTGAATTAGTTGATCCATCTAAATCTTTAGTTGTTAAAGTTACTAAATAAATTCCATTTTGTAAATAATTATGACTAGGATTTTTTGAAATATTTGTATTTCCATCTCCGAAATTCCATAAATAAGAAACAATTGGATCTACAACATAAGTTGAATTATCTGTAAAATTAATAGTTTCATTTTCAATTGGACTTATTGGAACAAAATAAAATGCTGTACTTGGTGATAAATCATTTACTGTTATTGTTTGATTTGTATAACTATTATCTCCATCAGCATCAACTACATTACAAATTGCATTATAAGTTCCATTATTATATATTGTATTTACAGTAAAGCTTGAACTATTTGTCATAATACTTCCAGTTAAGAAATTAAATGAATATGTGAATGGTGCATTTCCAGTTGCAGTACATGTAAATGAAACATTTAATGGTTCATTTCCATTTAATGGATTTGCATTTAAACTAACTACAACTGGAACATTTAAAATATTAATTAATTGTGAAGTTTGTGAAACACTTCCATCGATATCAGTTACAGTTAAAGAAACATTATAAGTTCCATTTGAATTATAAATATGATTTACTATTTGTCCATTTAATGCATTTGAATCTCCAAAGTTCCATAACCATGAAACAATTGGATCATGAATATAAGTACTTGTACTTGTAAATGTTATATTATCCCATTCAGAAGCTGGATTTGGTAAATAACTAAAACTTGCAACTGGTTTAGTATCATTAACAATTATATTTTTAGTAATTGAACTTGAATCTCCATCTTTTTCATAAACAGTTAAAGTAATATTATAATTACCTGATTCATAATTATGGCTTGGATTTTGTACTGAATAAGTTGTATTTCCATCTCCAAAATTCCATGAATAATTAGTTATATTATCATATGTATATGATAAATCACTAAATGAAACTAAATCTGTTTCAATTGGATTTACTGGATTAAATGTAAAATTAGCAAGTGGATTTACATCCATAACAGCAATACTTAATCTTGTTACATTAATACTATTATCATTATCTGTTATTGTTAAATAAACATCATAAACTCCATCATTTACAAATACATGAACTGGATTTACTAAGTTACTTGTTGAACCATCTGAAAAATTCCATAAGTAAGATTGTATTCCATCATAAGCATTTGAATTATTTCCATAAAATTGTAAAGGTTGTCCTTCATCAACAAATGTTCCATTTGAATTAATAAATACTTGTGGTAAAGTATCTTGAACAGTTATATTCCAAGTTGAAGTATTATAATCTCCATCTGTTTCATAAACAGTTAATACAACATTATAAGTTCCATTTTGTACAAATAAATGATTTATATTTCCTAAATTAGTATTAGTTACATTTCCATCATTGAAATTCCATTCATAATTAACAATTCCATCATAACTTTTTATTAAAGAATTAAATGTTGCTTCAGTTCCTTCTAAAATATTTAAATTTCCAGATAAACTTGTTATTAATGGATGAGTATCATTAATTACAACATTCATTGTTGTTGAATTATTTGAACCATCTTCATCTGTAACCGTTAAAGTTACTGGATAAATTCCATTTTGTATAAAATCATGTGTTGGATATTGTATATTTGAATCTTCTACTAAATCATTATTAAAATCCCAAGACCATGAAACAATTGTATCTGGGAATGAAGTACTATTATCAATAAATGAAACGGTACTTGGTTCTATAAAACTATTATTACTTGAAAATTTGAAATTTACACTTGGTGTTAAATCATTAATTGTTACAGTTATATTACTAATATTAGTTGATCCATCTTCATCGATTACTCTCAATCCAACATTATAGATTCCATTATCCATCCAAATATGACTGGAACTAATTCCTGTATCTTGTGCTACGAAATTAATTCCATTGTAATTCCAATCCCATTCATATGTACTTATTGTATCTGGAAATGAATATGAATTATTTCCATAGAATGTTAATGAACTTCCTTCATTTTGTACTAATGGATCAGCAGTTATTACTGCAGTTGGTTTTAAATCAAGAACTTGTACATTAATTATAATTGAAGCAACTCCACCATCTTGATCATCTGCAACAACTTTAACTTGATAATTTCCATTGTCATTCCAAGTATAATTTGCAATATTATTTAATGAATTTAAAACTTCATAAGAACCATCGTTATTAAAATCAAATGAATATCTTATAGTATCATTTAGACCTGCATCAGTTGCAGTTGCTGTTACAATTGTAGCTTGTGATTCATTTACTATATTTGCTGAAGCATTAATTACTGGAACAACATTTAAAACATTTATTGTCCATTTAATATTTGCAGATAAAATTCCATCTGAAACATTTGCAATTAATGAATGTGTTTCTGGTCCATTTAATGCATTAAAAGTATAATTGTTTAAAGTAGAAACTTCTACTCCATCTAATAACCATGAATATGTTAAATTATCACTATCTATATCTGATGCTGTAATTGTAAATAATTGTGAACTACCTTCATTTAAAGAATAATTCAAAATTGGACTGAATGTATTTATAACTGGAACATGATTTAAATGATCTACAGTTACTAAAACATTTTGAGAAACATTTGCACCATAAGCATCTCTTAAAGTAAATGTTATTGTATTATTTCCATGTTTATTTGGAACTAAATTAAATACAGCTATATTATTACTATCAATTATAATATTTAATAATGAATTGTCTACATTTGAAACTAACCAAGTTAATGGACCAACTTCAACATCATGTTGATAATTTTTTAAATCTAAAGTCCATTGAGCACCATCTTCTGTTGCTGTTTGATCTGGAATAACAGGATTAATCCAAGGCATATCGTTAACTGGATTAACAATAACTCTAACATTATCTTGTCCATAATTTCCAGCTGGATCATAAGCAGTGAATGTAATATCTTCTTGTCCAGACCAATTTGCTGCTGCAGTAAAAGTAACAACATTATTTATTATATTAATTTGTATATTATGATTGTTTGTATAATTCCAAGTTAATTCTGATTTATTATTATCTACATCATTAACATAATTATTCAAATCTAAAGTTGCATTTGTATCTTCATCAAAAATAACATGATCTATTAAAGAGACAATTGGTGCTGTAGTATCAACAAAATTAACATTCACATTTAATACATAATCAGTATAATTACATGAATCAGCTGCTCTAATTGTACAAGAAGCATTTCCATAATAATTATTTGATTGTATTGTTAAAATATTATTTGAAATTGAACAATCTACATTAGTATCATTAACAACACTTAAAGAAACATTATTATTTTCTAGATCAAAAAGATAATTTTGCAAATTAACCATTTCTCTAGTATTTTGATTTATATTATAATTAGTTAAATTAAATACTGGATTAGTATTATTTGTACAAGAAGGACCATTTAAAATATTTACAGAAGCACTTCCAACTAAAACAGGAACTTTAGTTATTGGATTAGGAACATAAGCTTCACAAGTTACTTTACCTATTTTTGTTTTTGAAGCAGGTAATGGATTTGCAATAATATTTTGTTTTGTAACCCCAGAACCTTTCCAATGAGCATTAAAATTTTTTGTATTATTATTTATTAAACAAGTTAAAGCATCATTATCAGTTGGATTTGCTGGATTAATTGTAACAGAAGCAGCTGAAAATACTGGAGCTAAAACTATTAAAAAAGCGAATACTATTACTCCTACTAACCCCCAACTAAATTTCATTTTACCTTTCTATTGACTTACTATTAGTGTAATGTTTTTACCATATTTGGTCTAAAGTTATTATATTTTGCAGTGCTTAATCCAAGTGCACCATATGTTTCTTCATTATCAATGTCATTTCTGCCTTCGTTATATGATTCTTGCATATATCCACCATTTGCATTAAGGTATAATTCATTTTTAATTACTGGTATAGAAACTCCAACACCAAAATCTTTAACTCTTAAATCATCATTTGATATTGGAAATTCACCATAAACTGTAGTTGTAAATTTTGGATAATCGTAACTTAAATAAAATCCAGCTGAATTACCAACTAAATTTTTTTCTAATTCTGCATTATATTTTGAATATTGTTCGAAATATGTTTCTATCATTAAAGGATCAATTTCTATATAAGGACCAATGTAAACCATTGAATCAGTTCCATGAGCATCGTAATGTGGATCTTTTTGTTCTAAACTGTTTAAATCATAAACTCCACCAACATTTAAACCTAAATTATCATGACCAATTAAAGCATCCCCAATTATTCTATCTCTAGTTAAAGACTGATCTACTTTTGTATGATAAACTTCTGTATTTATATCTGAAAATGTTCTATTATAGCCCCCATAAGTTTCTACATCTAATGCACCTACAGGGAATTGATTAATTGTATATGCTCCTATATTATATGCATTTGATTTTGAATTTCCAATATTATCTTCTATATCTACATTTGAATTTGCAAATCCAACTGTTCCACCAATTCTATTTTTATCATTAAAACTATAAGTTCCATCAATATTTGTAAATAATTCATTTCCATTTAATCTCATTTCTGAAGTTGGGAAATCATAAGTTGAATGTAATTTTCCTATACCTGCTTCTGCAGCTAAATCAATTCTTGATACTAAATTAGCATTTGTATTTGGTTTGCTATTTGTTTGTGTATTTGGTTGATTATTACTTTGTGAACTTGATTGATTAGAATTTTGTGAAGATGAATTATTATTTTGTTGATTACTTTGTGAATTACTGTTTTGTGAATTAGAATTTTGACTATTACTATTTTGATTGTTTTGATCTTGTTTTGGTACTTCTATATAAAATCTATCTAAATCTGCTTCAGCAGAATGCGCTTCGGATAAAATTTCAAAATTACTTCCTGGAGTAAATTTAAAAGTTGAATCATTTTCTAATTTAATTTCTTGTCCATTTTGTTTAACTGTAATTTTAAATGTATCATGTAATGGAATTTCAGCAGGATTTCTTACTACTTGATATCTTCCTTCTGGTAATGAATTATCATTTACATCTCCACCAACTCTTTTAAGATCAACTAATTCACCATCCATATTATATAATAAATAAGCAGGAGCATCGGTTCCAGTTTTAATAACTAATTTATCACGACTAACTGGATCTTTAATTATAATTGAAACATATTCATCATTAAGATTTTTTCTTTTTAATCTTGCTTCTCCATTTTCAACTTTTAATTTATCTTCTATAGATAAACCATTTGCAGTAAAAGCAGTTAATTCTAAAATTTCAGGCATTTTAGTATTTATAGATTCTAAAGATAAACCATTTGCAGATTGTGTATTATCTGTTACAGTAGGATCTACATGGATAATATAATCTCCATTAAAAGTATCATGATTCATATAAAATCTTCTTAAATCATTTGGATTACTTTCTGAATTTTCTAAATCTAATAAATTTGAACTATCTTTATGTCTTATAGATAAAGTATAAGGATTATTTTCAACTATTGTTTCTTCTTGTATTTGTCCTGATTGAACAGTTGAACCTGCCATAGTTTCAGGTAATATAGTATAATCATTAATTGGACCAATTGTAAAATGACCACATTGATCTTGTACTGAAAAATTAACATTACTTAATTGATGGTCTGGATCGCAAGCACAAATTCTTACTTCTAGATTTTGTTGTACTGGTTTTTGTGTAGTTAATTTTAATCTTGATATATTTCCTTCAGTTGCAGTTGGTTGTTCTAAACTTAATCCATAATCATCCATATATTTTTTTAAATTTGCTTCATCTTCTTGATTAGGAAGTAAAATAAAATTAATTAAATTTCCTTCTGGATCTTCACCACTTAATTGTACTTTAATTGGTAGATCTTTTTGTACTGTTCCTGTAAAACCAGGTAACATTCTTGGAGCTAAATTTTGAATAGTATTTGATTGAGCACCTTGATATTCTATTGAAGTTGAACCTGGTGCAACTTCTGGTGCACTAGTTGAACCTGATTGTGCTACTGGAGCAACATATTGTTCTGAACTTGTTGTTGATCCATTTGCTATAGTTGGATTATATTCAGTTGAACCTTCAATTACATTTGCAATAGTTGGTTCAGTTGTTGAACCTGATTGAGTACTTGTAACACTAGATCCATTTGAAGTAGTTGGTTCTGAAGATGAACCTTCCAATGTTGATAAAATTTCTCCACTTGATGTTGAACCTGATTGAGTACTTGCTGTTTCATTAGTTTGATTATTTTGTGAAACATAACCATTTTGAATCATTTTTTCAATTTTAACATTTTTCATATTTTCATTAAATGGTGCTGATGCAATTATTAATTCTTTTGCATATTCTTCTGAAGCTTTTGGAGCTTGTGGAGAAGTAATTGTAACTAATCTATAATTATTATCATCTAATTGTCCAGAACCAAATCCATTTTGATCTAAAGGAATTTTAAGTGTTTTTCCATCTTCATCAAAAATAACTGCTTCTAAACCACCATTAACAATATTACCATTAACTAAATGACCACCACTATTAATACTACCATAATTAACATCTATTTGATTTGCTAAAATCTGAATTGTATTTCCATCCACTTGGTAAGCTAATCCTTTTTCTTCTGCAAAATGAACTTTTCCTTCTTTATCTTTATAATTTTCAGTTCCTGGTGTTGCATTATCTTCTGTATATCCATATATACCTGGTGATCTTATTGCATATCCTTCCATTGAAATTGAATTATGTTTAGTTGTTGAATTTGAATTATGTTTTGGTATAATAGTTACTTTTCCTTTTGAATCAATACTAACACTATCTCCATCAGCAATTGCTTTTGCTATTGGATTAATTTTTGCATTTGGTTTTTTTAAAGTATATCCATCTGAAATTGAAGAATCATTATATAATCCGTCTGTAGATCCATCATAAAGACTTGTATTAGAATTAGTTTGTTTTCCTGAAATTAAACCAGAAGAAATACAACCAATTGTATCCATTAATCCTTTTTTAATATCGCATTTATTAATATTATATTGATAAGTACCAAATCCTCCACTAAATAACATCCCTGCTGCTAAAAGACCTATTAAAGTATTTTTTAATCTATGTGTTTTTGGTTTACTTTTTGGATCTAAACTAGGTTCAGGGTTTGATTTTTTTTTGTTTTCTTCAGCCATTTATAATTCACCACTGATTTATCATTAACAAATAGTATCACATTTAATATATAAAGCTTTCTATAACCTATTGAAACTCATAGTAATAAAAATTTAAGTAAGATTTAAAAATAAATTTAAATATATAAACTTATGGAAAATAAACATATCCTCGCTATTTCAACTTTGATGTTATTAACAGTTTTAACTTCATACTTAATTTATGATAATTCTATAAAAAGTAATCTAATAGATCAGCAACGAATAGAATTAGAAAATGCAAGAAATCAAATTAATATTATTACAGGACAATTGTCTAATTCATTAGAACATATTGATTATCTTAATTCTACATTAACAGAAAAAGAATCTAAAATTTCTAATTTAACTAAAGAAGTAACTAATTATAGACAAGAAATACAAGAGAAAAATAATGTTTTAATAAGCGCAACTAAAGAAATAACAAAATTACAAGAAGAAACTAAATATAAAGATCAACAATTAAATCAATTAATTAATTCTTTACAAACTGTTCAAAATAATAAAATAATACAAGAAACTTACAAAGGAACTTTAGTTCTTTACAAAAATGAAATTGTTTATGCTAAAATGAAACCTTTATTCTCTCAAATTGCAGATGATCAGGAAGATTATTCAAAATTAGGAATTCCATTTTTTTATTTTAAAGATGAAACTATTTTAACAAATGAAGAAAAACAAATACTTGGAGAATATTATACATTATATGATTACATTATTATTTACAATGGAACCGAAAATGTAAATGTTATCTATCATGAAATTGGTCATATTATTTATAAAAATTTCTTTGCTAATAATCCAAGTAATTTAGAAATATGGCAATATGATTATAATTTACTAAAAGAAAATAATTTATTGTCAAGTAATTATGCTTATTCAAATGAACAAGAAGGATTTGCAGAAGAATATGCGTACTATAAAACAAATTCTAATCCAAATCAACCTATTGAAATAAAACAAACTATTTTTGAACCTATAGATGCTTATTTAAGAAATTAAATACGCCTAGGGAAAATAATATAAACAATAGAGTATCGCTTAATTATATTATTTTAATTAACTAAAAAAAGTTCACTTTTATTGACTTAATATTGCATGCTTATCTAAGTAATACTTAAATGAATCAGGTAATTTTGTTTCTTCATTAATTTGGTATTGGATAGGTTTAAATCCTCTATCTGTGAAAAAATTCATATTTTCAAAAATACAGTTTTCAATAATCGTACCATTAAGATTTAACTTCCCTCCCTTTATTCCTACTCCATTTTTCCATTGGAGATTATCTATATGTGTTCCACTAAAATCAACACTATTATAAATAATCGGTAAATCTACATTATTTTTTGTATCATAATTACCTATTCTACATAACCCAATATCCATATTATTCAATTTAAGATCACCAAAAACACGAATTTGACCTAGAATATGAAGTTCATTACACTTTGTTCCTGTTAAGACTGCATTTGATTCATTAATAATACTTTCAGCATATTCAGTATAACCTTCGTATCCAATTATACTGCCTAAATACATTTTATTTATCTGGGCATTATCTAAATAAATCCCCCCAATAAAATTACCTGAGTGATTAGAAAAAGATCCTTTTACTTTAATACCCTGAAAGTTAGCTGGGTTTAAAACTTTGAAATAATTCAAAAGTAGGTCACCTTCTATTTCTTCTGAAGTTATTTCGATACTACAATGTCTTTTATCTATAGGAAGATTATGAAGTGTGACTATAGTAGATTCTAAACCTTTCCAATTTTGATCCTTATCTGAAATAGGATTGCCAACACATTTTCCTTTCTTATCCCTCATAATTATTGTAACAGGCATTTTAAATATATCTCCGAAATAGTCACAATATATAATTATTTAAACCTTTCCATTTGTTACTACTATAAAAGAATTAATAAATAAACGCCGAGGGGGGGACTTTCAGAGTTTTCTTTTGCGAACTTTTCTTCTAAGAAAAGCTCTTTTGAACCCCCACATCCGTGAGGACACGAGATAATTGCGGAGAATATAACATCATATTTAGCTTACGCATTGAATCAGTATATGCTTTCATAGCAATCTCGCGCAATACCAGGTTATGCGACCTCGGCATTAATAAAAAGAACTATTTTTAATATATAAACATTACCTTAATCTTATAACTTCTAAATTCTTAGGTGCATTAGTTTCAATTCTATTTAATTTATGTATAGAACTTGCAAGATCTAAACATTTAGAACTTTCTCCATGAACAACAATAACTTTTTTTGGTCTAGGTTCTAATCTAGAAATAAAATTAAGTAATTGTTCTCTATTTGAATGTCCAGAAAATCCCTTAATAGAATGAACTGCCATTTTTACATTATAAATTTCAGGTCTATCCATTCCACCTAAATTAACTTGTTTTTCTCCGTGTTCTAATTTTCTTCCTAATGAACCTTCACCTTGATAACAAGTAAATACTAAAGCATGATTTGGATTATCTGCAAATTTTTTAAAATATTCAACTGATGCTCCACCAGTCATCATACCAGAAGTTGCCATGATTATACAAGGACCAGAATCGTTCATAACTTGTTCCATTTCTTTTTGTGATCCAACTCTTTTGAAAACTTCAGATAAGAATGGATTATTATCTTGATGGAAAATTTGTTTCTTAACTTTCATATTAAAAAAATCAGGATATGCAGTATGAATTGCTGTAACATCCCAAACCATTCCTTGTATATATATAGGTAATTTTTCTATTTTATTTTCTCTTATAATTCTTTCAATTATTAACATTATTTCTTGTGATCTTCCTACTCCTAAAATAGGCATTAATATTTTTCCATTTTTAGCAACAGTTTCTTTAATAACTTGAATTAATTTTTCTTCAGATTCATCTCTTGTTGTTGTTTTATCATCTGAACCACCATAAGTTCCTTCAATAATACAAGTTTCTAATCTTGGGAATCTTGTTTCAGCTGGTGCAAGTAAATTTGTAGTTTCATAATTCATATCCCCAGTATACAATAAATTATGTAATCCTTCTCCAATATGTAAATGAGCCATTGCAGCTCCAATTGCGTGTCCTGAATTATACAATGTTAATCTAACATCAGGAGTAATATCAGTAACCTCTTCATAATCTAAACAAATAGTATGTTTAACCATATTTTTTATATCTGTACTTGAATAAGGTGCTTTTTTTGCATCTTTTTGAGCAATTTCAATATAATCAAGACATAACAAAGCCATAATATCTCTTACTGGTTCTGTAACATAAGTTGGTCCTGTGTATCCATATTTATACAATAAAGGAACCATAGCAATATGATCAATATGAGCGTGAGTTACAATAATTGCATCTATATCTTCTAATTTAAATTCAGGTGCATCTAAGAAAGGATATGCATCACTTTCAGGAGCAGCAACGTTAATTCCACAATCCATTAAAATTCTTGATTCTTGAGTTTGTAATAATAAACATGATCTTCCAACCTCTCTTGCTCCACCTAAAAAACTAACTCTTACCCATTCACGTTTTCTTTCTCTAGTATAACCTTCATAAACTCTCTTTCCAACTTTATTTAAGAATTTTTTTCTGTAATCATTATTTTCATATAAAACATTTCTTATATTTTCAATTATAGTTGATTTTAATGATGGAGTTCTTTTAATTATTGGAATCCAAAAAATTTGTTTTTTAATTTCTTTTAATAATGCTCCTGATTTTCCTATTGCTAACCCAGGTTTTTTAACTTCAATTATAACAACAGATCTTTGAGTATCAAAAATAACATTACCAATTCCAGTTTCCTCTGGAAGTAATTTTTCAATAATTTTTCTTGAATTATCTTGATCTAATAATATAGAAGGATCTGCTCTCAATTCAACTCTTTTTTTAATTTTATCAACAATATCTTTTATTGCTCCATTATTATCTAAGAAAAAGTTTCTATCTTTAGTATAAAGTACTATATTTGCTCCTTCAAAATAAGATTCACTAATATTAGTTCTATCTTTATCAGAAAGAAGTTTCATTATTTCATCTAATATATTTGCCATTTTTTTATTTATAGAATAAACATAAAATTAAATCTCTAACTTTGTATTCATTAATTTTGCTAAAACTTTTTTAATTCCTTTATCAGTTATAGTAACAACATCAATACCACCACCAGAAGCAGTATCTCTTTGCATTGCTGCACTAATTGCTTTACCAACTAATTTAATACCGTCATTAATAGTCATTCCTTCTTTGTATAAAGTATCTAAAACTGAATAAGCACCATAAACACTTCCAGAACCTGAAGCTACAAAAGTTTTTACTTCATTAATACTTCCATCTGGATAAATATCATATAAATGTAACCCTGAATCATCTTTTCCAGCTAGTATAAAGTGTGAAACTCCTGGTAACATTGACATTTTTCTTATATTATTATATACCATTCTTGCTAGTAAATTAGCTGCTTCTTTTACTGAGCCTTCCTTTTCTCTTCTCATTTTCTTAATTTGAATTTCTGCTTTTAACATTTTTAATAATAATTGAACATCAGAAACATTTCCTGCCATAGTAACTGCAATATTATCATTTAGAATAATTACTTTTTCAATATCTTGATTAACAATGTAACCACCACCAAGAGTTACTCTCTTATCTGCAGCAAGTATAATACCATCGCTACATACAATACCAACTGTTGTTGTTCCTGTTTTTAACGTATCGTTATTCTCTTCTTTCATTTTAGAATCAGTTATTTTAATGTGTTTAGTCCATTTATAAATGTTTCTATTTAATAATTTTATAAAACTAATAATATAAAGAAGATATTCCACGTAAAGTATTACAAATAGATAAATCATTATTTATTCCATGAATACTAGATTTTGCTCTAGAATTATTATTAACTCCAGAAAACCACATCTGTACTACAAATGGCTCTTTTTCTAAACCAGCAGTATAAATAGACATTTTATCAATTCCTGCTTTTTCCAAAAATTTTCCATAATCTTTTGCATAAGGACCAAAAATAAATCTAGTTATATTACAATCATTAAATGTATTAACAGGAATAGAAATATTATTATCTGGTAATTTAATTGAATTAATTAAAGCAAATTCTACATCTCTTTCACTTAAATAATATTTTTTTTCTCTAATCATCTCAAAATTTGTTCCTTGTACTTGACTTGAAGGATTTTTCCTAAAATGATTTGTTGCTTTTATAGGGGCTAACATAATTGGTGAATTTTTTGTAATAAATATACCATCAGGTAAATATAAACATCCTTCTGTAACCAAATTTCCAAATTGTGAAATTTTAGAATTTAATCCTTCTTCAATTCTTAATTTAGCCATATCTTCTAAAGAAGTAATTCTAAATCCATACATTTCTAACAATTGTTTTCCTTGATCAAAAGGTAATTGTAACAAAGTTGATTTTATTCCTTCCTTATTTAAATCCATTATTAAATTTGCCATAGTTTTATAAGAAATGAGTAATATATAAAGCTTTCTATTTGTTATTATTCTATAGAAGTAACACTTACTTAATAATTTTTATAGATTTTACTTTATCTTTAACTTCATTATCTTTTAATAATTCTTGTAAATAAGATCTTACTTTTGTATGTTTTCTCTTAACATTAATAAAAACTCTTCCAGATTCAGCCATTATCTTTTCATCTTTCCATTTTTCTCTAAACTTTTCAAGATTATACTCATCACTTATATGAGGTCCATAATGTTTCTTAAATTCTGAAATTTCTTTATCTTCAGTAACATACCAAAATATTGCTTTTTTATTCCAGTACCAAGAACTATCTTCTACACCAAAATCTTCATCTAATTTATCTTTAATATATTCATAAGCTTTCAATAATTTAACTCCAACAATATCCTTTCTTCCTTTCAATGGTTTTGCTTGTAATACAATTGCATTTTCTGGAATTTTATATTTTTTAATAAAAAATTCTTGAGAATAACTCTTTACATATTCATTACATGCTTTAATGAACAAATTAAATTTTTCTTTTGATAAAGCAGCTGCTGCATTTCTTTCTTTTTGTATCGGATCTATTACAACTAATGGGCTTATTTTTGACTTATCAACATTTCTTAACATAATTTTTCTTTTTTTAGTATCTATAATATCAAATTCTTGCCAATCAACTGCACTTTCTATAACTCTATCAAAAGAACCATAATATATTGTTAGTATTTCAGCAACATATCCAGAAAATCCTTTAATATAAGATTCTGCTCCATAACAATGATTTGCCTTTAAAAATAATTTTAATTTTCTAACATCGTCTTCTTTACCATTTATATGTTCTTTAACCCAAGTAACATGCATAGGAGAAATATCCATAATATTTTTTGCTTCTTCAGGATTATCTATCTTTAATACAGGAATTACTTCAAATAAACATCCTTTATACTTAATTTGGAAATAATCTCTTGAACCTGCAATTTTTTTAATAAATAAAAATACTTGTCTTAGTGTATTTTCTAATACTGAAGAAATCTTTTCATTATCATGTTTTTTACTAAATAATACAAAAATATCAATATCATGATCTCCTGATAACCATGTATTTTTTGCAAAAGACCCACCAACAATGGCCGTAGCTCCAACTAATCTTCTATTTAATTTATTTAAAAATTTATCAACAATCTTTTGTGTTCTAATTTGTTCTCTTTTTGTGGGTTTAGCTAATTTTAAAACATCCATACAAAAATTAAATGTTAAATGCATAAAAAGCTTTCTATATAATTAATAATTAAATCTACGTTCATATTCTTTATGATCTGTCCATTCTAATATGGCTGAAATTAAATCAATTTCGTTTTCAGAAGTAATTGTATATACTAATCTCCATCCCCGAGGTAAATCATATTTCCATAAATTTTTAATTCCATACTTCTTAACATATTCATCTGGAAAAAGTCTTTTTGGAATATGAATCCCAGCAAAAGCATTATTTTTTAAATCTTGTACGGCTTTTATTATTGATTTTTTAATAAAATCTTCAGCTGGAAGAGAATTAAAAGTATTTTCTAATTCATCTGAAATAAATACAACTTTAGAAGGTTTAATCATATTTTAATCTCCTTTCTATGCAAAAGTTTTTTAGCTAAAACAGGATTCCAAATATAACCAATTTTTCCTTCTTTATCTATAGCAATTTTATTAATATATTGTAAATAATCTAAAATTACTAAATAAGTTTGCCACATTACTTTTTTTGGTAATCTTTTCCATAATTCGGTTCTATTAAATTCTCCACTATTCTCTTCTATAAATTTCTCTACCATTAATACAGTATCTAAGGTAGGAGATCTTACTAAAGGATTTTTTTTAAGTAATAATTGCATATTTTATCATATATCAATTGATATATAAACTTTTCTATATAATTAAACTAATTAAAAATCCAATTATACAACCAGTTGTTAAAAAGGGCATAGCAGGATAAAATTTATTCTTTTGAGCATAATACAATAATAATGATAAAGCAATAGTTGTGAATACAATTACAATTAATGCATTAAAAATAGAATATGTTTTCATTATTGTCCCTGCAAAAAATAAAGGAAATCCAATATCTCCTCCACCTAAAATAGCCATTTTATCTTTTGAATATGGAATTAATAATCCTGCAAATATTTTCATTTTAGATTGATATTTTGCTAATTTAATCATATGTTTTGTTTTCCAAACTGCAATTATATCATAAATTGAAATTATGAATAATAATATTATAATAGATTGTAAAGAAAGTATTGGTACAAAGATTGCCGCTAAACCACCATACATAAAAATCTCAGATAAATTATGAATTATATAATTTGGTTTAAATATTTTAATAAAGGCTAATACTAAAGCTAAAATTAATGCATATATTTCTGGAATAAAAGTACTAAAAGCAATTAACAATGCAATTGTAATACCAATAAAAAACCAAATCTTCCATAAATTATTTGCTTTAAATTTAATTAATAAAATTGCAATTCCTGTAGCAACTAAAATCATTAGTGTAATTGGAATATAAGAAGTTGCTTCTTCAAATTGTGGTCTTTCAATATTATAAGGCAAATCTTTTGATAAATAATTATTTATAACAAATAAACCAATTAATTGAGCAATAAAAAATAAAGCTATTATTAAGCTCATCACCTTGAAATTATATTTCATATAGATTAATATAAATTATAGATTATTAAATCTTTGTTTTAATTAAAAAGTTATTCAAAAAGATTTATAAATAAAATAAATATATAATAATTAAATAAAGGGGTGGTATAAATGGCAGATCCAAAAAAAGTCCAAAAAATTGAAAATAAAATTAGAGATGTAATTAATTGGATAGAAGTCTGGAATTTAGAAGAATTAGAAGATAACAACAAAATAATAAGTGATGATGTTGTTGAAGAATTGAAAGACAAACTCCAAGAAATTGCAGAAGAAGTAGGCGAATTATAAATTTATTATTTTAAAATAAGTTGATAAAATTCAAGTTCTTTCATTAACTTTTGAAATACCATTGTTTGATAGGGTTCAATAGGAATATCTTTTTTTATTTTTGATATATACAAATTAAGGTTTAATTTCTTTTTTTTAATAGCTTCTTCCATTAAATGGTTCATACGTAGTTCTACACCTTCATGTTCTAAAACAGGACCGATTGCTTTTATAATATCTGCTTGAATTTGTTTTTTAACCTCTTCAATATAATTTCTTAATTCTACATCAAAAGATAATACAGCTTTTGTAATATTTTGGTTCATAATTAAATATAATAAAACTTATATATAAAATATGGGTTATTTTGTAATTTTCCTTAAGAAATTTCTTTTAACCTTATAAAAACCTTTTTAAATAGCCAGAATTATGTAATTCTTAGCGGGGTGGAGCAGAATATCAAAAGATATGCTCAATTAGGAGTGCTCGCAGGGCCCATAACCCTGAGGTCGATGGAGGTATTAAATACCGTCGAATTCAAATCCATCTCCCGCTAATTTATATTATTTAAATTCTTCCAATTAGTAAATTTTATTATGTGTTTTGGATGTCTAAAATTAAATATTTTATACCATTTTATAAGATTAGAATGCCCATTAATTTCAAATCTATAAACTATTGTAAAACCTTTTTTCATTCTTTTATCTATTAATTTAATTCTATAAGGTTTAGTTGGTTGAATTCCAAAATAAAATATTTGTTTATATATTTCATCTATAAATTTTTTACTTTTAGAAACAAAACAAATTACAGGATAGTAACTATAACCTTTGTATCTTTTCTTAAGACTAAAACCACCATCTGTATCAAAAACACCACAAATAAAGAAATTTATTAATTTTTTATCTTTTAAAAATAATTTTGGAATTTTAAGATTTGTATATTTTTTACCTTTTGAAAGACCAACTATTTGAGTTAAAAAATCATATATTGCCTTAGAACCAAAGAATACGCCATAAGTTTTATGTGTAAAATATCTAGCCTTCAATTTTATATTAAATAATTTAAAAAATAAAGGAATTATTATTTGATTATAATATTCTACTTCATCTTTTGGATTTCCACTACAATATATATCATTTCTACACTTTCCACCATAATTTTTAGATATATGCCCATCTCCAGCTAAAACTCCACAAAGATAAGCCAATTCATTTGATAATTTATTAGGTAATTTTAAATCTTTTTGTAAATCCTGCTTACTAAATTTAATTTTTGAAATATCTATTTTCATAAATAGAATAAACAATTTTTATTTATAAATCTGGCGCGCACACCTTGCAAGTTGCAATTTACTCCAATATATATTTTACAGTATATAGATAAATTTATAATCCATTTATAATTTAATTAATTATGACTTTAATTTGTGGTATTGATGAAGCTGGACGTGGTCCTATTATAGGCCCAATGGTTATGTGTGGTATTTCAATTGAAGAAGAAGAGGTTCCTAAATTAAAAAAAATAAAAGTAAAAGATTCTAAATTATTAACCCATAAAAAAAGAATTGAATTATATGAAAAAATAAATGAAATAGTCAAAGATTTTAAAATTTTTATTATATACCCAGAAGAAATTGATAGTTCTGTTGATTCACAAATATCTAATTTAAACAAATTAGAAATGATAAAAACAGCCCAAATTATTAATTATTTAAAACCTGATAAAGCAATTATAGATTGTCCATCTCCAAATATTAAAAAATATACTGAAGAAATTAAAGTTTATTTAAAAGAAAAACCTGAATTAATAATAGAACATAAAGCGGACGTAAATCATCCAGAATGTTCTGCAGCTTCAATAATCGCCAAAGTAATTAGAGAAGAAGAAGTAGAAAAAATAAAAAAACAGTATAATATTGATTTTGGTTCTGGATATATGTCTGATCCAAAAACACAAAAATTCTTAGAAGAAAACTTTCACAAAGAAGAATTACATAAGATATTCAGAAAATCTTGGTTACCTTTTAAAAATCATGTAAATAAACAAAAAAATCTATCTGAATTTTCTTAATTTTATCAATAATAAATTATACTATTTAGCATCAATAAATATTTAAATAAACTAATACAAAAAATCACAATGACTACAATACAAAAAATGCGTATGCAAGGCTTCAAATCCTTTGCAAAGCTAACTGAGGTGGTATTCCCTAAAGGATATAGTTGTATAATTGGTTCTAATGGTTCTGGTAAATCTAATATTTGTGATTCAATTTGTTTTGTTCTTGGTAAAAGTTCAGCTAAAGAATTAAGAGCAGAAAAAACAGCTAATTTGATTTATAATGGAGGAAAAAATAGTAATCCTGCTAAAGAAGCACTAGTTGATATTTATTTTGATAATAAAAACAATGAATTTCCAATTAAAGAAGAAAATGTAAAAGTAACAAGAGTTGTAAGACCTAGTGGTCAAAGTATATACAAATTGAATGATAAAGTTGTAACAAGACAACAAATTGTTGATTTACTAAATTCTGCTTTTATTGATCCAGACGGACATAATATTATTTTACAAGGGGATATTATCAGATTCGCTGAAATGAAAACAGATGATAGAAGAAAAATAATTGAAGATATAGCAGGAATTTCAGTATATGAAGATAAAAAAGAAAAATCATTAAGAGAATTAGATAAAGTAGAATTAAAACTAAATGAAGCTGAAATAATCCTAACTGAAAGATCAGCAAACTTAAGAGAATTAAAAAAAGATCGAGATCAAGCAATTAAATATAAACAATTAGGACAAGATATTAAAAATAATAAAGCTAGTTTAATCCATTTACAAATAGAAAATAGAAATTCTAAAAAAAATGAATTAGAAGAAAAAATAACAAAAGAAGAAGATGAAATTAAAAAAATACAAGAAAAAATAAATGAACATAGAACTGAAATAACAAAAATAAAAAATGATATTAAAGAAATAACTTCAGAAATGGAAGTTAAAGGGGAAAAAGAACAATTAGAAATAAGAAGAAATATTGAAGATCTAAAAACAAATATAGCAAGAACAGAAGAAAGAATTAATATTTGTAAAAATGAATTAGAAAAATTAAATGCAAGAAGTAAACAAATTAAATCAGATAGTCAAGAAACTGGTAAAAAAATAAAAGATTTAAAAGAAGAAAAAATAAATATTGAAAAGAATATTGTAACTTTAGCAGATAAAAATGCAACTTTAGCAAGACAAATTAATACTTCTAAATCAAAAATTAATCCTGGAACTTTCTTTATGGATAGATCAATTAATTTTGTTATTGAACATAATGATAAAAATGTTTATGGAACTGTAGGAGATTTGACAACTGTAGATCCTGAATATGCCCTAGCAATAGAAGTAGCAGCTGGAAATAGAATAAAAAGTATAGTAGTAGAAGACGATCAAACAGCAGCAAAATACATTAGAGCCTTAAAAGAAAAAAAAATAGGAACTGTTACATTCTTACCATTAAATAAAATACATCCTGTTGCAATTGGTACTGAAGTTCGTGAACTGTCAAAAAAAACAAATGGCCTTGCAATAGATTTAGTTAAATACGATTCAAAATTCAAAAATATTTTTTCATATGTATTTGGATCAACTGTAATAGTTGAAGATATAGAACAAGCAAGAAAGATTGGAATTGGTTCTGTAAGAATGGCAACTATTGAAGGAGATTTAGTTGAAACAAGTGGAGCAATGATTGGTGGTTATAGAGTAGCAGGTAATCTAGGTAAAACAAAAGCATCTGTAAAAGAAACTGTTGATGTTGATGCACTAGAAGCAGAACATAGACAAAATGAATCTAGAATGTTTGAATTAAGAGCTGAAATAAGAAATATTAATTTACAAATAGAAAATATGTTTATGCCAGAGACTAATAAATCAGAAAAAATCCTTAAAGAACAAGATAAAGAAAAAGAACAATTTACTAAAGAATTAAAAGAATTACAAGATATGTTAAATTCTAATAAAATTAGTTTAAAAGAATTTATAGATAAAGAAAATAAATTCCATAATAATTTTAAAGATTTAGGAACAAAGAGAGGTAAGTTTAGTGAACAAATACAAGTTGTAGAAACTAAAATAATAAAAGAGGATGAAAGAGTAAGAGCAATAGAAAATTCAATTAATGTTTATAATATAAATAAAGCTAAAATTATTGGAGAATTAGAAGGATTAGAAAAAGAATTTGAAGAATTCAAAGATGGAGTAATTAAAAAAACAATTTCTATAGATGAATTAACTCTAAGAATTAGAGAAGATGAACGTGAATTAACAAAAATAGGCAATGTTAACTTACGTGCTCTTGAAATATATGAAAATATAGAAAAAGAATACAATGAATTACTAACTAAAAAAGATAAACTAAAAGAAGAAAAAGAAGATGTTATGAAAATGATTAATGAAATAGAACAGAAAAAAACAGGATTATTTATGGAATCATTTAATGCAGTTAATAGCCATTTCAAAGAAATATTTTCAAGTTTAAGTACAAAAGGAAGTGCTCATTTAGAATTAGAAGATCCAGAAAATCCATTAACATCAGGAGTTGATATTAAAGTTAAAATTATTGGTAATAAATTTATTGATATTAAATCTTTATCTGG
Source organism: Candidatus Nanoarchaeia archaeon (assembly GCA_028717785.1). Next base: position 43,477 of record JAQUND010000004.1, on the reverse strand, counting down.
TGGGGAAAAAACACTAACTGCACTAGCATTTATATTTTCAATACAAGAATTCAAACCTGCTTCTTTCTATTTATTAGATGAAGTTGATGCTGCATTAGATAAAACTAATTCAAGTTTATTATCCGAATTAATTAGTAAATATAGTTCTAAAGCACAATATATATTAATATCTCATAATGATAATATGATTTCAAAAGCAGATCAAATTTATGGTATAACAATGCAAGAAGGAGTTTCTAAAATAGTAAGTTTAAAAGTTTAATTTATTTTTTGTTCTATTTCCGGTTTTTGTTCTGGTTCTTCTTCAAAGAAATTTGCTGCTTTTTTATGGAATTTTGTTTTTAGTATTATTATCAAAATAACTAAAACAACTACAGCGATTATTATAATTGCTTTATATTTAGTTAATGTATTCCAAAAGGAAAATGATTTTATTTTATTTATTGTATTTGTTATAAATCCTGGTTTAGTAACAGTATATTTTTCAAATGTAACATCTGCTTTTCCATCTTTAAATCCATTAAATGTAACTTTTAAATCTAATTTATTATCTCCATTTGAATCTATTGATTTAGTTTCTCCTTTCTTTAATAAAACATAATTTAAATTAGATCTAATACTAATAAATACAGTTTCATTAGTTGTTTCTTCTAAAGTTACTGTATGTGTTTCGTTACTTATCTTTAAACTGAATGAATTACTTTTTGACATTAATTGATTTACTTTTTTATCTAAAGAAAGAACATTTCCTGAAACAACATTTCCAGTTACTTTTGGTTCTACAACTTTAGTCTCATTTTTAATTACAACTGTTTTTGTTTCATTTTTAACTTCTACTTTGGTTACATTAATTATTGGTTTAGTTTCATTTCTAATTACAATTGGTTCTACTTTAGTTTTATTTTCAATAACTACAGGTTTCTTAGTTTCATTTTTTATTATAACTGATTTTACTTCAACTTTAGTTTCATTAGTTACTTTTTTAACAAAAAATCCACCAACATAATTTTTAACTTTTGTAAATATAGATTCTTTTTGAATAACAACTAGTGAATCAGATACTTTTACATTAAAAGAACCTGAAGCTAAAATATTACTTCCTTTTAATTTAGCAGATACTAATGCTTTGTAATCTCCAGATTTAATTTGTGCACTAGGAGCTATGTAAGCATATACAACTTCTGAATCTCCTGCATTTATTGTTACAATACTTGGATTTAATTGTGTAAATGATGCAGCACTATCAGATAAACTTAATTCATAAATTGATTGAGATTTTCCTAAATTAACAATATTTATTGGAACTGTAGCAGAACCATCATATTTTACTTCAACACTATCTTTTTGAGGTTTTACTTCAACTTTGTAACAATCCTCTTTAGATAAAGTTTTTATTGTAATAGAATCTTCATAATTAATTCCAGGTTCATTTGCTGCAATTATCTTTAAATTAACTTTGTAATCATCAGATTTAACATCAAATCCAGGACTTATAATTAATTTTAATTTCTTTTCTTCTTCAGGTTTTAAATTAAAAGATTTATCATCATCTAATTTAATCCATTTAGGTCCATCTAATTTTGCTAAAAATGTATTAGCAGTTAATCCATTATTTTTAACAACAACATCGTAGCTAGTTGTTAAAGAATTACAAATTTCATCTTGAGAACCAAGAATATTAACAAAAACAGAATTACAATCTTTAATATTTGTTTTTATTATAGTTTGAGCCTTACTAGTTCCTTTATCAGGCAAAGTTTTAACTTTAATTTCAAAATTTCCCTTAACAGAATAATCAGGAGTTAAAATTAAATTTACTTTTCTTGTTTCTTTTGGATTTAGTATTAATTGTTTATTATCTAGAGAAGCCCATAATGCCCCTTCAACAGATAAATCATATTGATTAATTAAATTTCCATTATTAGTTAATGATAATACAACATTTTCTTTAGATTGATCACAAAATTCTAAAAATTCTTTATCGGCTATAATATTATAATCATAACAAGAGTTAACAACTAATCTTAATTTTGTTTCAGATACTGAACCTGATTGAGATTTTGTTATTACACTAAAGGTATAATCTCCAGTTTCTTCTGGTGATTCAAGATAAGCAATAATTTTTTTTGTTTCTCCAGGATTTAATTTAATATTAGTTTCACTTAGAGAAACTGAATCAACAATTTCTCCTTCAACATTCAAATTATAAATTTCTTGAAATTCTCCAAGATTGCTAACTGTAATTTCATAATCTACTTTTGTTTTAGCACAAGTTTCTTTTTCTAAATCAGCACTTGTTTTTAGTGCATGACAATCTTTAACAATAATAGTATGATGAGCAATTTTAGAAGAATCAGTTGTACTTACTTTAACATCTAAATCATAATTTGCTGCAAGAGTATTTGACATTGGAGTTAAATAAGTATAAACAATACGTTCTTCTCCGGGAGCTAAGACAAATCCAGTTGGGATGGAAGTTGCCCAAACTGCAGAACTACCTGCAATTTTAACATCAAATGTTTGTTCTTGTTGTCCATCATTCTTTACTAAATCAATAAATAATTGTGTGTTTCTTGGACATAAAGAAACAGAATCTTCTGTAGAAGTTAATTGAAATGCTTTTACATTTACTATTACTAATAAAAATACTAAAATTAAAACACCTATTTTATTATAATTCATTTTATCTCTTTAATTTACAATTAAAAAGACAGAACACTCTTTATAAATATTTTTTAATAGAAAACTATATATTGGAAAATAGAAATTAAAAAAAGAAAATAGAATTATTCTGCACTAAAAGCTTTTTTTACTTTTACTTCATCTTCTTTTAATATTTTTTCTTGTTCGTATCTAATTAAAGCATTCAATACTTTTAAGTGAAAATTGTATAATTCTTGGCTAGTTTCAAAACTTAAATTTTCCACAAACATTTGATCTTCTAAAGATTCATTTTCTTTAAAATTCAAAAAAACCTTAGATGTATCTTTTAAAATACATTTATCTGGAATTAATTGTACTCCAATATTTTCATTTTTATTTTTAAAAGTATATTTTATTGTATATGGACGGAATTGAAGACTAGTAGCTGTAATATAATCATCATTAAATTCACCAGTACAATGTTCTCTAAACTCTAAATATGTATCATCATGAATATTAAGAAAATCTACTTTTATGAACTTTCCATCAAAATTTAATGTTACTTGGGAATTGGAAAGGGGTAATAATTTTTGTAATTCAATTGCTTCATTAATTTTTCTTGTTAAATCTCTACCATACTTACATTTTGAATTTTGAACATAAGTTAAAGTTGGAGTTTCAACTGGTTGTTCTTTTGATATACAATCATTTAATCCTAATAAACCAACTAATCCTAATCCTGCAATTCCTAATTTTAATTTTGTTAATGTTTTCATTTTATTCTCCCACTATTTAATATTAAAAATATAAATAAAAAATAAAAAAAATTAGTAATAAGTTTGAGCTTCTGCATTAGGTTCTTCTGCATCTTCTTTCTTGGATCTTTTCACAAGTAAGATTGCGCCTAATACAAGAACTACTATTACTAATAATCCGAATACAATCCATAACATGGATGTTAAGCTAAAGTTATTTTTTGCAACTTCTTTAACATCTGCGTTTAAATTGAATTCTTTAACAACTGTGTCTCCAGATTTAACTTTTACATTAAATATGTGTAAACCAGCAGCTGCATCTTCGTTTGCTGATACGTAAACGAATGTTTCACCAGTACTATCAGAAGCTAGTGTTACATAAGCTGGGTCAACTCTTGAAGTTCCCCAAGATTCTACACCATTAACTTCAACATTGTATGTTTCAGTTTTACTACCAAGGTTTGCAAGTGTTAATCTATAGATTATACCTTTACCTTGATCAACTTCTTTAGTTTGTGTGTCAACATTAATTATTCTGCTAACATCTGCATTATCTTCAGAAACTACTTGATTATTTTCAACAGTTAACAAATATGTTTTTTGTGTAGATTCATGTAATCTATCATAATCAACATTTACTACTAAATCATATGTTCCTGCTTTTGTATTTTCTGGAATTTTTATCATCAAATCATTTGAGTTAGCTGATGTAACTTTATCACTATCACATTCAGTTGTATCACAAATATCTTTTGATACTAATTCATCAATGTAATTTCTTGTAGATATACCTAATGCTGGGATACTTAAAGATACTCTAATATCTTTTTGATTATTATCTCCCATGTTTTCTACTCTTACATTAGCATATAATGGGTTTCCAGCTTGAACAGTTAGTCCAGGGTTAAACATTACATCTTGTACATCTAACAAATCTTGAACAGGTGTAACTCTTAGTGTAAATACTAATGGAGTATATTCAACTGCATCACCAGTAGGACCATAAGCTTCTACATGTAATGTATAATCTTGTGTTGAATCCATATCATCTGGAAGTTGTAATTCCAAATTCTTTGCATAAGTTGTATCTGCTAAAACTTTAAATTGACTAGTTACATCTTCAACTTGATCGTATTTGTAACCACCAATCCATGCTTTAACTCTTATACTATTTTCATCACTAGAGCCGCCTTTTAATTGAACGGAAACATCTAAATTGTCGCCTCTGTCGGCATGAACTACTTGAGAATCTGATGCTAGTTCTACATCATTTACTTTTACTTCTTGTATAGTCAATGCGTTTGCTGCATTAGCAAAAACTACTATACTGAATACAAGCATTATAAAAATGCTAAACATTTTTGTTATATTTTTCATATTAAACTAACCCCCCATAATATGTAATCATTTTATAGTTACTACCTATATTTAAACTTTACGGTAGTGACTAAATGAGCTTAATTTTACTTAATTCGTTTGATTTCCCTAACTAATAATAAAATTCCTACTATCGCTAATAAAATTAATAGTGAAATAAATACAATTTCAACTATAACTAAATAATCAAAATTATTTTTATCATCTTCTGTAAGTAAAACTTTTAAATTATCTTTTGCTTTTACTGTAACTACTTTATAAACTGTATCTGTAAAGTAATTATTTCCTAAAGTTAATTTAATACTGTATAATCCAGGTTGTATGTCTTCAGGTAAAACTAAATTTAAATGTTCCCAATTAGTAGTACCTTTTGAAAGAGTAATAGTTACAGGTGTACTTGATATTCCTAATTCTTCTATTAAAGCATTAAATGTTACATAATTTTCTCTATAATTACCATTATTAATCACTTCAGAACTGATATCCATAATATCTCCAGGTAAATATTCTTCTTTATCAAGTAAAACATTTCCAATAGTTAATCTATGTCTATCTCCACCATTTGAACCATAATTATTGTCAGTTCCATTACTATTTGTACTATTAGTTACATCTATTCTAATACTATCACTAATTGTATTATTATAATAATCTGTAACATTCAAAGTTACATGATAAATTCCTTTTTGTGTAAATGTATGAACCGGATTTGCTTGATGTGAATGACTTCCATCATCAAAATTCCAATAATAATTAAATGGATTATTTCCACTAACTGTTGAATTAAAAGTTACTTCTAATGGTAAATTACCTTCTTCTGGATCTGCATGTATATCTAATGTTAATGGTAAAATAACTGTATTATTTACTATATTTACAACTAAATTGTCTGTATCAATAGCTCCATTATTATCTGTAACTGTTAATACTACATTATAAGTTCCTAATTGAATATAAGCATGATTTGCAATTGAACCTGAAATACTAGTATTATCTCCAAAATTCCATTGATAACTAACGATACTTCCATCAGAATCATATGAATTAGATCCATCAAATACTAAATTTTGATTTATATTAGCTGTTTTATCAGAACCTGCATTTGCTACTGGATTTTGATTCAAAACAGTACAATTATTTACTGTTACTACTAAATTATCCTGATCCATTAAATTATCATTATCTATTACAGTAAATATTACATTATATACACCAACACTTGAAAATGCATGATTTACTATTTCATCATTTGAACCAGTTCCATCTCCAAAGTGCCATGAATAAAATATAATATTTCCATCATTATCATATGAATTAGATCCATCAAATAAAACATTTTGATTTATACAAACTGTTCTATCAGAACCAGCATTTGCTACTGGAGTTTCTAAATCATCACTAGTTACAACAAATAAATTTGCATATTCTTGATCTTGAACTAAAGTATTTTGATCAAACATATCATCAGTTATATTAGTTTTTATTCTAATAGCATAACTTCCAGATAAACCATCTGTATTAATATTAAAATTTAATTCATTAGAATCTTGCATAAATATACTTGTTTCTTGAACAAATCTTTGTATTACTGTATTATTTTGAACTAATTCTAATACAACTTCTATATTTGAATTAAAATAATCTATATAATTAGTAGGTCTATAATCAGGAGTTCCTGCATTAGCTTGACTTAATGCACTTCCAACTCTTACACTAACACTAACATTATCTCCTTGAACAGGATTATAATCTGATAATGATAAAGCTAAAATTGGAGCTTCCCCATTTAATTTTTTATCAAAAGTATAACTAGTTATTCCATTGAATTTATGAACAATAAATCCTTTTGGTAAATAACCTTCCTTAAAAATATATTCAGCATAATAATCATTTGTATTATAATTAAAACTATATTTATTTGTATCAACATGAGCTTCTTTTACTAAAGTTGGATTTAAACAACTTGTATCAGAACCACAATTATAAAATTGAACATCAAAATTATTTTGATCCATTTTAACCGTATCTGTAAAACCTGCAGCAAATACACTAGATAAAACTAATAAAAACATAAAAATTAATTTAGTAAAAAGTTTCATTGTGGAATATTGCCTCCAGTTTTAGTTCCACCAAGTATAACATCTGTAGTACTTTCTGGACCTATTGTAAATAATCCACCACCATTAACTGCATCAACTGCACCAAGTCCATAACCAAGACCTGCTCCAACTAAAAATCCCTTTAATTGTTCCCTATAAGGGTTATTATTAACTTCTATAATTATTCTATCTAAATCTTTCTTTTTATGATTTTCATCATAACCAGTTAAAACTAATAAGTATTCATTACCTGCTAATTCAGTATAAGATCCTACACGTCTAAAATTATATGGAAATACTACTTTTTTATTATCTACAGATTCATTAGAACCTTTTTCATCTATTTTATAAGTACTTCCAAGAACTTTTTTTAGTTTAACTTCTTCTACACTTAATCCTTCTTTTCCAATATTTTTTATTTGGAATAATTTTGGTTCGTAAGTTAAATTATCTGAATCTTGAACTATAAATTCTAAATTATTACCTTGATGTACAGTTATATAAGGAACCCTTGTATTTCCTGTTTGTTTTAAAATATCATTAAGACTAACTTGTCCTTTGTAAACTGAATTTTCAGTTGCATTTACTCTCGGTCTTAAAAATGGTTTAACTCTAACTTTTACATTAAGTCCATCAGTTCCAGGATATAAATCTGACCAACTAATTAAATTTGGATTTACATTAGTTTGTTCATTTTGTGTACCTTGTGTTACAGGTAAACTAACTGTTTTATTAACATTAAATTGTAAAATATCTTTTTCATTAGGATAATTAGTAGTTCCTACAACAACACTATAAGTACCATCTGCTTTAAAATCTAATTTTATAGTTTTTTTATCTACAGTTAAAGCGTTTAATACATTACCTTCATTTTGTCTTGGTTCTATATGATATGTATTAATTGTATTATTATTTTCATCTAAATAAACATTACATTCTTTTGGATTATCTAAAGTAACTTGACCAAATTTTGCAGGAGATTTTCCAAGCATTGCTAAAACTTCTCCACAACTAGTTCTTAAATGATATTCATTATTAGTATTTGAATTAGTTGATGGTTGTACAACTATTGGTTGTGTAACTCTAGGCACTTGAGTTTTTGGTTTTACATTTCTTGGAATTGAATTTTGTCTTGGAGTATTATCTTGTGGTATATTATTAGGAATAGTTCCATAACTAATTGTTGATTCATTAACAGGATAAGAAGCTAAAACTTCTGTATAATTTGGAGTATTATCTTGATTTAAATAAGTACAATAAACACCTGCAAACAAATCATTATTTGGATTAACTTGTTCTGGAACATTGATTAAAGTACGATTGCCATTTAATGAACCAGTACTAAAACTTTTTAATTCTTTTTTAGAATCATTATTAATATCTTCGTATTCTAATAAAACTGAACCAAGACTGCATCCATTATTTTGCGCATAAGTTATAGGTGCTTTTCCTACACCAAAACCAACTTGATTATCAGAGTAAGTGATAGGACCAAGGATTGAATTTTCTTCGTTAAAATGTATTTTTCCTTTAATTTCTGGATCTGGATAAGTTTCATCTATATTTTTATAATTATATGTTCCACCATTTATTGTTCTATTTCCAGGTGCTCTAAAATAAATATTATTATTTACAGTTTGTACTTGTTCTATTTGTGTTTTTGGAGTATTTTGCGCATATGCTTTAATATTATTAAAAGGCATAAATGTAGAGCCTAAAATAGCTAAACTTAATGCACAAGGCAGAATTTTTTGTTTTATTGAGTTTAATGTCATATTTTTTAACCTCTTATAATACTACTTTTAAGTAATCACAGCTTTATAAACCTTTCGGTTTATTGTTTCTTACCAGTAGTTACAAATAATCCTCCAATTGTACATGATAATTTAATGTTTTAGAAACCTTTTGACTAAGAATTGGAGTTTTTTCTTTAAGAGTATTTCTATGCTGTGTTGAACTACCTTCAGTTAAATCACTAAAATAATAACCTATTTCAACAGCAATTGCCTCTTTAGTAATTCCCTGATATTCTAATTCTTTAGTTTTCTTTAAAACTTTAGATTCAATATCAGCAAAATAAGCCCTTTCTTTACATACATTTTCTAAAGTTAAAAATTTAGTTTGATATTGATTTGAATCTAATCCTGATTGTTTAAATTGTGCTAATGCTACTTGATAATTTTGTAATGCTTGACTAGAACAACTTGATCCATAATTATCTAAACTTGCTTCTAAATAAGATCTAAATTTATTATTTTTTTTAATTGTATCATTATATTCTACAGCAACATTATTTAATTGTTCATTTGCTATATTTGGATCTCTATTCATTTTTATAACACCTTTTATTCCTGCCATTATTTTTCCAGGTTCTAAAGAATAAATACCATTAATAATTTCTCTTCCAGGACTTATTTCTTGTTTTTTTCTATTTAATTGATCTATAGTTCTTTGTGCATCTTGTTCACTTATAGTTCCTTTATTCTTAGAATTCGTAATTGAAACAGTATATTGGTTTATTTGATTTTGAATTTGATTCATTTCACTATTATATCTTTGGTAATATTTATTACTAATAGCAGAAAAAGCTACAATAAAAGCAGTACCCCATAAAATATCTGCAATTCTTTCTTTAACAAAAGCACCAATTAAATTAAAGGGTGTAACTCTATCCTTATCTACATATTCCCTAAACCACTTTCTTGAAAATATCATTTTACTACTTAGTTATAACAACTTATTTATAAACCTTTCTATTTGTAACTATAACCAAGTAACAACACAAATAATAGATAAAAAGTGGGGACGTGGGGATTGTCATAATCTTTTTAATGGATTAATTTGAACCCCAATCGGCCGGTATCTTCTTGAGAAGCGAATACCATTACCTAAGATCATTACCATTTAAGGTTCATCGCTCCATAACTGGAGCCGGCAATAATAGCCAGGTTATACAACGCCCCCTTAGATCTAATAATTTTAATTTAGTATATAAATTTATCTTAGATTTAGTTTATATAAAAAGTATCTCTTCTAGAGTGATAACAAACAAAACATTTATATATAATTGATTAATCAAAAAAAGATGAAATTCAAAAATTTTATTTATACTGCTGGACTTGCAGCTTTAATTGGTATATATTCATTATATCCTAGATATTCTCAAGAAAAAACAAATTACAAACCAAATTGTCCTGTTAATGTTATTATTACAGATCCTAAGGCACCACCTGTTGCTATTAATCCTGATTGTATTACTTATTCAAATAAAAATAATTTAGAAAACAAAGTAAGAGAACCAGTAAGATATACACCAAGACAAAGCCCACAAAGACAAGCCCATCAAAGACAAAATCAACAAAAACCAAAAAAACAAGATAATTATCAAACTAAACAAATTAAACAAATAATCCTTAGAGAATCAAGAGAACATAGAATAGATTATAATTATGTTTTAGCTATAGCTCATGCTGAATCTACTTTTAATTCTAGAGCTGTTTCTGAAGCAGGATGTGTAGGTGTTATGCAATTAAAACCTTCAACTGCTAAATTATATAATAGAAATATAAATAGAAATGATTTATTTGATCCTAATGTAAATATTGATATTGGAGTAAGACACTTAAAAGATTTATCAATAAAATATAATGGAAATCCTAAATTAGTTGCTGCAGCTTATAATGCTGGAGAAGGAGCAGTTACAAATGGTAGAATTCCACATAATGGAGAAACAGAATATTTTGTTGAAAAAGTTGATAAATATTATAAAATGTATAAAAAACAAAATTTATAATTTTAAACATTTACACTTAGAAAAACCTTGTTTTCTTGCATCGCTTTCAAACTTAAAATTTACTTTATTACAATCTTTAATTTGACCTGCAAATCTACAATTTTTATCGTGATACTTTCTTGTGGTTAAAGCACCAACAAAATGTACTTTTAAATTTTCTTTTAAATAATGTAATTGACTAGAAATATTAATTGCTGTATCTATATTTTTTTGTGTTTCTAAATTTAATTGATGAAATTTATTATTAAAATCAATTATAAAAGGATCATCTTGTTTAGAAACTTGTAAATTAGTCATCCATAAACTTGACATTTTAGCCAATAACCATTTATTATCAAAAGCAACAATAAAAGCTATAACTAAAGAATAAACTAAAGCAAATACAATAAAAAATAATATTGGTAAACTTGATTCTAGTACTAATAATAAAATTCCATTAATAACTATTAAAAAGGTTAATGCAAATAATAATTTAACTAATGTTTCTTGTTTCATTTTAAAGTATTACAAGTTCTTACTTCCTCTAATTGTTTAATTAAAACTTCTAATCTTTCAGGATCTTGTATTTCTTCTCCCCTTATTGTAATCTTATCGTAATATCCATTATTACCTTGTTTAATATATTCTCCAACTAAAAATTGTTCTGGTTTATGAACTTGAGTATAATCACTACGATTAATAACCATACCATTACACCCTTCTTTATATTCCATATCTCCTGAATTATATTTATGACCATAATAACTAATAACACCTACAGCTACTAAAGCTGTAATACCAGTTACAATTAATTTTTTCCAATCAAATGGAACTTCATAACCTTTTAAGTCTTGTATCATACAGAAATAGAGTTCTAACTAATATTTAAACCTTTCTATTTGTTACTACTTGCTAGTAAATCTTTATTGCTTCATCTATCTCTTCTTCAGAAATAGAACATCCTCTTAATTTTAATCCCCAAAGTAATCCATCAATTAAATCTTTTTTAATATTCTTTGAATAAATAGTTAGTTTTAAAAAATCTTTAAACAATCCCATTTCATATGCCATTAAAACTAATTCTGTTGATCTAATAACCTTTAAACCATTTATTTCTTTTTTAATTAATTCAAGATTATTTCTATTTATGTTTACTGTAGTATGTAATTTATTTCTTAAAATTTTTACTAATCTTTCAGGATCTTCTATTACTAACCTAGTTGTTCTTTCATCTACAACATAAGCACTTGAACCAAGAATAATAGCAACAGCTAAAGAAGCTATTTCACCAGATTGCATTATAGTAATATATTCTCCTTTTGCTTTAAACAAATTATTAACTAAACTATTAAGATAAGTTATTTTCTTTTCAACTTCTTTATCATTATAAACATTTAACCCTTTATTACTAATTAAATTTAAAATCATTAGAGCTTCAAACTTAAATCTTTTTATCTGCAAAGGATTATCAACTAACTCTTTTCTTACACCTTCAGAAATTAAAAAATCTCCATTAAATTTATCTTTTAAAGGTTTTAAAACCCATAATAAATCATTTGTTGATAAACTTATAATTGAACTAGTATCAAAAACAATATTTTTCATTTGAATAAATTCCTCGCTACTTTTATTCTAACAGAAATATCCATTGTTTTAGATAAAGGAGTATCTGAAATTCCAGTTTTACCTACATAATCCATTAATTCCCATTCACTAACCCCTAATAATTGGGCTGTTCTTCCTACAGAAATTCCATGTTCGTGTATTCTAGATGCTTTATGAATTTTAGCTACTTCAAAAACTTCTTGTATATAAGTTCTTAATTTCTTATCTAAACTATCTATATCAGTAAAAATATTTTTAATAATAGTTTCATAACCAACAAAATCTTTTTTATTTAGAGCTTGAATTGATTTTTTTAAATTATCTTTTATACTTGCATAAAATTTATCCCAATCCTTATATTCTGAATAATTTCTTTCAAATATTTTAGAAAAACTATACATAATAATAGAAATACTTAATGAATCTTCATTTTGAGAAATACTTGAAGTGTGTATAGTTTGATTACTTAATTCTCTTAGTAAAGCAGTATCTCTATTTAGAATAGCATTGTAAGCTTTTTGTAATATTCTTAATATATTACTATATTCCTCTTTTTCCATTAATTACTAAAAGAAGTTATTATTTTTAAAGGTTTTTATATAGAATTATTTTCTAAATGCGGCTATAACATCTTTTCTAGAAAAACCAGATTCAATTAAATCTTTAGCACTAAATCCTTCGTCTATAAAATCTTTAATAGAGTATTTCTCTAATCCTTTTAATCCAGCGTTCATTATTTCTTTAGGAGTGTATCCTGCTATCATTAAATCTGTAAAATTAAATCCTAAAACCACTAAATTTTTAGCACTAAATCCAGAAGGAATAAAAATTGTTAAATTAATTCCTCTTGATTTTATTTGTCTTGCATCTAATCCTTTAGACAAAAGAATTCTTATATTTCCATTAGCGCCTCTAATTAATTTAATAATATCCTCTTTAGTCATTTGACTAAGTTCTTTTTTAACATCTTCTTTGGTTTTTCCAAACATAATAAATTAAAAATGAAGATATATATAAATATTATTATTTCTTTAAAAAAGTAGAATCTAAATTAATTATGTATTTTCCTTCTTCTAATCTAATGATTAAAGGTTCTTTTTTGAATAATTTTACTAAATCTAATTCATAAATTCCAGGTTCATTAACTCTTATTGATTCTAAATCAAAAACAATGGGTTTATCTTCTTCAATTCTATTACCTATAACTTTAACAATATCTTGCTCTATTTCTTGTTTTTGTTCAACTGTTAAATTAGAAATAATTTCTTGTGTTTGTTGTAAAGATTCTTTTCGAATATAAAAGAAAAATCTACTTCCGCAGGCACAACCTTTTAGTATCTCTGCAGAACCATCCTGATGTAACATACCACACCTAGTACATTGATGTGGCATTTATCTCCTCCCTTTTGTGAAGAGTCTTATTTTATTAGGATCTTTCCTTATTTCTTTTACTATTGTTGCTGGACCTATTACTGTTAACCCCTGTGATCTGCCAAGTAAAAATCCTGCTAAATTTACACGCAATTTATTTAACCCCTGTAAAAGATTATCATTAGAATCTACTGTTGCTATTTCAATTCCCTTAAATTTATTATTTATCATACCCATTGTATATTTAATTAAATGGGCTTCTTCTTGTGCTTTTAATTTTCCATCCATTACAATAATATTATTTAATTTAATATAACCAAGCAATTTTTTTATTTTTTGATCTTCATCTAAAGAACTTAATTCATGACTTGGGATAAATTGTAAAGTTAACATTTATTTCACCAACCTGAATAATGATTTATAAAATTCTTCCATATTATCTCCTTTTAATGCAGAGATTCCAACAACATTATATTGAGGGAATGAAGATTCTATTTTTTTAAGATCTGCTTTTCTCAAATCAATTTTATTACCAACAATTAAAACTGGTGTTTTTCTTGCTGCTAAATTACCTATAATTGTAAGATTTACTTGGGAATAAGGATTTTTTGTAGAATCTAAAACTACAACAACTGCATCCATATCATCAAGCCATTTTATTGAATCAATAACACCTTTAGTTGCTTCCATTGCTCTTTTCTTAGCTTGTTTAGGATTTATTTTAAATTTTAAAAAATCAGTATAATCAATCTTAGTTGCAATTCCAGGAGTATCCACAATATTAAATGTTAAAGTTTTTTTATTAGATTTAATAGTTACTTTTTCTTTTAGTTTTACTTCTCTTGTTTCATGAGGAACTGCAGAAACTGAACTTAATGGTTCTCCAATCCAATCTTCACAAATTTTATTAGCTAAACTTGATTTTCCAGAATTTGGTGGTCCGTAAAGACCTAATTTTATCTCCTTCTTTTTTTTGAACATAGAAAATATACTATTAATAAATTCCATGAAATTTGCTGCCATTAAATAAACAACTTATTAAGAATTTATAAGCTTTTTGATGGAACTTAGCAGTAATATTTATTGAGAAGGGTTATTTATTATTTTAATTTATCCATACGTACCCCAAATGTACAATAATAATGATCTGGACCATACCATAAATTAAAACGATTATCTTCAATTCCCCCATTAATAGTAACAATCTTTTCTTCTAATTGTTTTGGTTTTCTATTTGTTCTAAGTACGCTTGTATTATTAATTCTTTTAAAAACATTAAGTATCTCTTTTAAATTATTTGTTCCTAAAAGAGCACTAAAAAATTTAGTTAATTCTGTTTCATCTAATGGATTTTCTGCATTATAAAATTCTTCTTTTACTCTTGGATCTAAAGATTCTTTAGTATAAATATCAGGACCAACAAAATCTCCATGTACTTTTAATTCATTAGGCATTTTATAATCATGAATTATTGTGTCTAATCCTTCTGTAGGAATTATTAGTCTAGTTGAAGTTAATAACCCTTTTTCATGTAAAAATCTTCTTAAAGAATATATTAATTCATTATCTTTTGATTCTACTGCAGACCTAAGTATAGCATACACTAAATCTGAAGAAGGTAATTTAAAATCTGTTTTTGAATAAAAAGATATAGCCTGATCTGGTGTAAATGGACCTGATTTTTCTGTTTGTAATTCTATTTGATAGATATTATTTCTATATTTTACATTCGGTATTCTTATAGTATCCATTTTTTAATCACTTTCACTTTTAGTTTCTTTTTCTACTGTTTGTTCTAAACTATCAATATCAGGTAATAGCATTTTAAGTGCTAAAGCATTTCCAAAAACACATACACCCATAGCCCCAGCTGAAAAATAATCTCCTTTATAAAAATCACCCATCATAGTTAAAAACATAGATCCAGTAATTAATCCGTTAAAATATACAGTACTTCTATAATCTATTCCCATTTTTTAATCACTTCCACAAATTAGCAAACATATTGTTTAAAGAATTAACAAAATAAGGAGAATTTATCCATATAGCATTATCATATGCTTCATGAACAGTTTTATCATCATGTGTCATGAATAAAGCTTGTTCATTATCTATTGTAAAGAATCTTGAACTAATAGGAGCATTTTTAATTTTTGCAATTTTAGCTAATTCATCAACAAGATTTCTATTTTCTGGAGTTACTGAAGTAACTACTCTTATTGCAACACCTTTTTTAGCTGCTTTCTTTAATGGTTCTATTAATTTATCATATTTTCTTGATAAACCTGAACTAGTTGTAACAATATTAATTGTTTTTTTTGAATCATTGATCATTGATATTAAATGATTGTAAACATTTGTTCTTCCTTTGATTGAACCTGAAATTTTTTCTGGTTCTACATGCTCAACCCCATTACTAAATAATAATTGTAATTCCTTGAATAAATCTGTTTTTTCTATAGTATCTAATTGTTTAACTTGAGTTTCTGCGCCTTCAATTAATCTTTTCTTTTCTCTTACGAAAATTTCTTCTGGTTTTACTGCTAAATACTTAATAGGTTTTCCAAGTTTCATAACAACAAAACCTCTTCTTTCAAGAGATTCTAAAACATCATAACTTCTTGATCTAGGAACATTAGAAATATCTGATAATTCACCAGCTGAAGCTACTCCTTTAGATAGCAAAGCTGTCCAAATTTTAACTTCATAAATATTTAGATTAAATGCGCTTCTTAGCTTTTTCAAAAATGTTTCATCAAATATCATTTTAACCACTTTTAAGTAGAACAAGTTATTTATAAATCTTTCTATTCTGTTATTCTTAAGCAAAAGTAACAAAATTAAGAATTTTTATTATTATTTAATTCTTTTTGTATTATCTTTATAATTTCTTCTCCACATTTATTCCAAAAATCTAAAATTTCTTCTGCTTGTGAAATAGTTGCTCTAAATCCTCTATAGTTTATATCGTGTCTTATTGATTTAAATCTCTCCAAGGAATTTAATTTTAATTTTTCTTTTATATCCATTTCTTTAAGTATTTCTAAACTTATTTCATGATTTAAAGGTTCAAATCCAAGAATTCCCCATTTAGCATCCCATAATTGTCTTATTGATTCATAAATTTCTCTAAAAATAAGAGTTGCACTATCTTCATTAATCTTTATAGTTTTTGTAATTTTTGCATTAATTTCAGAAGAATTTATCATTGATTTAATTTTTTCTAAATCTACTTGTCTATTTCTTATTATACCTGATTTAATCCATAATTCAATATATTCTTTTTTCATTTTTTTACTTCTAAAAAGCCCCAAAGTACAATGCCATTTGCAATATTATTGAATAAATTAATATCTATACTTTCCCGATTAAATAAATGTATCTGCATTTTTTTATCAATTTTATCTATTTTTAATTCATTAATCTTATGTTCTTTGATTTTATCATATTCTATTGCTATATCTATATCTGAATTTGAAATATCTTCGCCTTTTCTAAAACTTCCAAATAAAATAATTGCTTTAGGGTTATTGTAATAATCTTTAAGAAATTCGATTAAACTACTTTTATAAATGAAATTTAAATTATAAATTATTTTGCTTTTAATAAATAATTCATTTGTTTGATTTGCTTTTATTCTCCATATTTTGCTTAATTTTTCAATAGTTATTAAATTTGATTCTCTAAATTTTTCTAATATATTTCCTATATTTGCTTTTGCAACACTTGATTCTTCTGCAAGATCACTTAAACTAAATTCTTTTTCAGGATATTTGAATAACACTTCAAGAACTTTTGTTTTAGCTGCTTCTTCATATAATTTAGGGTAATTAGTATTAATTATTAGTTTCATTTTATAACGTATGTTATATATTAGAACTATATAAATGTTTTGGTAAATATAGAATTAAATCTCATTTTTCAATATAGACTTATCTAAATCTTTTTGATTAACTTTTTTAAGATCTGCCTGGAATTTATTTAAAAATTTCATAACTTCTTCAAAAAATATCTGTTTTAACTCCCCCGATAATAATTTGCCGGATTTATAATCTCTATATAATTTGTCTATTTGTTTATCATCTAAAAATAAATTTTTAAGATAAATAAAAGAAACATCTATATCTGGATTTCCTCCTTTCTTTCTATGTTCTTCTATAGTTGCTTGACCACCAGAAAAAGCCAGATTTATTTTTTTCTTAACTGTTTTTTCATCATCATTTAAAAATATAGCATTTCCTTTTGATTTAGACATTTTTTCTCCATCAATTCCAGGTAAAAATTTTGAATGAAGAATTGCTGGTTTTTTATATCCTAATCTAGAAGCAATATCCCTACAAATACGAATATGTGCATCTTCATCAGGACCTATCGGAACTAAAACATTTTTAATCTCTTTTTCTTGTGGTAATATTATATGTGCTGATTGAACTGCAGGATAAAAATGTAAACCTATATTATCTTCATTTTTATAAGCATATGTTGATTTAATTTCAGATAAATTAACTTTTTTTGAAAGTTTTATTGCTAAATTATAAATATTTGTATAAATTTGATCTATGATAAAATAAGTTTTTTTAGGATCAAAACCATATGCTAAAAGTTCTTTTGCTAATCTCATAGAATTTTCTAATGCCTCTTTTTGAGTTTCTACTTTACCAGAAACATAACTTTCATCATCAGAAATAGGAATAAAAACAGGAATACCATACTTTTTTTGAAAAAATAAATTTGTATCAAAAACAGCTTTATGACCTAAATGAAGAGATCCTGAAGCATTAAGCCCTGAAACTATTGCACACTTTTCTCCATTTTTTAATTCTTTTAAAAATTTATCAAAATCTCTATGAGAATAAAGAACGCCTGTTTTAAATGTATAAAAATCTGGAACCTCTTTTAGTTCTTCTATTAAAAGTGCACCAAATTCTTCTATTAATTTATTATTATCTTCAGGAACTGCCTCTTTCATAATAATTAAAAAAGTTAGTAATTATTTAAATGTTTTTATAATCTTCTTTTAGTAGATTCATTAGCAATATAAGCTATTAATCCAAATACCATTATATAAGCTAGTAAAATTAAGAAATTCCATCCTTGATCTGCCAAAGTAGAATTAAATAACATTATTTTTTTCAACATTCCTTCTATAATTACAAATGGATTAAATAATACTATAGATTTTATGTAAGTTGGTAAAGTTTCTAAAGGTAAAATTGTATTTGAGAAAAATAAGAACAAACTAGATATTGAAATTGCAGCTAAATTTGCAGTTTCTCCTGATCTAAATAAATAACCAATTATCATTCCAAGTAAAATAAATACAATTGAACCAATTGCTAAAACCAATAATGATAAAACTGAAGTCATTATTGGATTTTCAGTAAATATAAATATAGCTGAAAATATTATAATTACTAATACTTCAAATATTGTAATTAACCAATTAGTTAAGAAATTACCAATTAAGAATTTAAAGCTTGAAGTTGGAGTTATAAAGTTTCTAAAGTAAGCAAATGTAGCTTTTTCATTTATTAGTAATGTTGATGCTAATAATATACTAACAAACATAATAACTAAAACTAGTAAAGTTGGGAATAAATAATTAATATGAGATTCTTTTATTGTTATAGGTTCAATTTTAGTTTTAATTGGACTTACTATATCTGTTGCTTCATTTACAGACAAACTTGAAACAGTATTAATTACACCATCTACTGCACTACTTACAGAACTAATTGAATCTTTATTTTGGTTTAAAGCACTAATCATTCCCGCTAAAAGATTTAATGATCTATTAACTGCATCAGCTACTTTATTTAATTCTTTGGCTAAATCTTTTTCTGCTTCAGTTGCGTTATCATCAACTTGATATTTACTTTTTAAACTTAAACTATTAAGATTATTTTGAACAGCACTTATATCTGTAATAACCTTATTATTATTTGAAGCAAGTGAATTAATATCTGTTTTTCTATCCACTAAAGAAATTTTAGCATTATTCAATCTTGTTAACAAATCCGTAGTTAATTCAGTACTTAATTGAGTTGATTTAGAAGCTAATTCTTCTGATACAACAGAAATAATATTATAAACAATATTTACTCTTGAATAATCTACATAAAATATAATACTTTCTTTGGTTGTAATTTCTAAATTTCCAGGAATAACAGCACAAACATTAAACTCTCCTGTTTTAACCCCATTAATACAATCTTCTTGTTTATCTAATTCTGTAACTAAAAAATCAGTTTTTAAATTTCCAACTAAAGAATTTGTTAATTCTGAATATGAAGGGGTATAAACACCTAATCTTAAATCATATAAACTTGAAGTGTTAAAAGCCATACCAACCAAAAATATTAATAATAAAGGACCAAGTATAACAACTAGAGAAGAACTTTTACCTCTAATTAATAATCTTAAATTCTTAATAATTATATTCCAAGTATTAGCCATTTTTACCTTTTTCACCTCTAACAATTGATTCAAAAATTATATTTAATGACATTTTATCAACAGAAATATGATTTACTTTTTCTTTCATTAATTTAGCAGTTGACATTACTAATCCTAATAATCTATCTCCTTTTGGGGTATAAATTAAAATCTTTTGTCCTTCATAATCAACATCTTCTACTTTTCCGCCATGTTGTATTAACTTTTTAACAAAAGTTTGATAATTCTTTGATTCAAGTTCTAATTTTACAATTTCATTCTTTCCATATTCACGTTCAATAGAACTTGGAGAACCCATTTTCAATAATTTTCCACGATGTAAAATAGCAACAACATCACATAATTCTTCTACTTCTTCTAATAAATGAGATGTAATAATTACAGTAACTCCATTTTCATTAATTCTTTTTATTAATGTAATTAATTCTTTTCTTAATATTGGATCAAGATCTTCAGTTGGTTCATCTAAAATTAATACTGCTGGTTTATGAATTAAAGCACAAGCAATATCTAATCTTCTTTTCATTCCAGTGGATAATTCTCCACCCAAAGTTTTTTTAGCATAAGTTAATTCAACTAAATCTAGTAATTTATGAATTCTTTCTCTTAATTCTTGTCTTGGAATTTCATATAATTTTCCAAAATACCATAAATTTTCTTCGACAGTTAATTTTGGATAAAAAGAACCTGCTTGAGTTGCAAAACCAAATCTTGTTTCAACTCCATGCATATCTTTGAAAATATCCAATCCTTGAAAATAAATTGTTCCTCTTGTAGGTTTATAGAATCCAATTAAAGTATTTAATAATGTAGTTTTACCAGAACCATTTTCTCCTATTACACCAAAAATTTTACCATAAGGAATGTCTAAGTTTAAATCATCTAGAACAATATGTTTACCAAATATTTTAGTAATATTCTTTACTTCTATAAATCCTGGCATAAATACAACCTCTTTTTATTTATTATAGATATAGCCTATTTATAAAGATTTTGATTTATTTAGAACAAACTATCTCAACAACATCCCTATTTTTAAGTTTATGATCTTTACCAACAACCATTTAACTTAAAAATATTTTAAAAAGGTTATTTATATATAATCTATATACTCCAATATATATTTTCTAGTAAATTGCAACTTGCAAGGTGTGCGCGGAGAGTTTATAAACAAAAATTATCCATAAAAAATATGCAATTAGATTTATTCAAATTATATAATCCTAGAGAAGATATAGGTGCTAAATCACAGATTAGTTGTAGTGGTAATGGATTAAATTCTATTATAAATACTATTTTAAAAGAAATTAACAGTAATGGATATAAAATATCCCCTTTCTGTAAAAGTTTATCTATAAAACTAAAATATCATCCAGACACTATTCTAAAAATGTTAAGGAATAAAAATAATATCTCAATTGCAGTTTTAGAAGAATTACTAAATGAATGGAAATGTTTATGCAAGAAATCAACTTTAGATTATATAACTTTAAAAACAGAAATACAATCCAAAATAACATATTTATATTGTGGTTCTAAATATACTAATAAAATTAAAGCAGTAAAAGGTATAGATATCAATTTAGCCAAAATTGTTGGGGCTCACCAAGCAGATGGTTGTTTAATAAAAGAAAAAACAAGAAATGGAACGAGTTATAAATTTATGATAATTGATTATTATAAAAGCAATCTTATAGCATTTAATAAATGGGTTTTTAAGACATTTAAAATAAATTTGAAAATAAAAAAGGATAGGACTGATGCTTGGATAATAACTGCACGAAATAAGATTTTAGGGAGATATTTAGAAGTATATTTTAATTTTCCTTCTGGCAATAAAATATTATACTCTATACCTAAAATTATAAAAAATTCTAGCAATGAAATAAAGAGATCATATATAATTGGTTTTTTGACATTTGAAGGTTGTGTAGAAATGAGTAGAAATATATCTTTAGGAATAAAAAATGAAAATTTAAGAGATGAAATTTGTGAAATTCTTCGTTTTAATTCAGCTCCATTTAAAAAAAGAAATATTAATTTATTTAGTCATTTCAGGACAGGAATATTAAATAATAAAGAATTACAAATTTGGAAGAAATTTTTTGAAAAAAATACAGATAAATGGTTCAAAATAAATGATTATCTGAATGGGTTCAAGTACAAAACAAATAATGAAAATGAAGCTATGAAAAGATTAAACCTCGTTTTTAAGAACAATAATTATAAAGTAACTAATCTTGAAAATGTAATAAAATCATTAAAAAAAGTACAATGTTGCGATAAATTTTATCTAGCTAAAAAATTGGGTATTGGAGTTAGTACATTACAATGTTATTTACATATTTTAAAGATGGCTAATATAATTAAAAAAACAAACCATCCAAAAATATTTCCAATAATTAGTTCAAAAAACGAAGATGCTAAGTTAAGATTATCAAAAAAATTAAATAATATTATATTTTCTAAAATAGAAAAGTTATATTCTATTAAAGAAATGTGTAATAAACTTAAAATAAGCCAATTTACATACTATAATTGGAAAAATAATAAATCTAGTTTATCTATTAGTAAATTGTTATTAATTAAAAAATTATTAAATATCAAAATTAATATAAATGAAATTGAAAGTTTTAACAAAAATTTATTGGAATTTAATAATAATTATAAAGAATGGATTGTTCCTGATAGACCTTGGTTTAATTCTTTGTCTTAATCTCTATCACATCTCTATGTTTTAATTTGTAATCTTTGCCTAAAGATATTTTCGTTTTTACATTTATGGCCCTAACAAAATTATCTCCTAAATCTTGATGGATTTTATATGCGAAGTCTAATGCTGTACTATTCTGTGGCAGTAAAAAGCAATCGGGAATATACCTCCCTTCAGAATCTTGTAATTTGTTAACACCACCAGGAAATATAGCTATATATTTTAATAAATCAAATATTGCTTTATCTAAAATATCTTGAACTCCTGTACTTCCATATTTATCTAACATATTTTCTTGAATAAATTGTAAAGCTTTTCTTTGTTGATCACTTAAAGTTCCTATAATTTCAAATTTATTATCCCCAGGAACATAATTAATTAATTTATGTTTAGCTGCTTCTTTCAAAGCTAATTCAGATTCTGCAGAACAAGGAACTACAATATAATTTGGAAATCTTTCTTTTAATCTTTCAAAATTCTTATCTGCTCCAGGAATATCAATTTTATTAGCTGCAATTATAATGGGTTTAGATAATCTTCTTAATTCTATACATAAATTTTTCAAATCTTTTTCATCCCATTTAAAAAAATCTTCTTTTTTCATATTTAATTTTCTAAAAGCTTCATTTACAATATCTTCATTAACACCTAAGCCAGAAAATTGTTTTGCTATAGATTTATCAATTTCATTTTTATCTGATCTAACTAATTTAACAAATTTAGCCCATTCTTTATTTAAAATTCCAAAAAACCAAAGATCAATTTCTTTTTCTAGTAAGATAACATCATTTAGTGGATCATAAGTTAAAGGATCAACTGCTTCTCCATTTTCATTAGTTGAACCAGAAATATCAATAATATGAATTAACAAATCTGCTTGTCTTAAATCATCTAAAAATGCGTTTCCTCTTCCAAGCCCTTCATGACTTCCTTGTATTAATCCAGGAACATCCATTAATCTTATTGGAACAAAACGTTTTCCATTTAAACAATAACCAAATCTTGGATTACATTTAACATTAAATTCTTTTTCAACACAATCTACTTTTACGTATGCCACAGCCTCAGCCGACTTCAAAGTAGTAAAAGGATATGCTGCTATTGCTGCTTCAGCTAGAGTTGCAGCTCTGAAAAAGGTTGATTTACCTTTAGAAGGACCGCCGAAATAAACCGATTAACATCGTCCACCACCTGAAAATATATTTATTACCATAATATTATCAATTTGCAATGTTATAAAAACCTTTTTAATATTTTTTATGATCTCATTTTTTAAAAAATACAATTTACTCGTTATATTTATGTCCAAATATAATTTTTTCCAAGTAAAGCTCTTTTAATTCTTCATTATAAGAAAATACAACCCTTAATTTTCCAATCCAAAGCCTATTACTTCCTTTTAAATCATAATGTAGATGTTTATATCTTTCAGGATTTTCACTAACTTCTTCTACTTTCTTTTTAATCCTTTTTTGTGTAAATTCATTTAACTTTTTAAAATCATTAGAAAACTCTTTTGTTGGAAGAATATTATAAGGCATTCCAATTCACAAACTCTCTTTTTTTAATTTGTTCTTTTGATTTATTATAAGAATTCATAAATTCTTTATTTCCCATTAATTCTATAGATTCAATTACCATATCAAATTCTTCCTTTAATTTTATCAGGTCGGTTATTGCTTCTTTATTTATACATACTGTTTCTTGTACCATACTTTATTAAAGTTAGACTTATTTATATACTTTATTCTTTACTATTGTAAATAATAGATATTATATTATTTAATCTTCTTAGTATATTTTTTCTTAATTTGTAAGTATTTGCCCATTTTGCATATGCTTGCCAACCTTGATAACTTTCTAAAAACTTTTCTTTACTAATCTCATTATTTTTGTAACTTTCAATTTTATAAAATATTTTCTTTATATTTCTCTTCCTTAATAATCTATAATGATAAAAATTCCTAAAACCTACAAAATCTATACCCCTTGATAAATAAACTATTTTTGTTTTTTCTGGATGTAAATTTAATTTTAACTCTTTATTTAAAAAATAATTAATTTCTTCTTCCCATTTAATTAATTGTTCTTTTGAATTATGTAAAATAATGAAATCATCTACATATCTTATATAATATTTTATTTTTAATTTATGTTTTATAAAATAATCTAATTCATTTAAATAAATATTAGCAAAAAATTGACTTGTTAAATTACCTAGAGGCATTCCCATACCTTCTTTTTCTTGCCCATTCTTTAAGATTAATTTAATTAAATTTATTACTTGTTTGTCAGCTATTTTTCTTTCTATTATTTTTATAAGAATACTATTATTAACTTCTTGAAAATAATGTTTTATATCTGATTTAAGACAAAATGCATTTTTTGTATTATTTTTAGTTATTTTTCTTTTAAATAAATCAAATCTTTTTATTGCAAATAAATTTCCTTTTCCAATTTGATTTGCACATGAATCATAAATAAACATCTTTTTAAAAATTGGTTCTATTAAATTACATAAAGCATGATGAACTATTCTATCTCTAAAATTAGAAATATGTATAACTCTTGTTTTTGGATCTCTAATAACAAATCTTTTTAATTTTATAATATTATAAGTTTCATTTTTTAATTCTTCTTGTAATTTTAATAAATTATCGATTAAGTTACTTTCGAATTCAATTACATATTCTTTTTTTGTTTTGCCTTTTCTTGCTTTTTTCCACGCTAAAACTAAATTGTTATAAGAATAAATTTTATTATATAAATTAGTATAAGTATACATTTTACAATCTTAGCAGCATAGACCATTCCGAGCGCCTCATTAGTATTATGAGGATTCCTATTGCAGTTAAGGTTAGCCCTATCAGAGTTAGCGTTGAACCTCGCAACAGTTAAAGTAGCATACTAATCTAATTTTCACGGCTATTATAAATTTCATTCAAAAACTTTCCCAAGGTTTCTTCATTATTACTCTTTAAGATAACTGTATTTTATAACCTCAATCTTTTGAATTTAGTCATAATTAGTATGCATGTGGTCTAAGTTACTTATTTTCATTAACTTATTAGGTAAGTTTTAAATTAGTAAAGCTAAGACAAATTATTTTAGAATAATAAATTAATAAATCTTTTCATAAATTTTTTTACGCGCCTTCGGCGCACGTATACACCCCGAGCGCCACATCAGTACCATGAGGATTCCAATTGCAGTAAAGGTCAGCCCCACCAGAGAAAGCGTTGAACCCCGCAACACGATCTTTTATAGGTTTCCAAAAATAAACATTTTTTCCTTGTTTATATTCTTGATTAGAAGATTTTGCTTCTTGTTTTGGCAATCCTTGATGATTAAAATGAGGATTTAAATCAACATAACAAGTTTCATTTAAATAACGTGATAATGATTCTTTTTTTGTTTGAAGTTGATTATTATTTATTCCTATTACAGTTTCTAAATCTAAATCATTAAATTGTCCCTTAATAAAGCGAGCATTTAGCCAAGTCCATGCTCCTTCTTTACCTTTAACATTATAAGATGAAATATGATCTTTAGTTAAATGTAAATACATATCATTTATTTCTTTTTCTTGTATTTTATTTCCTTGTCCATCAAATAATTCTATTTTTTTATTATAAGCTTCTATTACTTTTGATAAAAAATTAATAAATATTACTGGAGTAGGTATATATAATCCTTGATCTAAAACAAATCTATGAGTATCTTCATAATTTTTATTATTTGCTTTGGGTATTTCAAATTTAGATATAATAACTTGTTTACCATATAATCCAAACATATCTAATTGAACATAATCTGAAAGATTAATATTTGAATTAACTTCCATTGGTAATCTATTTATATCTGGAACTACTGGATCAATTATTGTATTTGAATTATCTTTAGGAAATCTTCTTTCCATTGCTCCTTCTATAGGTTCTCCAAATATTGTTGTAGGTATTTTTAGTTTCATTTTAATTTGTTACAAAAGCTCCATAAGTTTTTTTAGTGATATCAACCATTAATTTACTTAAATCATTTCCAGAATTTACATAAAAAACTGGAATTCCTGAAGATTCTAAATCATTGCTAAACTGACTTGAATTACCAATTTGTATATGGGCATAATAATTTTGTTTAGCTAAATCCATAAATCTATTTTTTTGAGAATCCCAATCTGAAATTTCTCCATCTGACAAAGAAAGTACAAAACTTTGTTTTCCACTTAAGGCTGTTTCAAGAACATTTAAATTTATTTTAGTATTGCCAAATTCAGGTGCAAGTGCAAGTTTTCTAACTTCATCAATACCTGAAAAATTGGATTGTTTAAATCTAGTTGAATTTGAAAATAAAGATAAACCATGTTCAATATACTGTGCTATTCCTTGTTTTTGTAAATAATTTTCAATACCATAAAATCCTAATAAAGCATGATGATATTTACTATTATCTCCCCATGGAATAAAATTTGTATTTCCTATATTACTAGAATTAATTCCTTGTTCCATACTTCCAGAATTATCAATCATAACCATTTTAAAAGAAGGAAAACTTCTTCTTTGAACTTTAGATTTTGCATTAATTGTTAATGGTTGATTTACATGACCAAAAGTTAAACCTTTTTCAGTTACATATAATTTTGATAATTTTATTTTTGAAAAATCATCTGTATCTTCATCAAATGGTCTGTAATTTAAAGGAGAAATATTCAAACCATTACTTTTTGTCATTGCTTCAACCCTAACAGGAATATCTCTTGCTAATAATTTATATAATGAATCTAATTGTTCAAAACTTGTAAAATTTTTAGATTTTTGTTCATTTGAAGAGTATCTTCCATAAGAAACTTCTTCTTTTCCATCTTTTGTTTTTAATTTTTTTTCTATTCCATTACCTGCTTGTTCTTTTTTATTATCTCCAGATTTTTGTTCTTCTTTATCATTTTCTCCATTTCCAGTATCACCTTGATCATAAGCTGATAATCTTTCTTCAGGATTAACATCTAATAAAGGAGATAAATTTCTTGCAAATATTTTAGACATTTCAGGCCATTTTTTCTTATCAAATAAAATAGAACTATCTTTGATATTTTCTGGTAAATTAAGTTCTTGAATTACTTTTTTAACTGCATTATCAACTTTCTTATCATTAGTATAATATTTTTTTAATAAAGCTTTATCCCATCTATCTCCAAATAAATGCATATTTAATTTGATAAATGCTTCATAAAAAGGAGTATATTTTCCTTTACAACTTAAACCTTGATCATTCCAAAATAATACTTGTCCAGAAAAATCTTTATTGTATTCTCTACATCTTGGATTAATAATCATATCCTCAAAAGCATTTACAACATAACTTGAATGCTGTTTTTTATCTTCAGGTAATTCTTCTTTTACTGCTTCTAGTATTTTATCATGTTCATAAGTACTATAAGGACAACCTAAATTAGAATTTAAAGGTAATTCCCAATGTGCAAATTCATGTGTTGTAACATCTGAAATAAGTTTTTCTAATCCGTCTTCAATTTTTTTCTTTTTCATATATAATCTTGCTCTACTATCATTTTTTGGATCAAAACCTTTTTTTAAAGAAATTTCAATATTCCACCCATTTGGATTAATTCCAGCAGAAATATTATTTTTAGAATTATCATACTCTTTAATGTTTATATTTCCACATACTAAACCTATTTTATTTTTTTGTAAATTTAGTTTTTGTCTTAATTTTTGTAAATTCATTTTAATTTCCTTAAATTTTTTTACGCGCCTTCGGCGCACGTATACACCCCGAGCGCCCCACTAGCATCACGAGGATCCCCATCGCAGCCAAGGTAAGCCCTACCAGAGCCAGCGCCGAACCCCACAACACGAATATTTTTTTTACTTGGTTTATTATTTACACGCCATAAATAAGTATTTTTTCCAGTAATCCATTTAAAAACATCATTTATATTTTGAATATTATTACAACCAACCAATGCTTCTAAAGTATTTGGTTCATTTAATTGTAAAATAAAATTATCTGGTTCAACTATATTTAATTGTTTTTCAGATTGATTAGTTAAATTATAATTATAAATTATTTTATCACTACCATTTGAATTATATTCTATTCTTGTTAAAGTCATTAACCATTTTTCTAACATTTGTTTATTTATGAACTGTTTAATTGGTTCTGCTAAAGGATTATTTTTATTTTGATATAAAGTATTAAATAAAGCAAAATAAAAAGGTAAATCTGCTACTCCAAATTGATTATTTTTAGTATAAATAGACCAATCTTCTTGTGTTTTTGAATTTCCATTATCTAATAAAGTTTTTAATAAATGTGTTGAATATAATTGATTATTATAATTTATATTATGTATTGTCCAGAAATCTGGATGATCTGTAATTATATTTTTAGAATTTATATCTGGAACTACTGGATCAATTACTGGATTTGAATTATCTTTAGGAAATCTTCTTTCCATTGCTCCTTCTATAGGTTCTCCAAATATTTTATCAGGTATTCTTGGTTTCATTTTTTAACAAAACTCTCCAAAATGCTTTTCATAAAATTCCATCTTCCACAAAACAAATCTAAAACTTTTTGATCTAATTTTCCAGAATTAATCATATCAAAACCAGCAGCTAAATCAGCTTGTTTTTGCTGTAATTGTGTATTTGTAGAAGCAATTATTGCATCCATAGCTGCATATTTATCTCCTTGATATTTTGCTTTTACTTCAGCTTCATTTAAAACACCTGAATAAGCAGAAACAAGTTTGTAAGCTTGCAACATAGATTGAGTATTATCAACATTTCCATTTTGAGAAGCAACAATCTCATCTAGTGCTTGAGATAATCTAATTATTGATTTTGCAGCTCTAACAGAAACAGGCAATACTAAAGATTCATCACTTCCAGCACTATGATTTTCTAAACAATTTGGCCATTCCTCTTTTAATTTAGTCTTACTTGCAGGATTACCATCAACAGTACAATAATCTAATCCGTGTATTAAATAATTAGCAATAATTAACTTATCAAAAGGAATTTCTTTTTTTTCTAATTCTTTTGAAGCTTGTATTATTTTTTCAGATTCACTAGAACCATTACTAAATTCAACTCTTGGATTTGTATCATTTGCTAAAATTTCTAAAGTATCTGAAGCTGTTGGTCTAAAATAATCTACATCTAGAATAACATGCATTCTATCTTTTAGTGCTCTTCCTAATTCATTAGAAGATTCTGTAAATCTTTGTCCAATATTCCCTGTTGCTATACCTACAGAATATCCGTTTCCAATATTATATTTTTTACCATCTAATTCAATGTAACCATCAAATAAATTAAATAATTGTGCTCTTACTGCTGGAACACAGTTAGGCATTTCATCAACAACTATTAATTTTGTATCTATTTTATCACTTACTGTTTTTAATTCTGAACTTGATTTAGCTGTCTTTAATTTATCTAAATTAAATTGTTGGAATAATTCTCTTGTATCCATATCATTTCTTCCTAAAACAAATAAACTTTCATTAGGAAAATAAGACATTGCATCTGCAGCTAATTGTGTTTTTCCTGATCCAGTATCCCCTTGTAAAAATAAATTTAATTTTCCTTTTAGACAAGCACTAACTATATCTTGCATATAGATAGGAACTCCTGATAATTGCATAACTTCATTTGAATTTTTATAAACCATTTTTAATTTCCTCCTTCAATGTTTTATCTAAACTAAATTCTATAATATGAGATTTATTTCTAAATTTTCCATTAGAAACTAATTTTTCTAATAATTTTATTTTTTCTTCATCTATGGATATGCTTATTTTTATTTTCATTTTACACCTTCAAAAATTTTTGCCGGACGCACCCCGAGCGCCACACTAGCATCATGAGGATTCCCACTGCAGTCAAGGCTAGCCCCACCAGAGCCAGCGACGAACCCCACAACAGAATTATTATCTTTCATAGGGCAATAATAATATAAACTTCCTGAATTTACATCTTTTTTAGGTAATCCTTGTTTTATAGAATTATTTAACCATGATTCTAAATCTATTCCAGGGGTTTTATCTTCCATTAAACAGTTTTCTAATAATTCTAAGTTTTTAGGTATTAAATTTCCTTTTGAATCTAGAATATGATTATAATTAATATATAATTTCTTATTTTTAACTTTAAAATCTGCATCTAACCATTCTGCTCTCCATGGATCTCTAACTTCAATAATATCATTATAAATTTCTGGATTATTTGTTTTTGTATATTTTAAGAATTCTATAAATTGGGGTATTGTTAACATTTGTTGATTATTTTTTAATAATTCTTTATGAGCATTATACCAATTATTTCCTTGTAATATTCTTTCTTTAGAAACATATAAGTTTATAGAAGGAATGTAAATATAACCATCTATATTTTTAGAATTTGTATCTGGAACTATTACTGGATCAATTATTGGATTAGTTGAATTATCCTTAGGAAATCTTCTTTCCATTGCTCCTTCTATAGGTTCTCCAAATATTTTATCAGGTATTTTTAGTTTCATTTTCTACTCTATCATAGTAAATTATACTACTTTGTAGCATTGAACTAATATATAAATCTTTCCATTTGTTCCTATTTAAAAATAGTAACATATATTATAATTATCAATAGATATTTAATTAAATACAGAAAAGCTTATAAATAATGAAACATTACATTTTATAATAAAATATTATTAAAATGGTACAAGCAATTATAAATCTAGAAGAAAAAGAAGACAGAATTTTAAATATAGTAAAAGGAAAATTTGGATTAAAAAATAAATCCGAAGCTATAAATTTAATTATTAATGAATATGAACAAGAATTTTTAGAACCTGAATTAAGACCTGAATTTATAGAAGAAATGAAAAAAATTGAAAAAGAAAAATCTATTAGTTTCAAAAGCATAGAAGATTTACGTAAAAGATATGAAAAAAGGTGATTTAAAATATATTCTATAAAAATTAGTGAACAATTAGATAAAATTATAGATAAATTAGAAAAGAAAGATAAAACCCATTATGAACAAATAATTAAAAAAATTGAAGAAATTAAAAATTCTAATAACGCGGATCATTATAAAAATCTAAGAAGTCCATTGCAACATTTAAAGGGAGTACATATAGGTCATTTTGTACTTGTCTTTTCAGTAGATGAATCTTCTAAAATAATTACTTTTGAAAATTACAAACATCATGATGAAATTTATAAAAATCCATTTTAAATAATTATTTATTTTAATATTCTATAAAAAAATGGAAAAAAACAAAAACGGAGCACAATGGACATATTTATCAAATGGATGTAAATTATGTCTAGAAGGAGCTAAATTAGTTTTATTCATTACAGGTAAATGTGATTCTAATTGTTTTTATTGTCCTATTTCTTTTGAAAGAAAAAATCAGGATATAGTTTATGCAAATGAAAAACCAATTAAAAATAAAGAAGAATTAATTCAAGAAGTTAAAGATACAAATGCAAAAGGTGTTGGAATAACTGGAGGAGAACCATTTAACAACATTCCTTTAGTAGTTGAATACTTAAAATTCTTAAAAGAAAAATTTGGAAAAGAATTTCAAGCTCATTTATACACATATGGAACCAAAGTTAATGAAAAGGATTTAAAATTACTTGAAGAAGCAGGATTAGATGAAATAAGATTCCATTCTTTAAACAATATTGAATTAGCTTTAAAAACAAAAATGGAAGTTGGTATAGAAGTTCCAGTAATTCCTAATCAAAAAGATTATTTAAAAAAATTAGTTGATTTTTGTTCTAAAAATAATATTTTTATGAACTTAAATGAATTTGAATTTTCAGATACTAACATAGATGAATTAGAAAAACGTGGTTTTACTCATCCTGAATATAGTTATGCTGTTGATGGTTCAAAAAAACTCGCTTTAGATATAATAAGATATGCAAATACTAAAAAAGTAAAAATAAATTTTTGTTCTTTACATAATAAATATTATGGTCAATTAACTGCAAGAAATAAAAGACGTGCTAATATAATTAAAAAACCATGGCAAAAAGTAGATGAAAATGGAATGTTAGTTTTTGGTGTTTTAGAATGTTCAAAAGAAGAAGCAAATAAACTAAAATTATTTTATAATGAAAAACATAAATTTGCAGAATGTTCATTAAAAGATGTAAAAGAATTAGCTAAAAAACATAAATTAAAAGGTTCTAAAGTTATTCTATATCCAACATATGACCCTTGGATTTTTGAAAAAGACCCTATAAACTAGAAAGTTTTTTAAATATCATTAATCCGTTTATTACAATGGGCCCGTGGCGCAGTCTGGTAGCGCATCGGTCTTATATGACCACTTTCGGTAACTAGGAAAGCCGAGGGTCGTGAGTTCAAATCTCATCGGGCCCACCATTTTTTTAATTAAATTTATAAATTCTAAAAATATATTAATTTATGACAGATTTAAGTCAAATTACGGTGGAAGAATACCATTCTCTTTTAATGAGATCTAAATCACCAAAAGAAATATCGGAATTAGCTAGACAAGTAAAAATTGCAAAAGGAGAATTGTTTATTAATAATTCAGGATTTTATTTAGGTGCGTATATGGTTTCTTTACAAAAAGGTTATTTTTCAAGAGATGAAACAATTAAATATGAAGGCTCAGATCCAATAGCAGCAATAGTTGATGCAACACCTGATCCAAATAATCAATATTTTGATCCAATGATAGATCTTATGAGATTTACAGGTTAAATATATCTTATTCAATTACAAAAAATATATAAATTCTAAGAATATATTAATTGTATGACAGAAATGATTGTAAAAGAGATTAGTGAAATAACTAGAGAAGAATTTGCTAATCTTTTGAGAGCAACTAACAGTAAAGAAGAATTTGATGAAGTAGATAAATATGTAAGATCAAAAAGAATAAAAGATAAAAGTTTTTTCTTATTTATAACCCATGTAGAAAGTTTAAAAAAAGGTTATTTTTCAAAAGACGAAACACAAAAAATAGATCCAAATATAATTAATGCCCCTTATTATGAGGATCCTTTTAATCAACATGATCCAGAATTATCTTATTTAAGATTTATAGGTTAATATATCCTTCAATTACAAAAAATATATAAATCAGTTAAATAACTAAAAGTTATGGATGCAAGAACAAAACATATGGATTTCGTTAACCAAATGGTTAAAAAGTCTGAAGAAAAAGAGGAATCTAAACCTAATTCTTTAAATCATTTAGATGTTAATGATATTGAAGAACTAACAAAAAAATTAAGAGAAGAAATTCCTGAAAAATTAAGAAAAAAATACTAAAATTTCTTCAAAAATTCTTTTAATGATAAAGTGTTAATTATATCTTTCTTTTCACACCAACCTCTTCTAGCCTGAGCTATTCCATATTTAATATAATCAAAAGAATTAACATTATGAGAATCAGTATTAATAACAAATTTTACTTTATATCTTAATCCTTCTCTAATGTTTATATCATTTAAATCTAATCTATCAGGTTGAGAATTTATTTCTATAAATTTATTATTTTCAGAACAAAATTTAAACAATTTAGGAAAATCAATACTAATTGGATTTCTTTGATTAATTAATCTTGTTGTTGGATGTCCAAATATTTTTATTTTTTCATTTGATAAAGCACTAATAATTCTTGAAGTCATTTTTTGTTTATCTAAATTAAATGATGAATGTATAGATACAATTCCATAATCTAATTTTTTTAATAAATTATCTTCTAAATCAATATCTCCATTAACTTTAATATCAATCTCCATTCCTTTTAATATTTTTATATCAAATTTATTTTGTAATTTATTTATTTCATTAATTTGTTTTAATAATCTTTCTTCATTTAATCCATTAGCAATTGCTCTTGCTTTACTATGGTCTGTTATTCCTATGTATTGATATTTTCTTTTTTGTGCTGCATTAATCATATCATAAATAGAATTTATACCATCGGAATAATTAGTATGAATATGTAAATCCCCTTTAATATCATTATAAGAAATCAAATTTGGTAATTTATTATTTAATTCACCATTATTCTCTCTTAATTCTGGTTCTATATATTGAAAACCAAGTTTATTATAAATTTCTTTTTCTGTTCTACTTGCAATTACCTTATCATTTTTAAATAATCCATATTCAGAAAGTTTGTAACCTTTTTTAATTGCAATTTTTCTTAAATTAATATTATGATCTTTATTTCCTGTAAAATATAATAAAGCAGATCCATACTTTTCTTCAGAAATAATACGTAAATCACATTGAACATCATTTTTTAATAATACACTTACTTTTGTATTTCCTTTTACTAATATTTTTTTAACATCTTTTAATTTAATAAATTCACTAACAACATAATTTGGATTTTTTGAAGTTATTAAAATATCAAAATCACCTATAGTTTCTAATCTTCTTCTTAAAGAACCAGCAATTTCTACTTTATCGACGTATTTTATATTTTTTATTTCAGAAATTAATGATTGTGATAATGGATAAGCAATACCTAATAAAATTCTTTTCTTTCTTTTATTAAATAATTCAATTCCTTGCTCAAACTTTTCTTCAGTTTTTTCTCCAAAACCAAATAAATTTTCTATTCTTTTTTCTTTTATTGCTTTTTGTAAATCAGAAATACTTTTTATATTTAATTTTGCATATAATTTTCTTATACTTTTTGGACCTAACCCAGAAATTTCCATTAAATCATAAAATCCTTTTGGAATTTCTTTTTGTAATTTCTCAAATTCTAAAATTTTTCCTATTTTAATATATTCTTCAATCTTTTTTGCAATATGAATACCTATTCCAGGAATATTATCTAAACCTTCAATTCCTTTTTTATTATAAATATCTTCTAAAGAATTAGTTAAAGATTCAATTGCTCTAGCTGCTTTTCTATAAGCTTGAGGTTTCCATTCTACATTTTTTAATTCTAGAATATCTGCAATTTTATAAAATATATTTGCAAGTTCTTGATTATTCATACCCCTTCAATATTATAATAATTTATGTATTTAAAATACTTTTCTTAATTAATAAAATATTTATACTCCTGCTTCTTAATATAATATGCAAGTTTCTAAACCAAAGAAAGTAAAATTATTCATTGGGGTAATGTATAAAGATAAAAAATTATTAGATCAAGTTATAACAATTCTAACAAAAAAATTTAATGAAATTCAAGATTCATACGAATATGATTTTACTTACACTGATTATTATGAAAAAGAATTTGGAACTAATTTAAAAAAAAGAATTTTAATATTCAAAAAATTAATAGATCCAAGTAAAATAGTTAATATAAAATTATTTACAAATGAATTAGAAAATAAATTATCAAAAAATAATAATAGGTTAATTAACATAGATCCAGGATATTTAAACAAACAAAAACTAGTTTTAGCGTCGGCAAAAGAAAGACCTCATAGAATATATTTACAAAAAGGAATCTATGCTGATGTAACTTACTTTTTTAATAAAAATAATTGTATAGTGTTAAGAAATACTTTTCCAGATTTTAGAGATAAAAATTTGCAAGAATTCTTTATAAAAATAAAAAATACATGCATAGGTTAAGATAAATTTTTTAGACTTTTAGTAACTGCAGACTGAACATCTCGTTGCCTTGATGCGTACATCTCAGTCCTATCAAACTCGTATTTTACAAGAGTCTTAAGTGTGTGTCTCTTTTCGCGATAGGCTTCGAGCTTAGATGCTTTCAGCTCTTATCCTTTGGGACGTGGCTGCTCTGCCTGCCTTGTCAGACAACAGATACACTAGAGGTCCCGGACCATCGTTCCTCTCGTACTAAATGCTCCTTTCACTCAGACACACTACACCTCCGCTAGATATTAAACATACTGCTTCACAGCGTATTGAACCCAGCTCACGAGCCTTTTTAATGGGTGAACACCCCCACCCTTGGCCGCTTCTGCACGGCCAGGATAAGGCGAGCCGACATCGTCGTAGCAAACCGCGCCGTCGCTGTGGGCGCTTAGGCGCGACAACTCAGTTACCCCCGGAGTAGCTTTTCTGTCAGCCCTGACCCCCAACAAAGGGGTACAGGGGTTCGCTAGACCCAAGTTTCCTTTCTGCGTTATTTATTAGTCATAACACAGTCAAGCCAGCTTTTGCTCTTGCACTCTACTCAGGATTTCTAAACCTGATGAGCTGACCTTTGGGCTCTGCTGATATACTTTCAGCAGAGTGCCGCCCCAGCCAAACTGTCCATCTAATAGTGTCCTTTCTTTCGAAAGTAAGCAATACGAGTTCTGAAAAGTGGTGTTACACATTTCGCCTATATTCAAACTAGCGTCTGAATCATGACAGCTCCCACCTACGCTATACAACAAAACTCATACCACAATAATAGACTACAGTAAAGCTTCACGGGGTCTTTACTTCCCACTGGAGGACTCCGGCCTTTGCACCGGAATGGTGTGTTCGGGGGGATCAAGTTAGGGACAGTGACAACCTCATTAAGCCATTCATGCAAGTCGTCAATAAAACGACAAGGTATTACGCTCATTTATGTTACTTCATTCTTTATAGAATTACTTACCAATTTTTAATTGGCGATTAACAATTTCTTGTTAATTCCTTATATCGCTACAAGGATCGGACTATATCTTCATAAAAAATTATGTTCGGCGTATAGTCTCTGAAGATTCTTAAAAAAAATTTAAAATTTTTTAAGTCTTTCCTGCTGATTGTCCGCAATTTGAAATTTTTACTTTTTTAAAAAGTATTCAAATATACTCGGATTTTCCAGCATATAGCCAAATTTTTATTCCATCTTTAATTAAACTATTTAACTGGATCTTAAAGCAATCGTAATATTTTACCTTAAGAGAATTATAGTTATTCCCGCCATTCACTAGTCCTTGAATCCCTTGAAAAGGATATTCGGATGCTAGCATTGGGCAGACTTCACCTTCCATACTAACCTTTTAAGGGTTGCGGAAAGCTACGTTTTTGTTAAACAGTTGGGTCATCTTGGTCACTGCGTCCTGTAATCGCTTTTAAAAAAAACAATCGCAGGAATCCCTTATTCCAAAGTTACGGGACCAATTTGCCGAGTTCCCTTAACTCGATTACTCCCTCATACCTTAAGTTTTTCACCTAGGGGCACCTGTGCTGGTTCTGGGTACGATTGATTAGATTCCTTATTAATTCCTTTTTCATGGACTCTTGGTGTCAACTGAACAAACTTAAAGCTTGCTCCTTAAATTTAATCAAGTTCTCATCATTACAATACTCCCTTGATTTATTATAATTAACATTCCCGACGAGAAATGTCAGTCTATCCAAAAGTGTCAGAAATTAATCTTTTGTCGCCAAAACGTATCTAATCAGTAAAGGAATATTAACCTTTTTCCCTTTCCCATTTTTTCAATTAGATTATAGTTAGGATCGACTTACTCTCAGCTGATTTGCATTGCTGAGAAACCCTTGCCCTTTCGGTACCAAAGATTCTCACTTTGTTTTGCTCCTTACTACTACCAGGATTCTCATTTCTTCTCGGTCCCTTCTTTCTTACGAAAAAAGTTCTACCCAAAAAGAACGCCTGCCTACCACTGTCTTTTAAGACATCTATAGTATCGGTAACTAATTTAGCCCCGTCCATTTTCAAGGCACATAATCTTGACAGGTGAGCTATTACGCTTTCTTTAAAGGATGGCTGCTTCTAAGCCTACCTCCCTGCTGTCTAAGATTATATACACTTTTCCACCTTTTACACTTAATTAGTATTTTGGGACCTTAACTATAGTCTTGGGTTGTTCCCCTTTCGGAACGCAAGTTTACCCCGCGCCCCCGTTTCCTAAAATCTTAGGTGCTTAAATATTCTGAGTTTGACGAAGAGTCGAACAGTTTCCTGTCCTAAACCCTAAATCAGTATCTCTACCCTTTAAGCTACCTCATTTAAGACTAGACTCAGATCTAATTCGGCAGGAACCAGCTATCACCAGTTTCGATTGGTATTTCGCCCCTAATCCCAAGTCAGAAGAACGCTTTCTCACAGAACCTCTTAAGGCCTCCATCTCAGTTTAAAGAGACTTCGCCTTGCTCAGGATTAGATCAACTGGTTTCGGGTGATACATGAGTGACTTAAGACATTTTCATATCTCTTTCCTCGTGAACTGCGAAATTTCGCTTTCGCTTCGGATACTCATTGTAAAGATTATCCTCGCCACTCACATAAACTCCCTGGTCCGTTATTCGAAACGTACGATGCAATTCCGTAGAACAGCATCATACAATCACCGTTAGGTTTCAGGATCTTTTAACTCTTTGTTAAAAGTTCTTTTCAACGTTCCATCACTGTACTTGTTACGCTATCAGACTTGAAATATATTTAGAATTAGGAGTTGATGACTCCCAAATTTTGACTCAAATTCCAATGAATCATACTCAAGATACTCGTACTTCTTTTTAAATATAAACTACGGGACTATCACCCTCTATAGTGTTACATTCCAGAAAACTTTGTTTATAATAAAGAGGAATAAAAACGAGTCTTATAACACCACATTTCTATTATATTTCTATAACAGATTCGGTTTATTCTCTGCTGCTTTCTCTCGCTGATAATAACAGCATCTCTATTGATTTCTTTTCCTGTGGATACTAAGACGCTTCAATTTTCCACGTTCGCCATCTTCTCAGATTTTCCTAAGAAATGAAGTCATATTCAAGCATCCTCGGTTCTATGGTTGCATGCACCTCCCCGAGGCATATCGTAGCTTGCCACGCTCTTCTTCGCTTTTCAAGCTGAGTCTTCCACCTAACGGTTGAAGCAAATTTATTTCTTAACCTATGCATGTTTAATGATAAACATTAAACCTAAAACCCTAACATCTATGTTATGGATCCGCATTCATTCTTGATGTTCTATTTAAATGGACCTGCCGGGAATCGAACCCAGACCCCATCCTTGCAAAGGACGAATTCTACCATTAGACTACAGGCCCTAAAATCGATTTGAGCATTCTAAGCTTTAGTAGTATAAAAAAAATAAGGAGGTGATCCAACCGCAGGTTCCCCTACGGTTACCTTGTGACGACTTAGCCCTCCTTGTTGGACCTAAATTCGAGTTAACCCGAAAATCAAATCTCATTTAGATTCTACTCGGATGGCTTGACGGGCGGTGTGTGCAAGGCTCAGGGACATATTCACCGTTTACTGATGATAAACGATTACTACGAATTCCGTTGTCATGAGGACGAGTTGCAGCCCTCAATCTAAACTAAGGTAGAGGTTAGAGGATTAGCTTCTCTTTTCAGAGTTGCGACCCATTGTCTCTATCATTGTTGCGCGCGTGTAGCCCAGAATATTAAGGGCATACAGACCTATCGTTGCCCACGCCTTCCTCCTATTTTCACAGGCAGTCCTTACGTTGTGCTCATTCTTTAAGATTAAAATGTTAGCAAATGTAAGTGTGGATCTTGCTCGTTACCAGACTTAACTGGACATCTTACGACACGAGCTGACGACGGCCATGCACCACCTCTCGGCTTGTTAGGTAAAACCTTCAATCTGACCTTCATTCTGCCGTCGATTCTGGTAAGGTTCCCGGTGTAGAATCCAATTGAACCGCACGCCGCACTCGTTGTAGTGAGCCCCCGCCAATTCCTTTAAGTTTCAATCTTGCGACCGTACTTCCCAGGTGGTAAGCTTAACGTCTTCACTTAGGCACTGCATATTCTCGAGGAATATGCAACACATAGCTTACAGTGTTTACAGCTAGGACTACTCGGGTATCTAATCCGTTTTGCTCCCCTAGCTTTCATCCCTCATCGTCAGGCCCGTTCTAGATAAGTGCCTTCGCCATTGGTAGTCATTTAAGGATTATAGCATTTTACCGCTCCCCCTAAAGTACTCTTATCTCTTCCCGGCCTCTAGCTCGTTAGTATCTTTTGCACGCTGTTAGATTAAGTCCAACAATTTCACAAAAGACTTTTCAAACCGACTACGAATGCTTTAGACCAAATAAACGTGACTACTACTTGTGGCGCTGGTGTTACCGCGGCGGCTGGCACCAGTCTTGCCCACCACTTATTCTCCAAGGTTCTTACCCTTAGCAAAAGCCTATACAAAGTATAAGCACTTGGATTCCCCTTATCACACTTTCGTGCATTGTAAAGTTTTCCAGCCTGCTGCATCCCTTAGGACTAGGGCCAGTATCTCAGTGCCCTTCTCGGGGCTATCGCTCTCACGACCCCTACTGATCTGAGGCTTGGTGGGCCTTTACCTCACCAACTACCTAATCAGCCGCCAACTCATCCTTAGGCATTGCTTTTAAATGAAAAAACATTCCAGTATTAATCATCTATTGAGTTTTAAAGTCAGTTTCCCAACATTATCCTCAACCTAAGGGCAGATTATCGACGTGTTACTGAGCCTTATGCCGGTGTATTGCTACCCCAGACTTGCATGGCTAATTGGAATTCCAATAGCAGTAGTCTCCCGCAGGATCAACGGGAATTTTCGCAAAGATTTTGAATATAAAAATCACACTACTAAATATTGCTCATGCTCATACTTAAAATAAATTTTAAGTATTCATCAATGTTCTAAATCGAACATCAAGAAATTTTGGAAAATAATTAAATTATCTTCCTCATCGAATAGCAATTTTTACTTTTAACTGATATATAAACCTTTTGCTTACAAAACAAATTTAGAAAAAATAAAATTAACGTGCTTTTAAACTTCTCTTCTTTTTCTTTATTTTTTTACGTTGCCACTTCCAACGCATTTGACCTTTTTTTTTCCAACGTCTACTAGATCTTTTCATACTAACTTCTAAAAAAAATTTAGTTTATAAACCTTTCTGATGTATTAAACTAATGGCAAGAAATTATAAAAATTTAGAAATATGGAATTTATCGTATGAATTAGTTTTAGATATTTATAAAATACTAAAAAAATTTCCTGAACACGAATCTGATAATTTAATATCACAAACAAAAAGAGCTGCAACTTCTATTCCATTAAATATTGCTGAAGGTTGTACAAGATTTTCTAAAAAATCATTTTTACAATTTTTAAATTATGCTTATGGATCAGCAAGAGAATTAGAAGTTTTAATTTTATTAGCTAAAGATTTAAAATATATTTCTATAGAAGAATATAATAATGTAAATGATAAATTAGATCTACTTTCTAGAAAATTATTTGTATTTACTAATAAAGTTGAAAAAGAACAATTTTTTGATTGGTTTAAAAGATAAATTGAATTATATAAAAACAAAAGACTTAAAAAGTTAATATATTTATAAAATAAAAAAGAGTTCTGAAGGTAAATAAAATGGGATATAAAATGGAATATAGAGAAACTGAAACAGCCCCAGAAAATAAAATAGTATGTACTGTATGGGGAGAAGAAAGTCAAAAACCCGAATATGGAACTGCATTAAAATTAGGGAATCAGTGGTATATTTATGGACAATTAAATCCTCATGCTAATAGATTATCTTGTGCTAAACCTGATGGATGGTTACCTAAAGATAGAAAAGAATGGACAAAAGCAGAAAAAACACTTTGTGATATTCTTGCATTACATCCAGAATTAAAAAAATAAATTGTTTTAAAATTTATTCAAGAATTTCTATAGCTATTTGAACACCTTCGGGAATAGGAACACGCATAACTAATCTTAATGCTCTTTCATCAACGCCAAGATCAATTAATCTTTTATGAATTCTCATTTCAAAATTATCAAAAGAAGCTTTACCATTTCCACAGGGACATTTTCTTGTAGTTAATTTTAATTTTTTACTTGGTAATGGAATTGGTCCACTGATATTTGTTCCAGTTTTTTTAGCAATATCTTTAATTGAATTACATATTTCATTTACTTTGTCAATATCTGAACTTGCTATGTTAATACGTGCTTTTTGCATGAGAAATTAGAAATTATTCTATTTATAAATATTATGTTTAGCGAGGAACTTTTCTTAAGAAGAAAATTTCAGAAAAGAAATTAATTAAAATCATTTATATTTTTAAGAACAATTCTTTCAATTTGACTAACTTCCTTAACAAAACCATGTAAAGTTATACTTTGCCAAGGCTGATTATTACTATAATAATTCAATTGTTGAATAATAACATTAAATTTAGGAACATGATATAATGAAATAGTTGCCTTAACGGATGAAGGACCTTTTAAATTTCTAGATACACGTTTTACTTCAATAGTTGGTTCTAATTTAAAATTTTCATCCATAAATTTAATTGAATCTCCTTCACCAACATATATTGTTCTTTCAGTATAGTCTCTCATTTTATATCTTATTTCAAATTATAATAATATATTTAAATATTTCTATTTTAAAATAGTAACAGATAATAAAATAAATTTATAAAAATTAAAATATAAAAAATATTATCAGAAAATTTAATTAAAAAAAATTAAGCTGTTTTTTTTACGTAATCAATACACATACCAGCTGCTACAGTTGTACCTGCATCTCTGATTGCAAATCTTGACATATGTGGAATTTCAGATTGTTTTTCTATAACCATTGGTTTAGTTGGTCTTAGTTTAACAATTGCTGTATCTCCATTCTTTAACATATCTGGATGATCTTTTATTGTTTCTCCATTTGCTGGATTAATTTGTTTAACTAATTCAATAAATTGACATG
>JAQUND010000003.1:86900-108985 GCA_028717785.1 Candidatus Nanoarchaeia archaeon | reverse complement strand
CAATCCGCACCATCTGCGTCAATATTACTTGCATCGTTGTCTCTGTTTGCTTCCC
This sequence comes from Candidatus Nanoarchaeia archaeon, assembly GCA_028717785.1. Next base: position 108,930 of record JAQUND010000003.1, on the reverse strand, counting down.
GAATCAACTGCCTAAGATCTGAATTTATCTTCACAGTATTATCATTGACAATTTTATTAATCCCTTTGACGATCACTTCCCGATCAATTCTTGAGTTATCCGGAATTGCATCTTCACCTTCGCAATCACTCACAATAGCATAAAAATTATCAAGGTCAGCTTGATCATCCTTTTGCCAATGATATTCGGATGCACAAGCCCAATAATCAATCCCGCCCTCTAACGCCGTCGTAAAAATATCTGCAAGAAACTGCTTTCGTTCGTTTGTTCTTCCCATGATTCTCTCTCCTTGTTTAGTGATATAAGCTATATCGAGAGAATCAGACAAGACTGCCATAAAGGCAGCCTTATAAATTAGCCTTTAAAAGCACCATAGCATAAGATCGCCAGATTAGCAATCAGATAAATACCTGTCAACATATTCTCTCTCCTTGTAAAATTGTGATGATAACGATATCGAGAGTTTTTTTCTGATTGCCATTAGAAGTAGATTAATAGATTCGTATCTTGCTTACGTGCTATACGCGCAAGTGTGTACGAGCGTCTTAGCTCTTGCGCTTGAGTATTAGTGTATAGGAGTATAAGCGTTATTGTGCGAGCACTTGCGTGGAATTAAGAAAATTTAGATCTATGAAGTGTGTGAATATAGATGAACTTGAACTGTCTTGATGACAGCCCAAGTTGTTTGAGGTGAAAAAGTGTTTAGTCTTTATCTTCATCGTTATATTTACACGTACCTTGTTCAAGTTAGAATCGAAAAAAATATTCAGATAGCCAAAGTTAATGATTCAAGTTCAGCTATAAGCGTAAAAAGCGCTGGGTGATTTTCGTCGATCTTCTTGACAAATTCGATCATCTTGATTTTTGCTGCAATCTGAATCTCTCTCATCGACATAGTCTCTCTCCTTGTTTAATGATAGAAACTATATCGAGAGATTTAGGTTTAATTGCCATTAGGTTGTCACGTGCGATTCATTTTCCTGATGAACATCGAATGTTATGTGTAAGTTTTTGACAACCAGATTATCAAATTGCAAGTCAAGAAGGTCTTGAATGTTTTTCTTTAAACTGATATCGTTTGAAAGAACAACATTCAGAGAATTTTTTGTTAAAGAAGGTGTTTTGACAAGTTTCTTCAACAAGTCAGTAGAATTACCAACAACGATTTTTTGATTCATTACTTTCTCTCCTTGTTTTAGTGATAAATTTTAATGATAGAAACTATATCGAGAGATTTAGAGTAAACAGCCTATTTTTATATTGCTGCTAGAAACTCATCTAATGTATTTGCTGTATTAAGCGCGATTTGAAGATTGATTATATCTTCTTTATTGATGATCGTATTTCTCTCTGGTTTTTTGTCTTCATTTTGTATCTTAGCAAGAAGACCATGTTCTTCGATTAATCTGTCTTTTTCATATTCCATTTTCTTCTCCTGTTTTAATATGTTATCGTAGATATCGTGATCATATTCGACTTATGCCAACATATCTAGCTGACCGTCTAGCATATTATAATCATTTATATTATGATATTATTAATATATTTTTTAGAGTGTGCTAGACATAACTTAGATTAAACGGTACAGGGGCTTTTGGGAGCCCCAGGTACCAAGGAGAAGGAGAGAGAGTTTATTTTAGACTTGCTTTTGATTGTTTGCAAATTGTTCTGAAGTTTTTGATTTCGTTTTCAGTTAAAATTTTGTATAAGCGTTCATTAAAACCAGATTTCATATTGTATGATACGATTGTCTGGAAAAATTTATTAAAGTTCGATCCTAATAAGTCGACAAGTTCTTTCTTTAATTTTTTGTCTTGAAAGACTTCGGGCTTAAGTGCGATAGTTGAAGTCTTGATGACTTCTTTATTGAACTCATTTCCTAAGAGTTTTTTAAGAACGTTTAGCGCATTTTTTTCATTTGGTACTGAGAATTTGTCAAGTGAAACGAATTTTACAGTTTCACTTGTATCAGCTACAAGTTCATAGCTTGGTGCAAATTTTTCTTTAAAAGCATCGTTGTCTTGACGTGTTTGACATAGTTTTAAGATTGGTTCTTCAGCAATTCTCATAGCAATTTCAGATTTTTTCATTGCTTTCTTGTTTTTTAGAAACAATCTCAAGTTGCAAGAATCTTTACTATTAAGTCTGATTTCTGGAATTTGATTCTTTTTCTTGTTGATATCTTTTTTTGCGATTGTTGAGCTCCCTAACATTTCTTTAAATAAAACATCAGTGCTCTTGTTTTTCTTTGCCACAGGTTTCTCCTTTTTTGTACTCAAACTATATCGATAGTTTTTTAAGTACTGCCATCATGATTTTAAAACTGAGACAAAATCAAAGAATATGCTGCCATGATTTTTTCAAATTTTTGACGATCACCACCCTTATCTGGATGATGTTCAAGACAAAGAGCACGCCATACTAATTTAATTCTCTCAGGAGATTCATTTCTTGAGACGCCCAAGATTTCGTATGGTGTTTCATTATGATTCTTTAGAATATCGAGGGATTTTTGTCTTGAAAAGATGACAAAATCTAATGCATTTTTCCATTGTTCGGGATTGCCAACATCTCCCTGGAATGTACCATAAGGAGTATAACTATCATCCCAAATATTTCTTTTAAGTTTCTTTGTTTTTTCCACAGTCTCTCTCCTTGTTTAATGATAGAAACTATATCGAGAGATAAAATTGCTTTAGCCTAAAAAACGTTCATAATTTCTTATTTTACTTGAACGATTTGTAGAAAAACTTTTAAGTTTAACTTTGATGCCTTTTGCTTCTTGTGCTTTTATAAAAATCGAAGCATCACAATCTTCTTCAAGATACAAGAATTGATTTTTTTTATGACTGAACGAAGATATTTGTTTTATGATTCCAGAAGTTTCAACTTCACGTTTAAGAACTTTTAACCAACCATGACCTGAATCAGAATAAAAAACGTAAATTTTCTCTTTCATAGTCTCTCCTTGTTTAATGATAGAAACTATATCGAGAGATTTTTCGCTATTGCCATGGAGATGAGTTGAAGAGGTGCGAAGTGCTTTGCACGTATAGAATAGAAGAACCCTTAGTTGCAAGGGTTCAAGTGAAGGTTTACAGCGTCTTATTCTTGTTTCGCTTTGAATCCCCTACCGATAACAGTACTTCCAGCAACTTGTCTTCCTACGAAGTCACGTTTCGCTCTGTATTTCTTGCCAGTGTCAGAATCTTCAAGGACAAAACCGTTCCTGTATGTGCCGACAACTTTGTATTTTTTCCCGTTCATGCAAGTGGTTTCTTCACCAAGAGTCAAGCCGTATATTCTAAGCATTGCATGATCGACTTTTGCTTCTTTAACTTCTTCGACAGCTTTTTCACTTGTGAACAGCTCGACTTTGAATCGAAGCATGTTGCCTGAGAAAGTAATATTGCCGATAGTACTGAATGTAAGACCAGCTTCTTTGGCTGCTGCAGCAAGATGTTTGTTGACAATTTCACGTACTTCTCGACAAGATTCTTTTGTAATCATGTTTTCTCCTTGGTTACCAGTTGCCTACTGCTCTTGCATTTTCTTCGAGCCAGCGATTCCCTGCGCAATATCTTCGAATTGAAGCACGAGGATCTCCTGTTGCTTTGTAAGTTTCTTTTGCGTCAGCTAGACGTTGTGCAACGCCCCGGTCAGCTTCTGTTTGTTTTGCAAGACGTTCTGTTATTTGCCTGTCGGAAAGACTTCCTGTTTCTTTCATGATCATTCCTCGTTTTCTTTGTACTCAACTGAGAAGCCGTCATTGGGCATGTTGATGTTCGCTTTGGTGCCACAGGTGCAGACATAGTTGATGTTGTACAAAGAACTGTTTCCGCCGCCTTGTTGATTGATCCATTTATAGTCAGGTTCCACGTATTTCTCCTTTGATAGTAGCTATATCGTTAGAAGTGAGTTAGGATGCCATGCCGAGTATGATGAGCGCTTCTTTGGCGTTTCTTTGATTTGTTTCGTATCTTGTTTGTTCGTCGAAGAGCATTGTTTGCCGTTTTGCTTCAATGTCGGCGAGAGCTTTTGCATGAACTTCTTCGATGTTGCCGAGTTGTTCAAGCATTTGGTATGCTCGATATTTGGGACAGGCATAAGCAGAGTAGCCCATGCCGGGTCCGCTTCGTGAAAGTTTGGAGTGGGGGACATTGACAAGTACGATCCGTGCACTCACATATTTTTTCCGAATATCTGCGATCCTGGTTTTGACTTCGTCTTTGTAGCTGGAATAGATTCCTGTGAAGTGAAGTCCTTCTTCTCTTGCTTGTTTTTCAGTCATGGTTTCTCTCCTGGTAGTTGGTACAATAACTATATCGTGAGTAGAGTTGTTTTATGCCACACAAGGTGCTTCGGCTACAAGTCGCGGTTCAAGATCTGACCAGTAGCCGAAGTGATTTTTGTTGTCTTGCCAGTGGTCAGCAGATGCACCAGATGAGCAAGTTACTTTGTGGTCAAGGGTCGGGTGGTGATAGACATAGTGTCTTACAAAGCCGATATCAGTTTTGTTGACGGCAATGTACCCAAATTTTATCATGATGGGATAGTGCCATTGCGTGCAAACAGGATGAACTATTTTATTTGCTTCATTGAAGCGTTCAAGTTCTTGTTTATCCATGGTATTCATCTCCTCCTTTGATAACTATATCGTGAGAAGCGAACGGGCTGCCTATGCTTGTTTTATGATACCGTTGACAATGTAGAGCCCGTGGTAAGTGGTTTTGTTGTGTGTTGCGCAGTATGTGCCATCTTTGGATTTTTTGATCCAGAAGAAGCCAGCGTGACGAAGTGTCAAGATATCTTGTTCTTGTTCCATAGTATTCCTTTAGAAAGAGTCTCCGCAGCCGCGACAGAATAATTCGTTCTTGCTGGGTACGTTGATGACATGTTTGAAGAGGTGTTTGGTTTTTGTGCAGTAGACCAAGACATAGCCTTTGTGGCTTTCATAGACAATGTGGTGTTTGGTGAGTTGGGACATTTCAACGTTGTTTTTGGTCATCATGGCTTTTGAGAGCTTGCGTTTGTGGTGCCCAAGATCAGAGACCGTGTCCGAGTCATTGGGATCGTTGTGGTAGACAACGGGTTTGCATTTGGAGCCCCAGTCATCATGGTTGAAGTCACCTATTGCAATGTTTTCAAGCGTGACAGTTCTTTTGAGAATGATTTGAAGTGGGGCACCGCAGTGTGTACAGCTTACTTTGACTTTTTGGCTGCCGTATATTTCAGTGTTGATGCGTGCAACTTCTGGTATGCAGTTTGATTTTCCACAGTTTGGGCATTGATCTTTCATGGTCTCTACTTTTAATGAAGTCTGATGTATTGAGAAAGCACTTGTTGAATTTGCACGACGCTCATGTCTTTGGCATGGTCAGCATCATCTCTCATTTTTGAAGCGTCTTTGCAATATGTGACTTTGGGTTGAAGAGCTTCATCAACGAGCTTTGCAATTTTATACAGGTCGCTTCTTTTTACTGATATCGTTTCTTCTTGATTGTCAGTCATGATCTCTCCTTGTTATGATAACTATATCGTGTGTTTGGAGAACTTTTGCCAAAAAAAAGGAGAGCCGGTTTGAAGTCCCGGCTTAGGAGAGAGAGTATCGAAAAGATGTTGGCCAACTGCTGCTTAGCAAGTGGTAGCCTGAACCAAGCAATGTCAAGTCAGCCAACGTCCGAATTATGCAACTTCCCCTGCAACTTCAAGAATTCGTTTAAGAGCATCAACCTGTTTCTGGTTCTTTTCCGTAATGATTTCGTAAGCAGCCATGATTTTCTGGAAAGCGTCCCGGTCTCCACCCTTGTCTGTGTGGGTTGATAAGACCATTTTCGCCATTGCTTTGCGAACCTCAGCCTGCGATGCACCTTTTTCAAGACCAAGAACTTCATAGGGATCAAGGACACCAAGGATGGTGAGTGCTTCTTCTCTTGTCAGCTTGACGTATTCGAAAGTTTTCTTCCACTGGTCGATGTTACCGCGCTCACCTTCATAGGTGCCATAGGCAGTTGTGGTGTCGGTCCAGATATTTCGCTTTGGTTTGTTCGGGTCTCTTCTTCGCATATCTCTCTCCTTGGTTGAGTGTAGTTACTATATCGTGAGAGAAATTTGAGACAGCCATTCAGTCATGTCATTGAATGCCTCTTGCTCTTGATTTTCGTAACTGGACCATCAAGTTTGTTTTGAACAAGCCAGTCGGGCTTAAGCATCGAACCAGATACTTCGTGATCGCCGCAAACTGCTTTGATTGTTTTGTATATTGTGATCTTTTCGACAATGCGGTAGGGAGCACATTTTGCAAGATCCATGCACTTTGCAAAAGCTATCAGAGCTGTTTCGCCATCTTTTGCAACAACTTTCATGGGCTCAACGCCTTCTTCGTTATTTGAAATTTCGAGCAAGTAAGTCTTCCAATTTGAAGCGAACTTGTTGACTGCTTGCCAGCCGCCGGCGCCCAATGTCTGATTGCCTGGGTACCAACCTTGTTTTTTGATGACATCAACATAGCGTTGAGTATCTGAATTAAGCATGATTGACCTCGACATATTTCCAGTTTGAGTAGTTGAATTCCAGTTTCATCGCTTCCGGAAGTGACCTGAAGACTGTAGTTGGAAGCAAACTTTGAGCAGTTTCTTCGACTTTTTCAGCAGCCATCAGAAGATCTCTGACTCTTGAAAGTTGTTCGGCAGTGTACTTTTCAGGGGGTGCCATGTCGTTGCAACCACATTGTGCGCCATGTTTTACGGGCTTCATCATAACTCTCTCCTTGTTTGATTGATAATTACTATATCGAGAGAAAGATGTTTAATTGCCTAACCAACCAACCAACTTAAAAACTCGCTTGCAGGAATGTCATCGATTTCGCCGTCGTTGCGTTTGCATTGAACGGATGTTATTCCGTCAGGTCCTTCATTGAACTTTAAGACTTCGACTGTGGCAGGACCCTCCCAGTCAACGTTTTTAAGAATCATTCCTACTTGTAAGTTCATGGTTCTCTCCTTTGTTGATAGTAACTATATCGTGAGTAGTATTACTTCTGCCAAACCGAATTTAAAGATCGCTCGAGTCCGTTTAGCACAAACAAAAATGGACCATAGGATTACCCATGGCCCGAGTTTTGATAGGTTTAGACCGGCTAGTTTTTTCTTTTAGCGGGCTGTGAGTTGGAGTGCCGGGACACCAATTTTCGACTGTTCTACATCAACATTCAAAGTAGTGCGCCCATATTTGCGGCCTTTAAGGCCTGCAGCTTCAAGATGTTTACATGAACCATGCCGAATGTTTCCACGACATGAACAAGTCCAGTAACCAGCTGCATTGTCATAAGATATCAAATAAAGACGATTTGAAGACGCTGATCGTACTTTGAAACGATATTTGTAACGATCACTGTCCGGAAGAACTTCAACTGCATTACTGGGAATCAATGAATTTGACGTTGTGAGTGCATTCATAGTTTCTCTCCTTGTTATTAGTGATAGAAGCTATATCGTGATATTTTGGAGAGATTGCCATCTTTTATTTTGTCAAGAAAATGTCGGTTTTGCCGATGACTTCCAAGAACTGGGGTGCAAATCTGTCAAGTGTTTTTCGTCCGTCCCACTTGACTGTGCAGTATTTAAGGACGCCGTCGATCGTACTTGTGCTTGTGATTGTTCCGTGAACATTAAGTCGCTTGGGTCGAATCATTGACTTTTTCCCAAGTTCACTTATTTTAATTCTGTTGCCGGGTTCCATAGAAACACTTTTCTTTATCTTTAAAATAAAAAGAAGCTCTCTCTTATACTTTGAGAAAGCTCTTAGTTATATAATCAGAATCTAAAATTTGTATTGTATAGCTACACGAACCCAGATGTATAATCGGCAAGATCGGAATTGTTGTTCGTCTCGAGACCATTCAGGAGCGAAAATTGTGATTCAGAGCGATCAGTTACAAGCATTCGCATTGCTGAATCAACGATTATTCGATAAAAGTGAAACATAAAAGCTCCCAGGTCGATTAAACATTAATAGATATCGATAATTTATAATAATTTGCCAAAAATTTTTTTTAGTCAAGATAATGTAATGTTACTTGAGAAACGATTTTGTCATGGTTAGTTTTGAGCCACTCTTTTGCTTCGTTAATTGAAGCGAATTGTCTCTTGATTTTGATCCATTTCCAAGAGCAATTCGAATTCTTGCGCTCTTCTTCTGTTTTTTCTACTATGAGCCGTATGACATACGGAGCTTTATCAGAAATCTTACCCACTACTTTCTTGTTGTGTTTTATGTAGTGAATGTCTGGATAAAACGATCTATATCGGCCAGTCGGGTGTTCAGTTTTAAATGTAAAGTTCATTTCAATCTTCCAGTTCTATGAGTTATCTTACTGATATCCCATAATTTTTTCTCTTTTTGATATGATAACATTGCTTGTTCGTTGATGCGTTGACATTCTGGACAAAAAGTTGATGAATCCCTTTTCTTATCTATTGTCTCGGTTTTCCATGTACCATCAGATTGACGCACTTTTTCACAACCGCAACAAAAAACTTTCATATACAATTTTCCTCCGATATAAACTATATCGCATGTAGTCGATAAAATGCCAAACATAACATTGAATAACTTGACAGTTATACGACTCTACCATTTGATCCTGTTATACCAGTCACTGAAACTTCAAGTTCTAATTCGTTAAGATCTACGACACTGTTATCTTCATCCCACGAAATAGGTCCATTTAAAACTAAACCTCGAGCTTGAGCTTGTTCTGCTAAGCAAAGAAAAACTTGTTTGTTTGAAAAATCTTCAGCACGTACAATCATAGTTAGTTGCTCCCGTTAATTTATATAGCTTATATCGCGAGTTGTCGCGAGATTGCCAATTAAAATCTACGACTCAGTGTAGCCTAAATAATACTGGCCATAAGTAGTTTTATACCTATAACCTGTAGTATATGTTAGACGCCGTTAGACTGTTTATAGTGTGTTAGTAGATTATTCGACTTTGATTTCTTTTGCTGAGAACAAGTTTGTGATAATGGGCGTTGGCATGTCTTCACAAAGCAGCACGATACAAGTGTGATCATCTGATATGTCATAGTTAGTGATCTTTTGACCGATAATTTTATTGAGAGATTTAATTGTCTGGTGTGCTTCGGGTTTGAAAGTTTGTGTTACTCCCAAGAATTTTTCTTTGAGAAATTGTTCGATTCTGTCAGTACCATCTTCAACACCTTCTTTAGGGAGAAGTTGAGCTAAAACCCAAAGTTCTGTTGCTATTTCGTGTATGTCCATAAATCTCTCTCCTATAATTAATGATACGAGTTATATCATGAGAAGCAATTAATCAGCCAATAGTTTGTTTGTCTACAACTCTTATAAATTCTGAGCCAGCTTTTGTAAGCAAAGTAGTCGTGTTCTATCAAATAAAAAAGACGCGTTTTAAACTACAGACCAGATCATCGAAATAGTCCAATCAACTTTTTTGTATACTTTAGCTCTGTTTTTTGCAATCTCTGAAGCGACATGAATGGAAGAAGCTTTAACAAAACATTTAAACTTCAAGTTTTTAAAAGCGATCAGATACACAGTATATTCTTTCATATATCAGCTCCTTATTGAAGACAAGCGCTAATTTGCATTGTCGTTTTCTCCAGCGTATGTGTAGACGCTTGAGTCATCCCAAGTTTTCGGAAGATTACTCTCGACAAAATATGCGAAGTCTTCTCCTTTTGTATTGGAAATGAATTCAATTGCAACTTCTCCGTACCTGCCGAATTCATGACGTTGCCACATGATGAAAAATCTGGCAGAAACACCTTCAGGAATTGGGAATCGTTTTTCCAGCATAGCTTGAAAACGCTTGAGTTCTGCTTTCATTGCAGGTAGGTATTCTTCTGTTGAAGACACTTGAACACAGTCTTCTTCAAGTGGAGAACAAGCAAGTTCTATTGTTTCAGACATAAGTTTACTCCTTAAAAAAAAGAGCTGCTATGCACCCTGAGTGTTTTCATTGGTAAGAGAGTACCAGTGACCATTCCTGTCTCGTGGTATAGCAGCCCAATTAAACTTTATAAGACCTCTTTTATTAATTTAATAATTTAATAATAACTATATCGAGTGAAAAACAAAAATAGCCAACATAGTTTTTCAATAAAAGATGAATCAGTTAGACGGCGTCTAGCACACATTTAAGTTTATATATAATATCACTAATAAAAACAAAAAAGATGTGCTCGTTAAGGTCGAGATTTACTTCTAGTTTGTTATATAGCAGGTTTGATTTGTGTTAATTTTTCAAGGTCAATGTAACCTGTTGGAGATATAATGTATTCAATTTGATCTAATGATTTTGTACTACGAATTTCTCCAGGACGTTCAAGACGCATTGTATAACTTTTGCCAGCACCTTGCGATCCAGTTTTTCGATAGATTTTATCTTCAAAAACTACATAAGTAGATTTGTTAAGATCACGTTTGTTTACTTTAACAAGTTTTCATTGAACTATTTTTTTAGTAATCATAAGTATACTCCAGAGATTAGAGCCAATTTTCTTGAGTCTTCATTTTCTCTTTTCCAATACAATTTTGTAAATAGTAAAGATTTCATCCACGCGACTCATTTGTAAACCAGTCATACTTTGTATATCGCCAAGATCAGTGTCGTGCATTAAATCTATGAACGCATTTTCAACTATCTCAACGTAATTTCTGAAATAAAATTTATTGTCTTGTTTGAATAGGATAAGTTCACCATCCAAAAGTTTGAGAACAAATTCTTCATAACCTTCATTTGCATATTCAGAAAGAGTTCCAACAGCAGAACCAAGATCTTCAGCTTCAACGAATTCAATCGAATGTTTGAAAGCTTCTGGTGTATTTGTTCCTTGTTCTGGATACTGTAAGATATGACTGATGACATCTGCAATCGTTTTTTCTTTGGAGTAATTTGTTGGCATCAATTTGATTGATTTTATCATAGCATACCTCTTAAATCTTTGCAAGTTGTTTCAATGTGATTGATGACTTGAAGTCGACCGATTACTCTTTCTTCAGAGCCGACTTTCATTATAATTGGTTTGATCAATTCAATCATTTCTTTATTTGTTTTTGTTGTATTTTCTTTATTGAAAAAAATAGAGCAAATTAAATCTGCAATTTTGGTTAGTTCATTATCATTCATAATTCTCTCCTTAAGGAATCATTCGGAGTGTACCAAATTAATAACTATATCAATAAAAACATAAAACTTGTGCGTTAATCAGTCGATATATTTAGTCTTAATCAATTCGACAGGTCCACTTGTCCGTTCAACTACATAATAGGTAGTCTTTCGACTACAAATCCATCCATATAATATACCATTGCGATAAAGAGCATTAATTTTCTCTTCAAAAACTTTATCTAACTTTTTCTTTTTTTTGCTCTTTTTTAAGCTGTTCACGTTCTCTCCTTTGTGATAATAACTATATCGAGAGAAATAGATTGAGTTGCCAATCTATGGGCATATTTTTCTGTTTGCTGCTTCTTCATCGCATTCAAGAAAATTGATATTGGCGTTTTTAGTGAAGAGCTAGTTATGACCTTCAGAGAGACCGAAAGAAAACAAGATGATTCCTACAAGGATCGAAACATATTCTTTGAAAGAAAGAGTTGCCATGTAGGGCAGTAGAATTCCCAAAAGCCCCAAAAAAACAAGAAAAAATTTGATTATATTAGTAATTTCTTTTTCTGTCAGTTTCATGCTTTCTCCTTGTCAATATTAAAAGAAAAACCCAAATATATCTTGCTTAGTTGTCGTCACTGTCACTATCTTCTCAAGATCAACAATTTGACTAATCTGATACTTGAGATTATACTTATCTAAAAAGACGCGAATAGCATCCATTCGCATTTTCCTAATATGTTCTGTTTTTATAAACTTAGGATTCTTTATGATTTGTGTTTCAAGTTGATCAAGATAACCTTTTGCTTCTGCTTGTCTATAATGTCGACAAAGTTTTCTGAACCCAAAACCTTTACATGAACAACTATCATGTGTCACTTTATAAACATGTCCAGTTCCCGACAAACATTCAATATAACCTGTTCTCAAAAAAAATATATCAGGCTCTTGAGGTTTATGTCCCATAATAAAACACCCCATATTATGAAAAGTATCATTAAACTATCTTGCCACAACCCCTGCAAATGAGTTCGTTCTTATTTGGAACTTGAATAGAATGCTTATAAACATGATTTATTGTCGGACAATAAAGGTTACAAGTACCATCATGATTTTCAGTAATCTTATGTTCACTATATCGTTTTGTTGAACACCCAGCATCATAAACTAAATCTGAATCTGTCAAACACAAAATTATTGTATCTGGCAATATCGGTTTTATCTCTATTATATGACCATCAAGATCGACCCACTTAGTCCAAGACACGATAGTCTCCTGAATCTTAGAACTAACAACAGTCTTACTATCAGTATCATAAAACAACTTTACTGTAACTTCTTTTTGAACTATCATTTTTTTGCTCCTGTTTCCTACAAAAACAATATCGTGAGAACAATCAGTTCTACCAAATATAACATATCGAAATAAATAACCATAATTATCTATAAACAATATTATTGAGTATGCTAGAACCTATTCACGCTGATTGATTCTAATACAATAAGAGCCCAGAAAAAAACCTGAGCTCTTATAGAAAGAGATGGAGAGAAAAATTTGATTATATTACTTTGAAACCTGCATCTTCCAATAATTCTTTTGCTTTTCTGACAATAGTTTTCTTGTTCTTTCTATCGAGCTTGAAAAGATTTTCAGAAACAACAGAAGGATAAAGAGAATTTGTTATCACGATTATCTCACTTGCAGTCAATGAATCAAATGAAATTGTATCAGTCGATATTGATTTTTTAAGTCTCTCGACAAGCTCTCTATGCTCTTCTTTCGCTTCTCGTCTTATTTTCTTCTTACTTTGTTTTTGTGACTTTGTTGCATTCTTTTTTATAGCACGTTCAGTCGACCTATCAACTAACTGAACAGCATCAATACCTTTACCTGTACTTATTCCGACAACTTCATATCTGCACACTCTCATTTTTTCGTTATTATAATCGCAAGGAACTGCAACAACATCACACGGATTCACCTTTACTTCTAAAATAACATCGCCTCCATACGTTTCTTTTGCATAATGAAGAGAAGCAACATGAAGACCCTGACTACAAGTCGTGTTTCTATCAGGATTGACATTTTCTCTATTCATAGTAACTACAGAACCAATATTATTACAAAACTTTCCAGTATGTTTATCGACAAAATCACCTGACCTGTCTTTTTTTACTCCCTTATAAGCTAAGAAACACCCATCATGTGTAATGGGCATCTTGTTTGCTTCCAAAAAAAGAAACAAATGACGTTTACTTTCATCGCTTGGATTATTCTGAACATTTCTCCAGAAATTGAGCAAAGGAAGATATGGAAGATCAGATTTACAGAACTGTACTATACGTTCTGTTATTGTATCATGAACTTCATGACCATCAAACGTGACGACACCAGAATCACGATCAACACTGAAATCTCCATTACTGAATTCTCCTATCTTTTTTCCAACATCAAGTGCAGCGATAAGATCGTCATCTGATGCACTTGATGTCAACAAAGACAAAACTTTCTCATATTTTTCAGTACCTTTTTCAAGTGTGATCGGACGACAAGATTTTATCGAAACTACTAAATACGATCCAGTAGACATCCAATTTGCCATAACACGAACTCCTGATAATTGTTTTTAATTAATGTATTATATCACTCGTATTCAGATTACTATAAAAAAGAAACTTAACGAGGAGTTGGAAACCACTCCAACAACCTCTACCGAATTTGTTCTCTTGTAAACATGGTTTATTTGTTTACATTACCCCCTCGTTAAGTTTCCTTCAACAACAATTTGTTTCCTTAATATATATCGACTCTTTTCAATCTATCTGCCAACTTATTACTACGACTTAAACTATCACATTCGAAATACTGACCATATTAAACTATTGTCATACCTATTTTAATATGCTCGTGCCTATTCAAACTGATTGAGTTTTTATACCAGTTGGTTGTTTTCGATCATATTTTTTTCGACTAAATTAATATAATCATTTATTATCTTTAAATCGCGCATGATTTGATAGTTTGATAAAAGTCCAGTCATAGGAAAACATTTGTCAAAGTCATTGATCACAGGTTTCAAAGTTGACACTTGACTCATTTTTTCGTATTTTGCGAGAAGATCACTTGGTACTACGACTAAATTTTCATTTTTTGTCATAAAAGGTTTTAAAGAAGACACAAGATAACTAAACTTCTTCGAAACAAAATTTATATTTATTAACCATTCACGATCATTAAGCAAATCTTTCGTATGACCTAAATCAACTATTTGAGTGATAATAGATGGCGTAAGCAATTTGATTCTATCTTCAAGCGTCCCAAACAAAGAGACCAGTTTTTGACCTCGATTTCGATTTGCAAAAATTATAGTAAAATCAGGAATCAATTTCAATCTGATTGCAAATCTCAACATCTTGATATCGTCAGAATTAATATCGGGAATGTTATTAGTATCATCTACAAGATACAAAACATATTTTTCTCTTTCAAGTTCTGTATCCGATTTAAAAGTCACGCTTTCATTTTTTACTTTTAAATAAGTATAAGAACCAACCTTTTTTCTTATAGAATAAGAAGAAGAAAGTCCCAAATCAAGAATATTTAAAACATAAACTTTTAAAAGATCTCGCTTTCTTTGATTTAAACTCGAGTTTTTAATTGATTCATCTTTTGTCACTTTCATTTTTTCGACACCAGAATACAACTTATAACTTAACCCAAGTTCGTTCAACAACTTCACATCATCAAGAAACATTCTCATTTCTTTAGCAAAACTTCTCTTTTCTTTAAACATCAATGAACTAAACTTCAAAAATTTAGGATTAGTCGGTCGAATCGCTATATAACCGTTTGTCGTTAAATTAGAAAAAATCGTTGCATCTTTCAAAGGAACAAAAGAAATAGTCTTATCAAATAAATAACATTCTTCAGTAAACTTTTTATTAATATCAACTATCCTTGTTCTCGAAAAACTTGTTTTTGAATCAGATTCGCAATGATAAAAAACCAATGTTTTAAACATAAAATCAAGTTTTGCATTCAATCTTTTATTATTAAAAAGACTTACTTCAACCCAATAAGGATCTTTTTTAGAAATCTGTTCTTCAAGCGCTCTATAGTATATATTGAATTGTTTACTAAACAAAGAAGCTTCTAACCACGTCTTGTTTTCTTTAAATTGTTTTTCATAAATAGACTTACACATATTTATGAATTCAACAAACCTCTTATTGATTGCTATTTTTGTTTTCTCATCATATTGAAGTGTTTCTCTATTCGCTGAAATAGTCAATTCACCAAGCTTGAATTTAAAAACGAATAGATAACCATAAACTGTATTAGAAGCAAAATCCATAATGTTTGAAGATATAGGATAATAAATACCATCAAGCAAAAGACCATAACCTGATGACAAAAAACTCTGTTCTACAAACAAAAAGTTTTCATCATCATGCATGATATTAAAACCATTATCTTCAATTCTTGTCTTAAAATTTTTATAAACTGGTCGCATATCCCAAAAAATCGTAGCTTTATAAACTTCAATTTCGAACAGATTACGATCTGACGGCTTGACAGGTACAATGATTGTTGTCCCTTGATTATCTTGAGTCTCTTCAGTATTAACACAATATATCTTCCCCTTACGACCTTCTTCAATCGCAGCTACATAAGTATACTTTATCCCAGCAACAATCGTTTCAATCGTAAAATTATCAGTATAACTAAAAGGAGTCTTTGCACCAAGACCAAAACCCCCAGTATACTCATCTGACTCCCTCTTCGTACTACTCCCATAATTAACAAACACATCAGCCATTCGCTCAGGTGATATACCCGGCCCATAATCTCTAAACGATATAGTCATATCACTCATAGAGATGACAGAACTATTGATCGCAATTTCTATCGGAACATTATTCTCAGATTCACGATTTGCATCTCTTGCATTCGAAGCAATCTCTCTACAAATAGCACCTATCGGATTTGAATACAACTTAGACCGAAGAATCTCCAAAACAAGACCCATATCAGCAGACTTAATACCAAACTCGAACTCAGTAAACTGCTGCGATGTAACAACTTCCGTAGGCTTACTTTCTAATCTCATCTCTATCTCCTCTTTAAATTAGCATTCCTCGCACTAACTATATCGTGAAAACTAATTTTTCAGCCAATTCAAACCCTATAAGAACCTTCTCTTATATCTGGACTTTTTGCGATCTTAAACAAATCAAACAACATAGTCACAGGAACAAGAACAAACTTGATAGCAACAACCATAACCCAATAAATCGCAGTATACATACAAACAGCAACAAACTGTTCGACAATCTCTGATGTACCCAACTCCTTCATAAGCATATAAACCACAACAGGCCATAATACAACCATACCAACATACTTAACATACTTAAGAAAAGGAAAAACAGAACAAAACAACTTCTCTACCAAACCAAAAATCAACACCACAACTATAACTAAAAATGTAACAAATAATACAGCCATATCTTCTCCTCAGTTTAATTGTACTATCATTATATCGCGTGTTTACACAAATCTACCAAAATAAAATGAGCCCCAACTTTTTCAAGTCAGAGCCCAAAAGGAGAGAAAGAGAAAGAGAAAGAATTATACTAATTTATTAATCGCATTCCACGCAGTTTCTTTCAAATACGTCGCGCCCAAAACCGAATTTGCAAGCCGTGTCTCAACATCACTTGAACGATAATGATCAATCCATTCAACATATCCATTATAAAGATCATAAGCAGTTCCCTGACCAGTTCCCATCCCTGCTTCATAACACTCTTTTACCTTTTCGACTAAATTCTCACGTCTTGTCCCACCACCCTCGCCAAAACACTCTTTAATAAAACGATCGACCATAGCACTATCAAGAACCTTCTGAGAAAGAACTCTCAACTGCTCCTCAAACCTCTTAAAAAAAACAGTTCCTGCAGACAAAACCCTCATAGCTTCAGCAGCTTTAATCTCGCCATTCTTCGTATGATGAACTTTACACTTGTTCTCTTTCGCCCAACCCATCAAACCATTCTTACAAACCTGCCGCCAAACCATAAACTGCGCAGTAAACGGATAAGACCCATCAAATGTATTAATCAACTGTATCTTCTGAAAAACAACATCATTCTTTCTGATCTCAATAGCACCATTAACAGTAGCCTCAAGAATCACCTTATGACCACCATCAATCACATACGCTCCCGTATAAGCAGCATTATGCTGTGCACAAACAGCATCAAACCAACTATAAGCAAAACTCGGCTGCAAAGGCCGATACCGACTCCCTACAACCCCAATCACCCAATTATTATCAGAACGAACAACAGCTTTATGTTCAGGAACATTAATACCATTCGTCGTAACCATCTCGATAAGTTGTGCTTCCCAATTACAAGCTGACTTATCCAAAGCCTCTTCTGCAGTTTTAACTCCACCAAGATCATAAAACGTCGCTTTCATTCTGTCCTCCTTGTTGTTGTTTAATATTTACGCTAAAAGATATCGTGAGATTCTGAACAACAACCAAACTATAATAAATAAAAAACAATAACAATTGTTCTTGGAACTTCAACAAGAATACGAACATTATCAACATATTTAACTGTACAAGGCGCTGAACACCTTATACAACATTCACTATACGTTCTTTTTATCTCTTTCAATTGCTTTCGTCTATCCTTCGAACTTCCACTCAAACGAAAAACAAGATAATCTTTATATCTTTGAGGTTTTAACATCATATCTTACTAATTCCTTCCTTATTCTCTTCAAGAACTAAAAGATCTTGTACTTTTTTGATATCTTTCTCAGAATTTCTTTAACTTCGCATTTTTTTAATAAAAACAATATCGCAAAACTCTCGCTATACAACCAACTTTTTATCACACAACTTATCAACGACATCTTCGCACGAAACACAACCCGTCGTCATACCACTATCTATAGGATAATTAAACCATAACACGTTCACCGCTTCATCATGCCTCTTCAACTTAAGTGAAGTAATCGACTCCCTAAACCTCTTATTTGTAGGCTCAATCTCAATCCCATATTTCTCGATCGCTTTTGCGACAAGACAAACCGCACACACTGTTGATGATGGCATCTTAAACCTCTTTGTTTATTGGTTTCCATTTAACAAAACTTTCGTACTCCTCTTCTGTCCACTCCCTCTCCATATCTGGACCCTCTATCTTAGTCTGAACAAGCTCTACAACCAACTCATGATTCTCCTCAGTTCTCTCTAAACCATAACTCTCCAAACACCCCCACAACCCTTCAACTAAAACAACATGAGAAATAATATACAAAACCTTACGCACAGGCAAATCTATATGCTGCTCTATCAACTTAATCTTCTGTCTCTCATTCATATCTATTCTCTCCTTATTAAAAAACGATATCGAACAAACACCACCCCTCTGCCACTACAAACGAATCAGTCTAATATACTGCGAACACATCACTACACAAACAACATATATTATTATATACATTAAACTTCACGATGCTAGACACATCTAAGAGATCATCATAGATCATTTGATTCTCAAGATCTTTTTGATTTGATCATCAGTAAGATACAACCCTTGTTGCTTCTCCACTTGACCAAACGACTTGAAAATCATCTCGCCTGCACCCTTCAATGTCTCAGCACCACTCTCATCAAGAATAATCCTCGAATCTTGCTTACTCTCGACCCTAAATGCAATCCTTGCAGGCATATTAGCTTTTATCAATCCCGTCATAATCTCAGCAACTGGCCTCTGAGTCGCCATTATCAAATGTATCCCAGCAGCCCTCGCCAACTGCACCAACCTCGTTATCTTAACCTCTAATCCATGATCAGACACAAGCATCAAATCAGCAAGCTCATCGATCACAACAACTATATACGATATCTTCTCTTTCGATCTCTTATTATAATCACAAACTGACTTAACACCAGCCTTCTCAAGCAACAAATACCTTCTCTCCATCTCAAGTATAAGCTCTTCTAACATCATATCAGCCTGCTCATACTTCGTCGCTACAGGCATAAAAAGATTCGACAACCCCTTATACAACGAAAACTCGACCCTCTTTGGATCAATCAACGCCAACTGAACATCAGACACACTCGACAAAATAGACATAATCGCCAGATTCAAAAACACAGACTTACCCGATCCCGTAGACCCAGCAACAAGCAAATGTGGCATCTT
The DNA here is from genome assembly GCA_028717785.1 of Candidatus Nanoarchaeia archaeon. The sequence continues at coordinate 89,544 of JAQUND010000003.1, read as the reverse complement.
CACAAGATCTATCACACGCTCACTCCCCAACACAACAGGAAGCTTCTCATCTCTTATCACATCAAAAATATCAACACACGAAAAATCATAATCAACACGCCTCAAAACATCAACATCCTTCTTGACATCTCTACTACTCTTCCGCCAACCAACATTCAACGACGTAAGATACTCACACACAGAATAATCTATCGACCTTATCTTCTTAATATCACTCCTCACCCTCGCCAACTTACTCGCAACCAATACAAAACTACCAGACCTCTGAACACCCTCTAAACTCTCCTCAACTTCCTTATACTTCAACTGATTCTCTAACTCAAAAATAACATTAGGATCAACATGACGCCCGACAAGACACTTAATCTCCTCAACCAACACCTTATCAGCCTTCAACTTATTCATCATTTCATTTATCTGCACACGCTCTCCTTTGTTACTAACGATATCGCCCACACCCACTCCTATTGCCATCACTATCCCACAATCATTTCACTATAACAAATATCGCACGCTCACTCCTATTATACCCACATGCCCAACAAAACATTCCACAATCTACACGCCCACCCAAAACATTCCACAATCTACACTTTTCCAAACAAACAACTTCTACACACCTCGCTCTAAAACCAACTTACAAAACCACACCCGCGCTTTAAATTACGAAAATTTCTACACGCACACGCCATAAATTTACTCTAACACATCATAACGCGCGCACAAGCACACGCGACCAGCGCTTCAGCGCACGCGTTTATCTTTCAAACACAGTCCGTTATATCGCACGAGCTTATACGCGCACGCGCTAACTAACACACAACACACAAACCATCACAAAATCCTCACGCCAACCAACACACTAACTCAACACCTCACAACTCAATCACAAACAAAAAACATTCCTACTACACCACTACACTCCTAACTAACACTTGCAAAAAAAACTATCAAACCATACACAAAACAACGAGAAACACATCTAGCTCGCCGTCTATCACAACGAAATCTATTAACCATTGGAATTTATTGACAAGACACTTGAATGTGCTAGTCGCCATCTAACTGATCACGACAAATATTTCAAGTTTGTTTTTATAGAATTGATTTGTAGAATTTATTTAAAGAGATTACTTTAAAACAATCAAAAGCCAGAGAATTTCTTTGCATTTTCCAACTCTATTTTCGTAAAACATATTGGATATTCAATCAAACCTTTTGAACTATCTTGCTTATCATCATCATCAAACATTTTCGCCAAACTCTCGATAAGCTCCAAAGAATTTTCTAACAACATCATCGTTCGATCTTTACTCTCACCCGTACCATATTTCTTATTAACTTCTATCAACGACCTAATCTTATCTGTATCAATAATCATCTTTCTCCTCGATTCTTTTTTGCTATATGATCACGTTCGTTTAAAAGATCTTCGTTTCCACGATCAGAACACCCGATGCATTTTTTATCTTTACACTCAGCTTTACAAAACGATAACCTACAAAGTATACTCATGCCAAACTTATTACAACGATAAGCAACTATCCATCGTCTCTTTCTTTTCATATTCACAATATCGAACAACAAACCAAATTCAACCAAACGTCTAACATCTATTTCAAACTTTTATTTGCGAAGCAACTAGCGCACGAATCTCTGGACATTCTAAACCCTTTCACGCCATACGCTTATCTTCTTGATCTCTACGTCAATCGATCAACACACTTGCCCGAACATCAAGAACTAAGTTATATGCCCTAGATCACTGATCAGCAAAAAAACGGCCCTAATAGCTGAACTGATGATAGGGAGTGATCAGAGCGTATAGAGTTGAACAGATTATTAAATAGATCGTTTAGAGAGTTATAGAGAGGTAGTTGAACTGATGATCAGGGTGATAGAACGTGATAGAACAGAAAGATAGATAGATGAAGTGATCAGAGCGTATAGAGTTGAACAGATTATTAGTTGTATAGGAGATATAGTGTTGTAGTTGAACTGAATGTAATAGTAGAAAGATAGAAAAGTAGAGAGAAGTGTGAACTATGATGTATAGCATGTTGTTAAGAAAATTTGTGGTTGCACGTGGGTGTAGGGGGTATGTTTGTTAGATTTTATTATGTGCGCGTGTGATGGTGTATAAGTTAGTTTTTTCTGGGTTTTTGAGTAGGGTGTTTGCGTGTCTGGTAATTGTTTCTATGTTTGTTATTATATAGTTGTTTTTTGATTAAGTGTTGGAAAGTTTTGATTTAGATGTTTGTCATTTGGTTATTTTATGTATGTTATGATTGTTTTTTTGTGATTCAGGTTTTAATTTATCAATCAGTGGTTTCGTCGGGTGTTTTTTTTCATATTTGTAGTTTGTTTTGTTTTTTGTGTTGAACGAAATTTTTTCCATTGGGGTAATAGATTAGTTGTCGTATGATATTAAGTATTTTTTGTGATTTTTTTGTGTATAGGGTTTTTATAAGGGTGATTGTTTTGATCTTAGTTTTTTAAAGTTGTATAGTGTTGGTGTTTTGTTCTTTTTGGTTTTGTGATTTTTTATGTTTTTGTGATGATAGACGAGAATGTATTAGTTTTTTGATCTTTTTTATTCATTCTTTTTTTTTGAAGATTTGTATTGATTGCAAGTGGTGTGGTC
>JAQUND010000003.1:20464-86800 GCA_028717785.1 Candidatus Nanoarchaeia archaeon | reverse complement strand
GGTGTGGTCGTATTTTTGTGGTATGTTTTTTTAGTTGTGATTTTATCTTTAGACTGTTTTTATAGACGACTGTATTTTGTGTTGGGATGGCTTTTTTTTGTTTAGTTCTCGTGTTTGTTTTGTTTTGATATAGTAGTCTTCTGTGTCCATTATTTTTCTGGTAGTTTATAAGAGTGTTGATCGCCACATATAGGACAAATAGGTCCCCAATGGTTAGGTGGTGACCAGAAAAAAATATGACCACGTTTGTTACAACGATACATCATAAATATCTCCAATGTTGAAAACATTGTTTTGAACAATAGGTATTCTTCTACCATATCCAAAGTCTTTTTTATGCATTTTGATACCGATAGGCGATTGTCTTCGTTTAAATTCAGCTTTTTTTAATAAATTAAGAACTTTCGAAACATGATTTTCGTTTGAAGAACGAATTGTTTTTATGCATTGTTTCTTTTCATTAATATCAAGCAATTCGCCTTCAATAAATAATTTGAGTATAGCATCGAGAATATGATATGGAGGAAGATTATCAGTGTCTTTTTGGTCAAAAGATAATTCTGCAGAAGGTTCTTTGTCAATGATTATTTGAGGAATGAGTTCTTTATTGTTAATTTCGTTAATATATTTAGCAACATCAAAAACTTCTGTTTTGTATAGGCCAGAAATGGGAGATAATCCTCCACACATATCTCCATACATAGTGCAATATCCAACAGAAAGTTCACTTTTATTTCCTGTTGAAAGAACAAGGTGTCCATATCTATTTGAATATGACATAAGAATCATGCCTCTAATACGAGCTTGAAGATTTTCTTCCATTACTCCTCTCATTTTAGATTCAAATTCTTTATTAAAATCTAAGAGCAAGTTTTCATAATATTTGTGTATTAGTATTTTATAAATTCTTACTCCAAGGTTTTTGCATAAAAGTTCAGAATCTTCATGGCTACCTGTAGATGAAAAACAAGATGGCATTGTGATTCCGATAACTTTTTCAGCACCAATAGCTTTGACTGCAAGCGCAGTTACTACAGCGCTATCAATTCCTCCTGATTCTCCAATTACTACACCAGGAAATCTACATTTTTCAATATATGAACGAATTCCAAAAACAGCTTGTTCGTAAAAAAACTGTCGATCAGAATCGAAAGCTTTATGTGTGTATCCTTTGGGATTGATTCCATAAGAATGATAATTAAGATTTTCTGAATGAATCTGACAAATTTGTTCTTCAAATTTATTCATAGATAATACTATATTGCCCTTTTTATTTGTCGCAAAACTATTGCCATCAAAAATAATATCGTCATTACCTCCAACTTGATTTACATAAACAATAGGTAATGCATACTTTTTGCTAATGTTTTTAATCATGTCGACTTTTTGTTTATGTTTCCCGACAATAGAAGGCGAACCATTTATTGATATAAGAATTTCTGCATTAGCATTAAATAATTCTTTTGCAGGATTTATTTTATACATTTTATTTTCATACCATAAATCTTCACAAATTGTTAAACCAATTCTTTTACCTCTATAATGGAATAATCCCATTTCTGTACCAGGCTCGAAATATCTAGCTTCATCAAAGACATCATAAGTAGGTAGTAACCTTTTCCTATAATTGAATATGATCGTGCCTTTGTAGCAAACTGCAGCTGAATTATATAAGCTTTTTCCATAACCAGTATTTTTTTCTAAATATCCTACAATTATTAAAGATTCATTATCTGAAGTTTTTTGAAGAAAATAATCAAAAGCCTTTTGTTGCTCTTCAACAAAAACTTTATTATCTACAAGATCAAGAAGCGGATATCCGGGTATAGTTAGTTCAGGAAAAACAAAAATTTGTTTTTCTGATGCATTATTTGAAACTAGAACATTTATAATTTTGTCAATGTTGTATTTAAAATCACCCACTATTGTGTCAATCTGACATAAATTAATCAGCATGTTTTTTGTCCTTCATGTTTCTTTTATTTATACTTTTTAATTTTAAATATCGAATTTTTTATTTTTTTTGCCAAATAAATTTAAAATTAAAATAAATTATTAGTCATATTTTTTGTTTAAAACTGTATATTTTGGAGAACCAGGTATTTTTATTTCATTCATTTTTTTAATGAATTCTTCATAATTTTTATCTAGTTCTTTTTTTTCTAGATTAACTTTTTTCTTATCGTTTTTCATAAAACACTTTTCTATTTTTTTATTGTATTAAACAGTAGTATCTGAAAAATCTAACGTCCCACGCCACTTGTCCACTGCACTGCTTTGAGCATGGTGGACTGGCGCTGTTATGTGTCTGTGGCTTGCGACTCAGCGGTTTTCAGCCGCATCTTCTTCGACTCGCATGTACCATTGATGCTGTTGATAGATGCACCTACACTGCAATATTTAACAGATTCACATTCAGAGCACAGAACCACATTTTCACAGTCGCGGCAAACTTCATCTACACTGTAAAGAGACATAATTACCTTTCTTTGGCGAGGCCTACAATATTGCTCTCACAGGCCATTGCACATAAGGGCCGCGATTATGCGTCGTTTTCCGCTTTGTGAAAATGAATGCCCGCTAACACGTCGCTCACCTTACCTATCTTTGTAACATTATCGCCACGACCGCGCACGATGCTACGTATCCGCATAAGGGCCGCCGTATAATCACTGTTGGTGGACGAAGCGGACTGTAAAAATTTTTCTTCCCCTTGCCCCGCCTGCTTGTTCCATGAATCAACCAAATTAACTTTAATATAGAGTGTTTTTCGACACCACCGTCACAATCTCGACAATATATCGCTCCTGGTTCAATATCAAACGGTCATTCGCTTCCGCAAAACGGACATACAATATCTGCTTTTCAAAAAATCAATACTAATCACCTATAACGCTCAAAATCACTTATATTAGTCTTGAACTTTCCTTGATTCTTCTAAGAAATGATCATATTCTAATACTGTGTCGCTGCAATATTCACCTTTAGGAAGTGTTATAGGTTTGTGTTCTTCATGAATCAAAGTTGTATCTGAACCTAAAGAAAATTGTTTTATTCCATCATCATGTTCATATACATCGACATTAGCGTCTAATACGTGTGCATGTCCTGTAGTTTCTCCCTCAGCTAATACGGATTTTTTAAGCTTTTTCATTTTTTGCTCCTTATGTTAAAATTATAGGTTTATTTTTTACAGTTTTAGCATTTGATGGCCATACACATACATCTCCTTGTTGATACCAGTTCGATCCTCCTTCTTCATCTATAGGAATTCGTCTAAGTTTTTCTGGCTTTCTACTATTCAATGCATCTTCAACTGTTTTACATTCTAACGGTACTCCTTCTACGTGATAGACTCCGATAGACGGATTTAACATTTTCAAGTAAGGTCTATTATCTAAAAGCAGAAGCTCATAATTATCTTTATTATCTATTATTTTTGCATGTAAATCTTTACAAATTTTTTCTATTCCTATTTTCCTTACTATCTCTCTACGTATCTCTACATTTGTCTCTGTTCGAACCAAATTAGAATCAAGCTCATCCCAAGGTGTCATCACTATTTCTTTTTTTACAGTAACACCGTTAAGACAGTAAATTTCAAAATCGTCTTTATATTTAATTGCAGGGCCTGATTCGTTATGTAATACGTTTGTATTATTAAAAGTATAAGAAATTGGTTTTCTGCATACAACACAGAAATCTTTGAGTGGATATATGAAGTCTAGTTTAGATGTCTCAAGATAATAATTGAAAGAGGGAACTAGTTTTATGTTTAAGACATTTTGCATATAATCATAAAATGAGAAATAACCTGTATCCCAATGACCCTGCATATAAGGAAACACTACTTTTTTTACATTTTCACGAACTTGATCACGAACTTGATTAAAAACTCGATTCCCAACTTGATCATGAACTTGATCATGAACTTGATTAAAAACTCGATTCCCAACTTGATCCCAAACTTGATTCTCAACTTGATTCTCAACTTGATCACGAACTTGATTCCCAACTTGATCCCAAACTCGATTCCCAACTTGATCCCAAACTTGATCACGAACTTGATTCTCAACTTGATCACGAACTTGATTCCCAACTTGATCCCAAACTTGATTCTCAACTTGATTCTCAACTTGATCACGAACTTGATCATGAACTTGATCATGAACTTGATCACGAACTTGATTAAAAACTCGATTCCCAACTTGATCATGAACTTGATCATGAACTTGATCACGAACTTGATTACGAACTTGATTCTGAACTTGATTCCCAACTTGATTAAAAACTTGATTCCCAACTTGATTAAAAACTCGATTCCCAACTTGATTACGAACTTGATCACGAACTTGATCATGAACTTGATCATGAACTTGATTCCCAACTTGATCATGAACTTGATTCTCAACTTGATCTTTTTTAGTTTGTAATAATAAAGTAGCGAACCAAGTTGTGATAGGGTTGTTCATAATGATAATTGTGGGAGGATCGTATTTTAGAACGTGTTTATATAAGTTGTTTATTATTGATTTACATTCATCGTCAGATATTGTCTTTGTAGATAGTCCGATATCAATCCATTTTTTTTTATAAACAGATAATAATTTTTCTTGATCGTTTGTTAGTTCGTTTATCATTTCATCATCTCTTTCTTATCAGTTAGATGGTGTCTAGCATACTGAAAATGTTTGTATATAGTTTCTATAAGGCGATCACTTCGAATGTGCTAAGAGTGATCACTTTATTCTTAGTTTTTTAATCCCGTGTGACTGTATGATCACTCTGTTTATTGTCGTGCTTTTGACAAGTCTTCCAGACAGATCAACAGTATAAAAGTTCTTGTCTTGCAATATATTCTTACGACAGACTGTTGGTCTATACGATCTAGAAACATACACTAGATTATCTTTAGTGTATACCATGTCATAAGCTTTATCAGAAGACGTTTTAGATATCAAGTGTATCTCATCTCTTTTCTGATCTTTTACAAAATAGTGGACTTGTGTGTTTTCTATGATGTACATGTGATTGAAAGTAACACACGTTGGCACTTGTTCATCTACTTTTACTTTTTCATAAGTGATCGTAGAGTAAAGTGTAGACCCCTGCTGTGTAAAATATCTGATTACTACTTGACTTTTTTCATAGTCAAAAGCATGAAAAGATCGACACCCATCAAATGTGTCACCTTTGACTTCAGACAAGATATAAGTATACCGATCGTTTTTAAAGTCATCTACAAGAAGCGTGGGCTTAACTATTATAGAATCACTCGATAGAGTGTCATTATAAAATAAAGACACATTAAAATGATCAAGTAAACTTATTCCCATATTATAAGTCTCATTTTTGTTTTCTACTTTAAGAGTATCAAAAGCGAAACTTGAGAAAAACAACACGACAATCAAAAGCAAAAATTTAATTTTCATTTTCATCCTCTTTTCTAAAAAGTTCTGTGTAAAGATCTCGATCACATGCTGTACCGATCAGAATACTTGCCAGCTGCCTTGCAGACATTCTTAGTTTGTCAGCGTACGCATACAGCTTTTCTGCGCTTTCTTTCTCGATACTTAGAGAAACTCTTGGTTCATCAGCTTTCCTCGGCGTAAAAACATAAGACATATAAATCTCCTTTGAAAAATGTTTTGTTTGCCTATGATAATAAAACACTCAAAAAAAATCATTATGAACATTTTTTTTACACATTTTAAATATCGAATTTTTTGTTTTTTTTGCCAATTTTAATTTAAAAATTCTCTTATAAACAACATAAATTAATTTTTTATTAATTAGAAATTAAAGATCGTTGAAAATCATCCATACTGTATTTTCATCTTTTATGTTATAATATTGAAACCCTATTCTTTTATACCAATCATAAAGCCAACTATCTTTATGACACCATAAACACAAATCTTTATTATTTTTTTTGCAATATTGTTGTATTGATTTAATAATAGAAGATGCAATTCCTTTTTCTCTATTATTCTCATCAACATATAAATTTCTTATTACAACTTTATCAAGATCATTATGATAATAATAAATGATAAAACTAACTAACTCATCAGTTGTAATATACACAAGTTCTGTGTATACACTGTCACCTTCACCCCATTTTGTTCGTTGACATAAAACATTAAATTGAAAAGTTATATCATTTTTTTTAATCATTTTTTTTATAAATAAATTTATCAAGAGCCATTGCTAGTGAATATGTAAACATTGCACCAGCTATTCCGAACCATGGTGTGATTTCTATAGGATTATTAAAAATCCATGCCCAAGGATGTTCTTTATATGAAAGAAAAACAGAACTGTGATGTGCTATTCCTTGAGAATCAAATGTCACGTAGATCCATTGAGAAGCCCAAGAAAAACCAGGAATTTTTGTTATCCAAGTTACTGCAGCCCAATCCCAGAGTGTTGCAAAAATTATTATAAATAAAAACATTTTTAAATAGTGTAAAGTGTCCCATCGATCCCAACTATAGAAAAATAAAGGGATTGAAATAATAGCAAATTGTAGTGCAATACTTTTGCCAGCATAACTAGTAAAATAAATAAAGAAAAGCGTTATAGAAATATGAAATATTTGAAAGCACCATTTAGATAATTCGTTCGATTTTTTTGTGTTTTTTATCAATCGAAATAATGTATAGAAAAAAGCACCACAAACAGGATAAAATAACCAGTCTTCAATCGTTAATATCCATTCAGGGCCTATTACAGCCCATGGATGAAATAACCAACCCGGGTAATTTGAATCTAGTTTTTCCATAAAAATTCCCCAAAACCAACCACAGATAGAACCTATTATCATGTGGGGAATAAATACTTTAAAATCCATTTTTTTTCTTTTGAAAATAAGTAAGAATGATGTTATTATTGTTAATATAGCGACAATAATAGGGTACCCTAATGCAATAGTTTTTTCTAATGAAGTTTTAGGCTTACCGTCTTTTTGTACTGATTCAAGGGATCCAGACTTTTCTAAATCTTCATAGTATTGTTTATTTGATTTCATATACAGTTCCTTAAGTCTAATGTGATTTTTGTTCCATTATGTGAAGAAAGAATTTTAGATGGTATGTTTAATAAATCAAGTAATTCTTTTGCTGATTCAAAATAAAAACATTTTTTATGGATAATCCCATTATCTATTATATCTATTTTTGTATTGTTAAATTTCACTATTATTTCTGTAGAGTTACTATTAATAGAACAGTCAAATAGAACATATATAATTAATAAAAGATAGAAAGAATCTACATCTATATTTTTATTAACTTGATCAACGAGTGTAATATTTATGTTTTTTCCTGATGTATATAGTATTGATGATTTTACTAAAGTTATTATTTTTCCAAAATTTGTGTTTTTAGACTGTGCAATATTTTTAAGTTTATCTACAAGACAAATCATTTTTGTTCTATTTGGTTCGTTTAATTTATCTATATAGTAATACATGGGCGTTATTGTATTTGTTATTTGATGCTTAAAAATTTCATTTACATTGTCTATTATTTTTTTATATTTTATTTCAGAATTAATAAGAAGTTTGTCTTTAATTATAAATAAAACAAAAGCTAAAAATAAAGTCGTTAGACAATTAAAGACGACTTCAAACATCATTTTTTGCATATAAGTTATAACAAAATAACAAATAGTTTCTATTAAAGTTAGAAAAATCAAGATTTTATAAATATGATGTTTGCTTTTTAAGTAGAAATAATTAACAATAACGCTTAATAATAATTGAATATGATAACCGTAAAAAAAAGAAGGAAACATGATTGTGAGGAGAATAACAGCTATATTATCAGTATAGCTTCTTAATTCAAGAGTTTTCTTAAAACTATTTGTTTTTAAATAATAAATAGAAGAACATAAATTTATTATAATTATTATAAAAGAAAATAGTTTGACAATAGGAGTATCTATAGATTTTAAAAGAAAACACATTCCTACTATCCAAGTAATTGAAGACCCAATTATCAAATTATTCATACACTTCCTTTTTTAAATCTAGTCTAATTTAACAAAATCGAAAGAAAAAGCAAAAAATGCCAATTCTAAAAATTTCTGTTTTATCAAGGAAACAGGTTGAAGATTCTATTTTTAATTTTTTTAGACTATCAGAAAAACCATGGGCTCTTATTTCTATATGGAATGTTGACGAACTTATAAATTATGAAGTAAAACAACGATTAGAAAACTTAGGATGTGTATCAACATTAAGCGTTTGTTTTGCTGATCTGACTTTAGATGAATATAAAAACATAAAAAATTCTGGTAAATTATTTAGTAAAGAAGAAGCACAAAAAATAATAAGTTTTGTTAATAAAATTAATTCTTTAGAAATACCTAATTTAATAATACATTGTGCTGCAGGTATATCAAGGTCAGCTGCAATTGGTTTATGGGCTTGTAGATATTTAAAATTAGATGAAAAAGACTTTAGAAAAGAAAACCCACAAATTTTACCTAATTTTTATATTCTCGACGTTCTTAATACAGAAAGTATGATTAAAAAAGATTATATGAAATTTTGGGCATCTAAAGAAATGAAAAACAAAAGAAACAATATGATTGATTTTATCAAGGGTGGATTTTCTTAATTTTGCAATATTTCTATCGTCAATCTTATCTCTGAATTTTTTCTTTAATCAGTCTAAATAGGCTTAAGCAAATCAAAAAAACAAGATAATGGTTTCCTATAAACCTAATATTTTGTAAACATATTAATCATTCTTTGTTTATTTCTTATATAAGTTTTAAATAAAACAATTTTCAAAATAACTTTAACATTTATTTTTAATTGCTGTTGTACGATTTTTTCGTTTTGCTACTTTAAAAGAATATTGTTCGTTCACCCACTTTGGCTTAGCATTACTATCATAAGGACAGAATAATGGGTCAAAGTCTGAAGTTTTGTTGAGTAAATAACATTTTCCATATTTCTTTATTGATCTTTCATTAAAACATGCTTTGCAAGTAAAAAGTTGCATTTGAACGTTCCTACAATGAAAAAATATTTTATTATCGGATAATTTTACTCATATATTATATGTCAAAATGCAACTATACATTAATCATGTAATAGACGCTCGACAAGCTCTCGAACACGTACAGACTTTCGTTGTATAAATTTACTATGCGATTCTATCTCACTTAGATCTTCAATTATTTCACACTTTAGCTTAGACTTCAATTCTTTAACATGTCGTTTGGCTATCCAAGCCTCCACTTCAAAAAGCTCACGCTGAGTGACATCAACAAGCACCACGCGATACACATTATCAGTCTCATTGACACCACGTCCTTCAGACCTGTAACTCTGTTTATCGATAATCTTCATTGCGTAATACCCACTTATATGATTTTATATCGAATTTAACTTTACCATTTTTGTATTGAACTTATTTGCCCACCAGTAGAAAAATCTAAAGCCACAAGAGAATAATCGCCAAACCTCATGATAACATCAATATCTGAAAGACTTTGAGCAATAACAACTGAACCTGTTCTTCCAATGTGTTTTGGTGAAATTCTAGTCCAAAATTTTACAGCAGCTGAGCCAGAGCCATAATTAGTGTCTGAACTCCCTACAGTCTCTGCACCAATAATAATTGCAGAATGATAATTAAAATTAAAAAGATTTTGACCAGAAACATTATCATTGTTTATAACGCCTACAACAGCAAGATTAATACCAAAAGTATATGAATGCTCTATAGCTTTCTGACTTCTTGCTAAGAAATCAGTTTTTGTAGCATATCCATCATTTGCTGAATAAGAAACTGTGTTTACTGAAAAACTTTCGAGCAAATAGAAATCTCTTGAATCGAGCAAAGAAATATGCAAATCAGGGTTAAAAGTTGTATTAGGATAACTTGGATCATCGACAATGCCTATAATGTGATCCATATTCCAAGAATTTACAAAACAAATTGTAGCATAAGTTTTTGATCTTATATGAGTAATTTCAGCATTAAGTACATCTCTTGTAACACCATAATCATAACCAGCTTCATCAATGAAAATTCCATCAATTTCTAGAACTTCCCATTGATTTACTTTAGTTTGAAAATCATCTAATATTTGATTTGCAGAAGCATATCCGAAAATCATCATATCAGGTTTAATTGCTTTAAGTCTAGCAATAATTATTTGAGCGTTTGCATAATCAGGATGTCCAGGATCAGCAACACCATTACCGAATACACAAATATCATATTTTGCCATATCAATAGCAACTTTTTCATTGTCCCAACTATTCACAGTGCTATTGAAAGAATTCAAGTATCCGTAATAAATTAATAAATTAGTTGGTCGTGCAGCAGACATAATAAACTCCTTGTTAAATGTGTTTTAGGGGTATTTACAGTTTGTTTGTTTATTTTAATCCACGCTCTTATGTTTCAATCCACGCGCTTATAAAGAGCGCGACAAAAAAATATTGTTTCAATTAACTATATAGAAAATAAAAGTCAGAATCTTTTTCGTTTTCCTTTTTCAATATTTATTTTTTCTTGTAATATGTTTCTTCTAATAGAAGTGTTTAATTTTCTCTTTTTTTCATCGCTTGGTTTTTCATAATATCTATATTTTTTTAATTCAGATAAAACACCAGAACGTTCACATGTCTTTATAAAACGTCTAATAGCGTGTTCAATTCCTTCATCGCTTCTTACAAAAACACCATTCATTCTTTTAAACTCCTTATTTGAAAGACGACTTTATAATACTTTTAGAAAACATGCGTAATTTCAGTCTCAAGATCTTTTATAGTTAACTCTTTTTTCATAAGAAATTTTAAATGTTCTTTATATTTATTAAAATCTTTAATTACTTCTTGATCTCGATTTTCAATACGTGAATTTACTTTCAATATAGCATTCATTACAATATGAAAATTTTCATGCATTTTTTCGTTAGATATGTTTTCGTTTTCTTGTGCTTTCTTTATGTAATGTATAATCGTAAATTCTGAAGTTTGACGTTCTAACCTTTTATCAAATGTAGGTATAAATTCAAACAAATTTTCTTTAGGTGTATGTTTATAAATATAGTCTTTAAAAGAAGTTTGAAAATATATAGACGTGTAACATTTAAAAATTTTATTCCAATTTGTTTCTCTTTCATACCATTCTTTTTCACTACAGTTTTTATCTGGATCTGTGTTATTCCAGTACCCATAATATTTTATTCTATGATAAGAATTAAGTACTGCATTAGCTAATTCTATATGTTCTGTATTTATTGTTAATAATGTTTTCTTTTTTAGAGGATAAAAATTAATTATTACTTCGTAATCATATAAAGGATTTCTTAAACCTTTTTTAAGTTCTTGTTCAGCTTTTTGTTGTTGCATTCCAGAATAATAAAATGGTGTTTCTAATTGTTTATATTCGCTATAACCTGTAGAAACATCATCAAAATAAGTAACTGCTACATTTACGAACTGTTTGTCTCTCATACGAGTTGCTATAATATCTACATTAGTTTTTATTTTTTTTAATATACAACCTATTTCGTAACTAGATAACTCACTATGTATTATATAACCATTATAAATTTTTGTGCTCATACATATTTCTATATTTTTTCTTTAGGTTTTAAAAGTTTTCTTTTTATGATTTCTGGTCTTTTAAAATAAAATTGATTGTTTAATGTATCGAAAATCCAACCTGTATCATCTGCATTGTGTTCTAATTGTAATGTCATATAATTAAGGTCAGCATCTAAATTGTCAGCAAATGCAACAAGTTTAGCTTCTATAGTCATTGGTTTTGATATACTTTCGTTTGAACCATGATGACTAAGTATTATGTGCCCAATATCTTCAATAATTTGTTCTTTCGAACTCGATACTATTTCATCAATTATGTTTCGCACTATATAATAGCCTATTATAGTGTGATTATGCAATCTTCCAACAATAGACATTTGAGTCTTAACATTATCATAAGTATAAGCATCTATTTTTCCTATATCGTGAAGAACGCTCCCTAAAATAGTTTTTTCAAAATCAAAAGTTATATCAAGATTTTCTTTAAACATTTTAATTATTTTTACCACAGACAAAGTGTGTTCTAAAAGTCCATGTCGATAAGCATGGTGTACAAAACCTTTTCCACCTGGCCAAAGTTTAAATTTATCTATCATATTACTATGAACAAATCGATCCCATATATTTTTATAATCGACTTTTATAAGACTATCAGACATAATTTGACATAAATTTTTCCACATTAATTCTGGATCAAACAAAGATGTTTGAACAAGGTTTTTTATATCATAATCTTCTTGTTCAGCTTCTTTTATTTTGTCAACTATGATAGAGGTCTTATTATTATAAATATTTGTTCTACCCTTAATTGTTACTATAGAAATATTTTTTAATTGTTGTTCAATAAGTGTTGCATTGTCCCAAATTTTTGCCCAAATCATTCCTGTTTTATCTTGGAGCTTAAATGTAAGAAAACTACCTTCTTTACCAGAAAATTCTTTAAGACTGGCATCTAAAATAAGATAAGATCCTTCAACAACAGTGTTATTTTGAGACTTCAAGATTTCTTCAATAAACATCTCTAATTCCTTAATAAGAATTTAAGTTTTTTATTATTAATTTTGTTATTGCCTAGACGCTCATAATACTGGCAAAACGATTTGATTATTATTTGATTTTTTTGATTAAAAACTCGAATTTTTCCTTTAATTTCTATTAATTTGTCAAGTTCAATATTGTCAAAACAATAAGAATCACAATCCCAAATCAATGATTCAATAAAACCAGTTTTATCAAAAAGGCTTATAGAAATATATTGTCCAGGTTTGTTTCTATAAGATTTTAGCATTATATAAGAAACATTAAACACTCCATTGACATAAGTTCCATTTTCAAGATAAAACATTTCTTCAATAAACATCTTATTAGATTCTATACTTAAAAAGTAGATAATAAAAATAAATTTGTAAAAAACTAATTATGATTATGTAGAAGTAATTCTTTTATGTTTGATGAAGATATACGAAAACCACATTCTTCACAAACCCACGTGATATTAATGTCTTGAGATTTAGTAGTATATTTTAATTTTTCTTTATTAAGAAAAAAAACAGGACTATAAAAATTTTGTTTATTATTTGATTTATAAAGTTCTGTTGTAGTCTTTCTATCAGAATGTCCCAACAATTTTTGTATATATTTAATGTTTACACCATATTCTAACAAATGCATAGCAAAACTGTGCCTTAGAGTTTTTATTCCACCAAGATTTGGTACATTTGATTTAAGACAAGCATCGTCAAATATTTTCTGAAATGTCCTTGGACACTCATTAAAAACAAAAACAGATTTTTTGTCTAAACTTTCTTTATATGTTTTATAAACAGAAGTAATTGTTTGATCTATAAGTATTTCAGTATTATTAATTCTAATTTTTCTTTTTGTTATGTTTATGTCTTTGTGTTTAAGTTCAGATAGATCTTTAAGAGATAAACCTGCACCATAAACAAGAAGGATTATAAAGCGATGTTTAATATTTGAATGAGAAGCGATTAGTTTCTCTATCTGATCTCTAGTATAAAACTTAGAAAGTTCATGTTTTATTTTAAAACGTGGCGTTATACTTTCTACACCCAAAATTTCTTTATAAAAAGAATCTATAGCTGCCAATTTTCCATTGATTGTTTTTTTCCCATAATTATTATTAATTAAAATTTTTTTATATGTTATAACCTTCTTATTTTTATCTTCATTTGGTTTAGGAACGTTTTTATACCACTCAAAATATTTTCTTAAAATTTCTAAACGATATAAAACAGTTTTTTCTTTATATCTTGTTTCAATTTTTTTTCGATAATCACATAATGTTCTTTCTATGTCGATTTTTAATTTTTTAGATATTTTTTTAAGCATAAAAACTCTTTAGTTATAAATGTGTTTTATTTTTTTGTTTCTAAATATGTCCAAATTTTTCGAAAGTTTTAAGACACAAGTCAATCATCTCTCTATTTCCTGTGTTTTTCCCTTTATCATCAGAAATTTTTACTACAGGTATCCAACAGTTTTCATATTTACGACCTGTTAATTTAATTACCATGTTTAAAGGCGTTGTGTATGGAATGTCAAATGAAAAAAACGTTCCTATTCCACAAGGGTTAATTTCACGTTGGCGTTTATACTTTTTTTCAAGATATTTATTTATTTCAATAGCTCTATCATCGTTTAAAGAATCTGAGAATAATAATATTTTTGTTTTATGATCAATTCCTAATTTTTCATAGTGTTTAATAAATTTATCAGCAAATTCTAATGGTATGCCACTATCTTGACGAACGCCAGAATATGATTTTGCAATATCATATTTAAACGAATGCAAAAACGCATTTGATGTAAAAGTATCTGGAAGAGCAATACTAAGCTTTCCTTTATAAAGTTTATCCCATGTTTCTAAAGCAATAGTATTTGCATGAATAAAACCATATATAGAACCCATCAAAGAATAAAGTTCATGTGCTTTAGTTCCTATAGGTTTAATACCAAATAATTTCGCAAGATACAGATTACTCGTTCCAATTAAATTATTTTTTGCATAAGGAATAAAATCTTCAATAACCTGTTTGTGATTCTCAAAAGACAATCTTCTTCTTGAACCCATATCGCTAAAAAATACGCCATTATCAAAAAGTTTTTTTGCTTTTTTCTGATTAATACATTTTAAAACTTCACGATTCGGTTCACACCCTGAGAAATAAAGTTCGCTGATAGTATACATTAAAGGTACTTCCCAAAGTATTATTTTGTGCCAAAGACCTCTAATTGTAATTTCGATATTATAACCTTTTTGGTCTATAAAAACTTCAGAAGGATCAAAACGATATGTAGATAAATAATCAAGATATTCATCGTCAAAAGGACAATTAAGTTTAAGGAAAGCACGTTCGTCTGAAGAAAGTGAAAGATATTGCATGTCTGATATAGAGTTTTTTAATTTTTCTACAAAATTTGGCAGAAATTTTCTTTTACTTCGATTAAAAAATCGATACTCTACTATTTCCGCAGGAAAGTTTTTTAATGCAAAATTTTGCATTGAAAATTTATATAAATCGTTATCTAATATCGAAATATGTTTCATTTTATCTCCTTCATTTTAAGTAATGCTTAAGCGAAGTTTATTTTATCTAATTTTGTTTTATATATCTAAAGAAAAAAATAAAACTACCAAAATTTATTTTTGAATTAAAAAATATAAATTATCAGACGCTTTTGTCTTAAATAGATTTGCCACTACGTATCAATTTAAGAGTTTTTCACGTTTTTTGTTTCAATATAAAGCAGCTTTATGATTTTTAAAATATGTTCTGGAATATAAACGCGACTGTTTTTCATAAATTTATGTTTTGAATAAACAAATCCAATACCATTTAAATTTAACGCAATCCCACCACTAATTTTATTGTCAACGCAAAGTGTTCTACCTACATAATATAAATTATCTTTTTCAATAATTCGTTTCTCTATATGTCTCCAAATAACTTTTTGTATTGACATTATTACTCCTATATTTCTCTAAAACAATTTTGTCTATGTCTTCAAAGTTATTTATATACAATCTTTTAAAAACGCTGTTTTTTAAAAAGTTTATACAAAATTTAATTATATGGTAAAAATACAAATTATACCTTGGTCAAATGGAATAGGTGATTTAATTAGACATGAACCTTTATTAAGAAGTATTAAAGAGAAATATCCTGATAGTCATATATCAGTTTTCTGTCAAAGAAATCAAGAAGTTATTTTAAAACTACCTTTTGTTGATCAAGTTTTTTCTATGTGGTGTAGCCGTTGTGATTATATCTATAATTGTAATTTTTCTTCAAATAGTGCAATTCTTGAACAAATTTTATTAGATAAAGGAAAATATAAAGAATTAATAGGTTTTAATTCGTTTGATATTAATAAAGATCTTATAAACGAATTCTCAAAATTATATAATTGGGAAGACGGATTTGATATGGTATATCAAAGGAGAAAAAACTATAAATTAAATCTTTCTGAATTATTATGTAAAATTTGTAATATATATCAAGAAGACATCAAGTGTCGTTTGTATTTTAGTGAGGAAAATGATTTTTTTGCTAAACAATATATAGAAAAAATAAAAAAACCTTTAGTCGTTGTTCATTCGACATCAGAAGGTCATATAGGAATCAATGTTTCTTACACAGATTATAAAATATCAAAACTTTTAGAAAAGAACAATAAAGATTGGCAATCAGAAAAATTTATAGAATTAATCAATAGAATAAAAAACGATTTCCATATTGTTTTAATTGGCGCAAAAAAAGACGAGTATATATTAAAAGAGATATCTAATAAAACAAGTTGTGCTATCAGTATAGATTCTTTATTTAATAATTTTGCGCTTATAAAACATGCAAAATATTTTATTGGGATAGACTCTTCACCAGCACATGTCGCTTTAACTTGTGACATTCCTTCGTTATTAATTATATGTGATATTTTATTTTATAACTGTTATCCAATAAAATCTAAAGTAAAGCATAATTATATATCAAAACCTGAAACTGTTAAAACTATTAGTATTGATTCTGTTTATGAATCGTTTTTAGAACTACAAAAAAATAATCAGTAATTTATCTAGTCAAGTATTATACTTAAAACTTCTTTACGTTTTAACTCACCTATAATAACCTTTCAAATTATGTCTTTAACATATCGAAAAAATCAACCATAAGTATTTATATCAATAGACTTTCTGTGTGTTAGAAAAGGTCGAGTCACCTTCATATATCATATTTGTTGCAAAAACAATATAAGAAGTAAATTGTCTTATTTTAGGATCAAAAAGATGGGCATAAACTTCAACAAACTTAAATTCTTTATTACATAAGTATAAGAGTTCTTCATAAGCATAATGCCATTTATGAAAACCTTTATATTCAGAATCATCTTTGGGATGATACTTAAAAAAATCACCATTAGGTGTTGTTAAGACAAGAGTTTGCACATTGTTTGATATTTTCTTAATTAACTTTTCAGCTTCAGATTTTTCAATATGTTCTATAAACTCTATCATAGAAACAATAACAAATCCTTTAAAATTAACATTAAAAATGTCACGACAAACAAAAGACAAATTAGATATGAATTCTTTATTTCCTTTAGTTGCTTCTGTAATAGAATCAAGATTAATATCAACACCTACAACGATTTTTTCTTTATCATCATTATTTAGCATTAAAAGTTTTGTACCATGTCCAATACCACAACCAAGATCAATAATTTTTTTATTCTTGCAAAAGGGAAAAACTGATTTATACCTCATTACTGAACTTATAATAGATTCTCTATTTTCAAACGTTGGTCTTTCTCCAGTATATATCATTTAATATGTCCCTAATAACTTACAAAATATTTGTCGTATAATTAGTTTTCGATGTTCTCGTAATATACTTATTATTCATATTTCCACATAAAACCACCAGCAGATTTTTTTTGTCCTTTACAAACTAAATGAATATTTGAAAAAAATTTGTAATTAATAAACTCAGAAGCAACTTTAGCATTACAAAATGTTGCTATTTTTTTTCCTTGTTTATCTAATTGTATTACTTTTTTTTCTCTCTTTTTAGAACATAATGTTCTAGCAAATTTTGCAGTAGTTACTTTTAAATTATCTAGAGAATATGGTTTTGAAGAATTTATTCTTAACACTGCAGGAACAAAGTTCTTGTCATAATTGACAGATTTCCAAAACAAATATAAATCCAAAAAATTAGTTTTTTTTATCAACCATTGAGAAAATTGTTCCCAAGAGTATAAAACTTCGCAATTAGATCTTTGGTGACCATAAATATTGTCTATTATGCGATTTATATCGCCAATTCTTTCTTTCCTATATTTTGTTTCACAAAGTTTGCATTTGTAAAAATGTTTTTCTAAATTGCTCTCAAGAAACTCTTCTTTTTCTTTATATGTTGTACAATACGTACAAAGAATTTCGTTTTTTTCATTATATCTTTGCTGTTTTGTCGACCTGTGTTTGTAATTTTTGCTTATAAGTTTCATTTTTATAAATCATATACATAAGTATCTACTGTCATGTGTTTCTGAATAACGGGCTCAATCTCTTCCCATTTGCCTCCAGCTAAACCACAACCAATCCGAGGCATGTGTATTGTGATATTTGACTTCTTTGTCACTAAATAAACTTGTTTTAGACAATCTTTTAAAGCTCTCAAGTCTAGTGGTTTTTGATTGTCTTTGTCAAGAAACCCTCTCTGCGCAATCATATTAACAACAGAAATTTGTTCTGAGACTTTCACGATTTGAATTTGACCAAGTCTAAAGTCTTCTTTACTTTGAAACCATAAACGATAAGAAGATTCAGGTCCTTTACCAAAACGTTTAGTAACTGCTAAAACAAACCCCGCACCCCATCCCCCGAGATTATTACAAATATGGATAATATAAGCAGGTGTTTTTATTGGTTGAGTAGCGTCACCAGAAAGATAGTGAATCATTTTTTTATCCTTTGTCACTTTGTTTCTTAACGTATTTATTATATCGTCAAAAAACATTTTTTTGCCAATTTTATTTAATAAAATTCGCTGTGAGTATTATCGTTGAAAAACAATCTTTGATAATTTTTTCTGGTATTTTTCTAACAAATTCTTCTATTTCACTATCATTAGCAAATCGAAAATAATTTTTACAGATATCTTGATCTGAAAAACAATATTCTAAAACATTATTGCTTGACAAACCCGCCCATAATATTTCATCGTCAAAATAGTCTTTATTTAATATAGGCTCGTTATATAATTCATCAATATCTAAAAAAGTCTTTAAAAACTTTGTATCTCGAAAAAATTCTGCATCTCTTCTATCACTACCTTCTTTCAAACAAACAATCAATGAATATTGATAAACTTTCATATATTGTTCTTGGTTTTCATCAATTTCAATATTTTCGTTAAGCAAAATAGAAACTAATTTTGAAAAACTCTCTTTATCATCAAAACAACTGTTTTCTATAATTTCTTTTGCTTTTGTTGC
Organism: Candidatus Nanoarchaeia archaeon; assembly: GCA_028717785.1. Next base: position 67,704 of record JAQUND010000003.1, on the reverse strand, counting down.
TTTTTCTGACAATATTTTTTTTTCGATTTTTAAACCAGCTTCTTTTTCGATACTTAAATTTGTCTGATATTTAATTATCTTAGTTATCAGACCTCTAATTTCTTGATTGTTTTTTTTCATTAAAACTCCTCCTTTTTGATTGTTTTTCAAAGAATCCGTCTTTAAATAAGTGTTCTATAGCTTCAGCAGCTTTTTCTTCATCTTCACCATCTACTATAAGTTCAAGTTTTCTACCTTTAGTAGCAGCCAACGTCATTATAGATAAAATGCTTCTTGCATCAGATCCATCAAGAGTTATCTTAGACTTAAAACCCTCTACTAATTTTATTATCATGCAAGATGGACGTGCATGAATACCTGATTCGTTAATAACTTTGAGTTGTTTTATAATCAATATTTTTTTATCTCGTTCATCACTGCACGTGTAGTGAACATATTTCTTTCCATCTTAAATATAACATTTTTGCATATTCTACAGATTCTAACCCATAATTACCTATAGAATAAAAGTCGTTTATTTCAACTAAAATAGTTTCAAATTTTTTTTTAAGATAATTATAAACAATTCCTACATCAAGAGCATAACAACATGGACAAGTTTTCCAAACCTTTATCATTGTTCTTATAGTTTTTATATCAGGTAATAAACAACAATCTCCTTTATAAAAACAAATGTTTCTGATTTCTTTTGAATTTACATAAACTCTCCACTCAGACTTAAAGTCTACTAACTCAGAAACATATATTTTTTCATGTTCTTCTAAATTAATTAAAGAGATATTTTTTGAATTAAACATTTTTTTTGTAGTAAAAGCTTGAAACTGTTTGGGTCTTATTGGTTTTAGAAATTTATTACGAGGATATTCTTTTATTACTTTTTTAACTTCTACTTGATTTATTTCTCTATGAAAAAAATCTTTTAGTTGTTCAGGATAACAAGAAATATTATAGTTTTTTATTCCAAGTTTTAAAAATGCCCAATGACATAAGTTTACGCCACCAACACAAACATCAAATTTTTCGAATTCTTCTTTATTAAAACACAACCAGTCTCTAAAAACTGTAATATCACATGCAAGTTCTTCAAAACCATGAAACGCAATACTACAATCTACAGTTTGAGGAATTTTATCGCCATAAATCAATACTTTATACATAATTTATTATTTTTTTTCTACTAAACTCAAAGTTCTTTTTATTTCAAAAACTTTATTTATTGTTATTTCAAATATAGAACAAGATTCTGATACTGGAGAAAGATTTATATCAAAATTTTCTTTTTTACAAATAATTGGGTTATCTCCAGATTTGTATGTAATTAAATAAAGACAATCATTTACTTTAATTTGTTGTTCAGATTTACAAAAATTGTTTGTTACTTTTTCTTTTGTCATATTTTCCTCGTTTTCTGATGTGATAAAGATTTCATTGTTTCTATTTATGAATTTATTTATAACATTTTTTAAAATGTGTATAATAATTATTTTTAGTATTGTTAAAATAATATAGAATTTTCTCTTTGGAGACTAATATGATTACTTTAAAAGAAGATATTACAGAACGATTGCATGCTATGTCTTTTTTACTTGAAGGTATAGCTTCATTGAATGCTTCAGGAATTGTTTCAGACGAAAGAGCTTTTGAAATATGCAATTGTTATCTTGATCATATAGATAATGTTATGAAACTAGCTGAAAACGAGTTCATAGAAAACTTTAATAATGGAGATTTATGAAAAGAGCTGCTGATCACGATAAATACATTGGAATAATTCACAGTATCGCTAGAGCTGAAGAGCTTCAAGAAAAAGATAAAAGAAAGTCGGAAAATAAACCAGATATCAAACAAACATGTTTTAATTGCAGCAAAAAAAAGACCTGTAAAAAATTTATGGGTAAATTAACTTATGATGGTGCTTATTCTATTGGTGGTGATATTCATAACAAAGCTTGTAATAAATGGGAACAAATAAAAAACAAACAAAACGATCCTAAAAAAATAAAATCTTTACTTAAACAATATTCAAAACTTAATGGATAAAACAATTTAATTATTCATCATAATTTTTCGCATTTTTTTAAGGACTTTTTTAACTGACATAATTCTACTGAAACTTTTCCAGAAAAATAGCAACATAACCAAAAGAAAACCAAAATAGCAACAAATACTACTGAAAAGTAAAATTCATCTAATGACATAAAACGCTCTTCTCAGATTAAACTTTGTCATCAATACTTTTTAAATATTCTTTTGACGTAATCCATTCTTTTATATCCATATTAAAAACTTCTTTGACATTTTTAATTATAAAATAAGAGTGTGTAGATATTATTATTTGACATTTTGTAGCTTTAAATAATGTTAAAATTTTTTTTGATTTTTTAACGAAATTCCCGCATCGGGTTCATCAATTAAAATCAATTTATTTTCAATTTTTTTTGAAAACAATATTATCGGCAATATTGCTTCACCATGTGAATGGAATCTAGAAGCAACTTCAAACATTATGTTTTTTCCGAAATGATTTTTAATTCTTGGATTATGTTTTTCAGTATCAAAAAAAGAAAACTGTGTATCTTCAATTACGTCAAGTTTAATCAAATCACGATAGGATGAATCTGTTAATAATGTAAAAAACGAAGATTTGCCAGAACCATTTTCGCCAACAATAACAGAAAATTTATTTTTAAAATTAATTGAAAAAGGTTTTATTCCACGAAATTCTTTTAATATTGAAACATTTTTAAGCAACAGGTCGTTTTGACATAAAAACGCCTCTGTTCTACTACAATCAACAGATTCTGTTCGTTTTCTCAATGCATCCTGTGTTGGTGATCTTGACATAGAGCTTACTTCTCTTCTTTTACCATCAGTACGATGTACAAGTGACATGATTATATATTCCTTGTGAATTTCAAACAATCTACGCTATAAGGTTATTTGCCCATTCTACTTGATAAAGACTTTCCGCAAGAACAACAGTAGCGATCTCCATAGTGTGTACGTTTACCACAGTACGGACAAAGTCGAAAATCTTCAGTATTACCGTTACACGAACAATGCTTTGTTAAGAGTAAACGCTTTATGCAACGGTAAAGAGTTTGTAGTCGCAAATTTTTCTCTTGCACGGCACATTTTGGGCGTACTGTTTTATGGTGCTCCTCAGCTTCAAGAGGTTTGGCAACTTCGGAAAGGCAGACGAGATATCGCGATAATTCGTCTGGCGTCCGATCAGACAATGACATTGATAAAGCAGATAACTCTTTTTTAAAGTATGAGACATCGACACCGTACTTATTGTTCATATCAAACCTTATATAAAATAGTCACCACAAAATTGTGTACAACATATATCTGTTTCAAATATGATTTGTTTCACTTGCATCTTGATTTTCGAGATTATCGACTTTTCTTTTTTGCTGATTTTCGAGCTTCTTTTTTGCTGCTTCTTCTCTGTTTTGTTTAATTGTTTTCATAACTTCTTTTATTGAAGCATTTATCTCTCTATTTTTCGCTCCCATTTTTTTTAAATTTCTGACTACTTCTGCCATTATTATCTCCTTAAAGTTTATATGTGCTTTTTATGTAATCTACTGCTTCTTCTTTATTTAATAATTTACCTTCTAATTGTTGATCTTCAACATCAATTAAAATATCTCTAAAAACGGGTCCTTGTTTATAACCAAGAGTAATCAAATCATGTCCAGTAACAATTCTCTTCATTTTATCAATTCTTGTTTGTTCGTGTTCAGAACTAAATTCTTTTAATTTTTCTAAAACAAAATTATAATATTCTAATCCACCATGTGAAGACAAACAATCGACTCTATGTAACTCAAGATGTTCGTCAAATTTTGACAAATTTAAAAATCTTTTAAGTTTTGAAATTCTCATTTTTTCGACTGAACTGAATTTCATGTGATTTTCTATCATAGAACAAACATGGTCAACAAATTCATTTGAAAACTTTAGTCTTTTGAGTATCTCTTTAGCCATATACTTACCTTTTAAGTCATGACCTGAAAATCTAATACGATCTTCAAAAGTTTGAGTTGGTGGTTTCCCAACATCATGAAGGAAAGTTCCCCATAATAATTCATCAGAAGCGTTTTCTTTAAGTAATTCAAGGGACAATAGTGTGTGTTGAAGGACGCTCCCTTCGGGGTGAAATTCAGGAGGTTGCTCAACATCTTTCATTGCAAAAACTTCTGGTAAAACAAATTTCATAAGCTCAGTATCAAACAATAACTCAATTGCTCTTCTTTTGTTCTTGAGTCTTAATATTTTAGTTAACTCATCTGCAATTCTTTCAGCAGACACTGTAACTAACTCAAATGCATGTTCTTTTATAGTAAGATATGTTTTGGGTTCGATTTCAAATCCAAATCGAGAAGCAAATCTAATAATGCGCATTAAACGGAGTTTATCTTCTTTAATACGATCAACAGAATTACCAATAAGTCTCACTATCTTTTGCTTTAAATCAGTCTGACCACCCACGACGTCAATGATTTTATCTTCCAAAGGATCATAAAACATACCATTGATTGTGATGTCTCGCCGCCTCGCGTCTTCTTCTAAGGTAGAGAATATCACAGATTCAGGATGACGACCATCAGTATAAACGCCATCTGAACGAAAAGTTGCAACTTCAAATTTTTCATCGTCAATTATGACTAGAATTACTCCAAAAGATTTTCCAATTGGTAAAGTTTTTTGAAAAAATCTTTCGACTTCTTCAGGCTTAGCGCTAGTTGCTATATCTATATCATTAGATTTTTCGCATATCAACATATCACGAACAAACCCGCCAGCAAACACTGCTTGGTATCCGTTATCGACTAAAGTTTTTACAATATATAATGCTTTTGAGTTCATGTTCTTAAATATCATTATACTGTGTTTCAATCCACGCGCCCCTGAAGGGGGCGACCTAATTTATTTTAAAAATACAGAGAAAGATTCTTATAAGGTTTAATTAAACGCGATAATACTTCTTTATGATCAAAAGCAAGTTCTGGTAAAGCATCAATATTAAATTTTTTAATTTCACTTGCATCATCAGCAGCTTCAGGTTCACCATCAAAATCTACTACAATAAAAACATGATCAATAACATGTCCTCTTGGGTCTCTTTTGGGATTTGAGTTAACCATAACAAGTTTTAACGACTCTATCTTTGCTTTTAACTTAGTCTCTTCAAAAAGTTCTCTAACAGCTGCTTCTTCTAAAGATTCTTGATCGCAATTAAGAAATCCTCCAGGTAAAGCCCATTGTCCCTTAAAAGGATCATGTTTTCGTTTGATCAGATAAACGCAGTTTTCTTTACAAACAATTAAACTAGCAGTTGAAGCTGCATTTTTAAATTCAATCATTTTTTTCTTGATTTATTAAAAGATTATTAGCTTTTTTTATAAGTTCATCGCACAATTCTGTTTTTCTTTTTTGAAAGTCTCTATAAGTCCATGATTCTTTTCGTTGTTGTTCTATTTCTTTATTAATATAAAAAATATCTGAATCACTGACAAGATGAAATAATGCAAGCTTTACTCTACTTTTATTATCTATTTTTAATAGCGAAAAAATAATATCAGAAGCAATTTTTCTTATAACATAAGAAATTCCTCCAGCATTTATAAATATAAGATATTTTTCTTGTTTAATGCCAAGTTCTTTACAAAGAACTTCTATCTCTTTTTCAGGATTTGTTAATGACAAAAGTTTGTCAAAGTATTTTTTTTCTATTTCATTCATTTTTTAGATTTCCTTCTGCGCAAACACATTAGAAACGTCATTCGTATACCTATCAATCAGTAACAAATCTGTTTTATTTATTTTTCCAAAAACTAAAGTTTTTAAGAATATCGTTGAAATAGGAATTTCTTCCAAATCTTTTTCAAAATCTTTTATAATCAATCTATGTAATGGTACACAATAAACAAGTTCTAATTGATTTCCTTTTTTAATATAGAAAGCTTTGCACATAGAATCAAATTCTTGTTTTTCTATAATTCTATCACCCATAGATTTTTCCCAAAAATCAATATGCGCTTTTGCAGCAGGAAATTCATAAAAACAAAGAGTTAAAAACATTTTTTCTTTTTCTATATATTATCTTAAAAAATTATCGACAATTTCTACACATAATTTACTTATAGCTTCACGATTGGGTGATTTTGGTAAAGTTGTAGTTAAATATAATTCAGATAATTCTTTGTCTTGGTCTTTTGTGTATTGTTCAGCTTGATCGAAAGTCCAAGAACCATTACGGATTTCTTTAAGCTCTTCAGCATCAATATTTGTTCTATCTACAAATAGTTCACCTTTTAACAAACATTCTTTTCCCATTCGTAAAAGTCTTACGAGATGCATCAAATGTTTTGTGTCAAATCCGAATTTTGCTTCAAGATCAGCTCTTTTTTTATTCCTTGTTTTTTGCCAGTTTTTATATTGTTTCCATTCAGATGAAGCATTATAAAACTGTAATTCTCTTCTAGCTTGATCAATATACTCGTCTTTAATATATTGAGTACCTGCAGAAATAAATGCATGACTTTGAGATTTTAGTCCTTGTTGTAACCACTCCATTGCTAAAATTCTTTCTTTAGAAGCTAAGAATTTAGACAATATTGGTATTACATAATCGCCATGAATCTTATCTAGTTCTGCAATAAAACAGGGTTTTTCTGTTTCTTCAATTAATTCAAGTGCTGCTTGACAAACAGATTTAATTTGCGATGTCGGAAAAATAGAAATATCATCAAGTCCAAAATCAGAACGTTGTGGTTCGTTTTTAAGAGGATTTAAAAGAAATTTTCTATGTGTTTTTATTCTTTGAAGTTGTGCAGATGCATAACCTGAAAAAGTATAACGTATTCTCTTTGACAAAAACATATCGCGATTCTCTACAATCTTATTCCAATATTCTGTCGACTTAATTACACAACGTTCTGGTGAAAAAAGTAAATCAAGCATGTTAGGATTGTTATCTGCAATTAGAGTAAGTGCTTTTCTGATATCATAAATTGTTTTATCTACGTTTTCAAACCCTTGAAATTGTTCAAAATTTTTTAAACCTAAAAAATATTCTTTTCCTGGAATCATTACTCCTGCATAATCAAAATCAGATAGTTCGTTATGGGTACCGTATGCTTGACTACCTACAATACACTCAAAAATAGTATGATCTTCAACATATTTAATTTCCATTTTTACTCCTGATCAGACATAAACTCTTCAATAGATTTATCAAGTTCTTTTAAAAGAGATTGAGAATAAGCTTCTGAAGAATCATTGCTCGTAATATCCATCAAATTTTTAATTTCTTTTAACTTTTCTAGTTTTTTTTCTAAAAAAATTCTTTCATCAATATTATCAGACTCTTCGATTTTTTTCTGAATAGATGTATAATTTAAAATATAATTTTTATTCGAAAATTTTTGTAAAAACTCGCACATTTCTTCATAAGATTTTGGAAATTTATCATCTGGAGTGTTTTTTAGTTCTTTATAAAGACTCTGAACAGCTTGATTGCTTGCATTAAAACCCAAAAGATCAATATAGTTTTCAACTTTATATACTCTTTTAGCTATTTTTTCATAGTCAATAATCAAAAACTTTAATATTTTTGAAGCATGTGAACAAATAAACACTATAATAGCAATAACAACAAAATTTAAAATAAGACTAATATAAATAAGTCTAATATAATTCATTTAATTACCTTCTTTATAATGAAGAACAAGATAAACTAAAAAAAATAACATTAATATTGAAGGCATAACTGAAAATTTATGATACCATTGCACACCATGACAAATTATGTTAAACACTGCTATACAAATAACAATTATTTCAAATATAATACCAAATTTAAGAAATTTTCTCATTATTCTATAGTCAATTCATAAAGAAAGTTTTTATTGAAAAACCTTAGAAAGTAAAAAAGTTATTATTGCGTCTGCAATTTCGTCTTTACCAAATATAGTATTATCTTGAATAAGACTGTTTTTCATTTCGTCAGAAAAAACAAATTGAGCAACATGTTGATTAGACTGTTTGATTGTTTTTTTATCGTTTACAACAACAAGATCACATTTATTATTTTTAATCGATAAATGTGCTAAATTAACTAAATTTTCAGGACTTAACCCGACTTCAAACTTAAAACCTACAAGCAATGTTTTCGGGTTCCACTCTTTAATATATTTGATTATTTTGGGATTGTCTACAATAGTTCGTTGTATATATTCTATGAATCCTTTAATATTATTTGATTTGCATTTTACAGTTTGATCTCTCTTGAAAGAGAAGTCAGATACAGCCATAGAATGAACAACAGCAAGAAAAATATTTTCTGACATAAGTTTTTTAATAGTAGTAAATGCATCTTGCGCACTAACTACAGGAAACAAACTTATTTTATTTGTAGGTATGAGAACATTAGCATTGGGTATTATAGCATTATGACCATGCACATAATAAACTTCGAAAAATGGACATGCTTTTTCTGCAATTTTTGCACCAAGTTTTCCTGTACTTATGTTTGTCATTATTCTTACATCATCAATATATTCTTGAGTACCACCTGAAGTAATTAAGACTTTTCTCGTTTTCATAATTAACCAATCATTTGAAAAAAATCGTTTTCGCTTAAAATTCTAGTTCCAAGCTCTCTTGCTTTTTGTGCTTTGCTACTATTTGTTGAAGGATCAACAACAACAAGATATGTTAGACCCTTTTTAACAGATTCTTCAACAATACCCGAATTTTTTATCACTAAATTATGCATATCGTCTCTAGTGTATCTTTTCCCGTTTGGTTTTACTGCATTTATTGCACCTGTAAAACAAAACGAAATGCCTTGTAATTTGTTTGAGTCAAATTGTATTTTTTCTGGTTCTTTAATAGTAATGCCAATATCAAAAAGATTTTTCATAATAGTAAACTTTGATGCAAGTCCTTTTTTAATTTGCAATGCTGTTTTTTCAGCAATACCTTTTACTTTGATTAAATCATCTTCTTGTGCATTAATTATTTTTATAATATCGTTATAACCAGAATTTATAAGAGCTTCAGCTGTTTCTTTAGAAAAATTAGACATATTAAGGCCCGCAATAAATTCGGGTAATGTCAATTGCATTTTAGACTTTAAATTTTTTATTATTTTTGTTGCTGATCGAATTCCCATACGATCAAGAACTGAAATCTGATCAATGGTCAATTTATAAAAATCAGCAGGTTCTCTTACCAAATTTCTATCATAAAGCATTTGAATAATTTTAGGTCCAAGGCTGTCAATATCAAGAACATTAACCCAACGCTCAAGATTACCTGTACCAAGGCCTGAACATTCATCATTTTTACAAATAAGAAATTTCCCTTGAATCTCAGTTTTGCAGCCACATTCCGGACAATTATCAGGTGTTTTAAATTGTTCAGTACCTTCACCAAGATTTTTTAAAATTTGTGGTATAACATCATTTGCTCTAATTAAAAGAATTTTGCAATCTTTTTTAAGTTCTAACAATTTGAATCTATCAACATTGTGTAAAGTACTCCTTCTTACAGTAACTCCACCCATTGGTGTAGGCTTTAGTATTGCTATTGGAGTTATTCTTCTGCTATTTCCTACATGCCAAATAACATTAGTAAGTTCTGTTTCTTTCTCCATTGGTTTGAATTTCCAAGCAATTTTTGCTTTGGGTTTGCCACCAAGCATACCGTGATCTTTTTGTTTTTTAACAGAATTAGCACGAATCACAAGACCATCTACATCATAGGGAAGATTTACCCTTACTTCATTTTGATATTTATAAAAATCTTCAATTGCTTCTTTTACAATTACTTTTTTCCAAAAACATGTTTTAAGACCCATGTTTTCAATTGTTTTTAATTTTTCTTCTTCAGTTTCATATTCAATATTATCGTTATGAATATCATAAAAATATATAGACAATAATTCTACGTTTTCTCCATCTAAAGATTTTTGTAATCCTGTAGCTGTATTTCTTGGGTTTTTATATTCATGATCACTTAATTGATTAAGTTTTTCAAAATCTTCTCTTAATATAAAAACTTCACCATACAAATTACCAGTAAAATCTTGAATTACTGATTTTACGTTTTTCATCTTCAAAACATTTTGAAGCATATCACTACCTGTTACACCATTTCCACGTGTAATAGCTTGTATGAGTTTTGAATCTTTATAAACAAGATCAATAGAACCACCATCCATTTTATCGAAAATTACATAATATTGATCATTAATTTCTTTTTCCCAATTAATAAACTCTTCTTCTGTATTAACCTTGTTTAGAGAAGCCATTAAATTTTTATGATCAGCCTTTTTCCATTCAGAAGCTGTTATTGGAGCGCCTACTTGGTTAAGATACTCTTCTATAGATTTTACCAAGTCAATATCAAATGATTTGTTTGGAATAAGTTCTTTTTCGTAAAGATAAATAAGTCTGTCCCTTTTATGATCATATTCAAAATCAGTAATAATCGAAATAGCTTCATTATAATACGAGTTTGAAGCTTTCTGTAACAGAAACAATATTTCTTTCGCTTCACTAAATATTTTCATATATATCTCCTAAAGATTTATATCTCATATTTTATATAAAACAACCAACAATTTTTTTAAAATGGAACAAAAGAATCACAAGAAGTTCTTAAACAATCGTAGCATGTTGACACTTTTTTACACTTTCTGCAGGTTGACAATTCCCATGCATCTCTAAACTCACTTGCATGATTATTAATCCATTCAATAAAATACGCACTAGATAAATTACCATTTTTGTCGTATCTAAGATCGCGATTTTCTTTTTGACTATCTAAAAAAATCGCTTTTTCAATTGCGTGTTTCTGAGCTTCAATAAAAAGCATAAATTGTTCAGACATAAAAACATCTCTGCTATTTAAACTATAAAGACGTTTTTATTATATCTGAATTAAAACAATATTAAAAAATTATTTTGTTTATTCTTTATTGAATATGTCAATAAGTTCTTTAGTATAATTATTTATTGAAATAATAGCATTCTTGAATTGTTCAGGTACTTTTTGATCTAGTTTGTTTATTAGTTTTTCTACAGCGTATTTTACTCTTATTGGTCTTATATCAAATTCAGATAAACCAGCATTTAATAGCATTTCTTTTACATCATCATATCTTTTATGTTGTTCTATTAATACTTCATTTTTAAATTTTAACTCATCGTTTTCTTTACTAATTTTTTCTATTTTTTCTTCAAATAATTGTTTTAATCTTTTACTTGAAATACGACCTATTTCAATATTTTCTGATTTTTCTTTTTGCCAGTTTTTCCAATAGTCTTTATTTGATTCTATACTACATTCTCTTTCTATTTTTGTTCTGTACATCAAAATATATTTAAGAACATTTATAGGTTCTTCAATTTGTCTTTTAACAGCTTTTTTTCTTATTATAAGTTTTGTTTCGTTTTTTGAAACATAAATAAGACCTACTTCTAATGGTATTTCAGAAACACTTATCATTTCCCATGGGCAGACAAAATAAAGTTCATTGCACATAGAAAGATAATCTACAAATTTAGAGTCTGATTTAAAATCACTCTTTGAAATTTTAATCTCATATCCCGTGTAACATTGGTTTTTCCAAGATTTTTTCATAGACCATGCATCAAGACGTCTATGATTTTCAAACCAAGTAGACCCGTTTTTGCATTCTACAACAAAAATATCATTGGAATGTTTTTCAGCTAAAAACTTTATGATTTTTTTTGAATCAAGCATGATTAATTAATTTTGCATTAATATTTTTATTTATTTCTATAACAACAAATGTAGCTCTATATAATAAATCTTGTCCAGGTTGAATAATTATTGTATCATTTAATGAAGTTTTCCAAACATTAGACATTCTATAACTTTCGTGAATATGTCCACATAACACTAATTTTGGTTGTTCTTGTTTTATCCAGTTATAAATAGATTTAGAACCAACTCTTAAACCATTTTGACATACATCTAAGTTTAAATTCGAAGGAGGACAATGAAAAGACATTATTAAATTAGAAACATATTTTTCGCCTTTGAGATCATCTTCTATTGTCGACCTATTAAGTAACCATTTGTCAATATTTTCAATGTGCTCGATACCTTTCTCCGTCACATCTACGCAATTAGAACAAAAAGGCTGCACCCATCCTTTATAATCTAATTTTGACGCTGTTTTTAACCCAAAAGGGTGATCACAGACATAAGGATAACTTCTAAAAACAAAACCTTCTATTTCTACAGGTTTCTCGTCAAGAAGATCACCATATTTTCTAAAATGTTTTTTATGGATATAAATATCATCATTACCAAAAAAACTTAATAAAGTTATTTTATTTTTTTTTGCCTTTTCATAATAATCTCTTAAAAAATTATCAATAAATAATCTTTGATGTTCTATTATGTTAAAACTCTTAGGCAATAAATCTGCACCAAGATGTATTATATTGATTTTATTTTTAATAGCATAATGTAAAATATCATTATATTTTTTTTCATTTCCGTGTAGATCAGTAGCATAAATAAATTTCATAAAATCTCCAAAAAATAAAACAACAGAAACAAGAATAGAAGAAATCGTAAAGAACTGTTAAAAAAGCTTAACAAAATTTATAGCGTTTCAATCCATGTGGCCATGAAAGCACAACAAATTATTTGTTATTTATTAACATCAACTCTATATTTTAGAAATAAAGAATCATATAACATTTTCTTATTTAAAACTGCTGGTATATAATCAAATGTTTCTTTTGCCAAAGATTCGTTTTTATTTTTATAATAATAAGCTTGCCAAGGGCCCCCATTGTAATCAGCAAGAACAACATCCCATTGTCCATATTGTGCATATAAAATATCGAAAAGCTTTATTGACATTTTTGTACTTATAGGTATACTATATAATAAAGAATCAGTATATTCTAAGTCTAAACATTGAGCGAGTAATCTTCCAGTAGAAGGCATAATCTGATTAATACCTAATGCGCCTGCTTTACTCTTTGATTTTTTTATAAAACTTGATTCTACAAATTGTGTTGCAAGTACAAAAAATGGTTCTATATAAGAATAATTTTCTGTTTCTTTCATTATTGTTTCAGCAATTTTATATGCTTCATCTAAAGAACCCTTATATTTTGCTCTTACCCACTCAGTTTCTATTTGATCCCTCATAAACAATATTTTATTAATTCTCCTTGAAGACCAATCTATTGTCGAAAGAAGAAATTGATTAGTTTCAGCGTGTTTGTTAAATTGTTCTATTTGAGTTTTTCTTATTGTAATTAATTCTCCATTAACATTTTTAGTAAAAAGAATTAATACATATAAAATAAAAAGAATTAAAATAAGAAAAATTATAAGAAAACATACTTTATGAAAACTCCAAAACTTTTTTTTTCTATTTTCTTCTGACATTTTTAGTCTCTCCTATTAGTTAAATAAATAGTTAAGCGCTTAAATTTTTACCTTTCTGTTTATGTATATGCGCTAGCCGGTTCTTCCGGATTGCATACTTCTCATTTTTATAATACATATAATATGTTTCAATCCACGCGCCCGTGAAGAGCACGACTCTATAATTAATTTAAGGGTATTCCTTCAAAAGAAAACAATCTTTTACATTTAGGAAAACCAGAACAAGCATAAAACTCTTTATCAATCTTATCAGACTTCCTAATAGCAATTTTACTTCCACATTTATCGCAAACCACACCTTCAAGAAATTTTACTACTTTAATTATCGGTTCACCTTTAGGTCCTATTTTAAACATAGCTTTACAATGTTTTTTTCCTTTTTCAATAAACCCAGAACATCCATAAAAATCACCATACTTACCTGAACGTTTTACTAATTTATAGTTATTACACACGGGACAAATAATATCTGTCACTTCAGATTTTTTTAATGTTTCAGCACCTTGTGCAGCTATAATTCTCTTCTTAATCTCTTTATAAAACTCGTCAACAGAATCATACCATATACAATTTCCATTCGCTATATCGTCAAGTTTTCCTTCTATTCTTGCTGTATATTTAATGTCCATTAGTTCGGGAAAATTAACAACTAAAAAATCATTAACTAAAAAGCCAAGTTCAGTTGGCTTAAACGACTTTCCATCTTTTTCTACATAAGTACGCTTTATCAGATTGTCTATAATGCCTGCATAAGTTGATGGTCTACCTATACCTTCTTCTTCTAAGACTTTAACTAAAGAAGCTGTATTATATGAAGCAGGTGGTTTTGTAAAATGTTGCTCTGTCTTTACTTCTTCTAAAACCAATTTATCGTTTTCATTAACAAAAGGTAATTCTTCGTTTTTTGTGTTACTGTATTTATTCCAAATTTTCAGATATCCGTCAAATGAAATTATTTGACCATTCGCAGTAAATTCATGATAAGAAGTTTTTGACTTTATCAAAATTTTTGATGCATTTGTTTCTGCATCGCTCATTTGACAAGCAAAAAATCTTATGTAAATAGCTTCATATAATTTGAACTCTTTGTCTGAAACTCTAGATTCAATTTCTTTTAATGTCGAATCTAAATGAGTTGGTCTAATTCCCTCATGCGCTTCTTGAGCTACTTTGTTTTTTGTCTTAAATAGTCTTGGTTTTAAAGGACAGTATTTTTTCCCAAAATTACTCGCAATAAGTCTTCTTGTATCTACAATAGCTTCGTCACTTATATTTAAAGAATCAGTCCTATGATAAGTAATATGTCCACCCTCATACAACTTTTGAGCTAAAGACATTGTATATTTTCCATCCCACCCGAATACATTAGAACAAAACTGTTGTAATGAAGAAGTGTTGAATATGGGATATGGTGATTTTAATTTTTTTGTTTTTACTATAGAATGAACATACCAATCAGTTAAAGCCTTGATATCATCTTTAATTTGAGTAGCTATAGTTCCATTAAGGATTTCATTTTCGCTATGATAAAGGGCCCTCATAGACTCTTTATCATTAGTAATAAAATCTCCCTGTATAGACCAATATTCTTTAGGTACGAACTTATCGATTTCACGTTGACGTTCTACTATTAATTTAAGTCCAATTGATTGAACTCTTCCAGCTGAAGTTCTTGATCGTACTTTATTCCATAAAACAGGAGATATCTTAAAACCAACTAATAAATCAAGAACTGATCTAGCTTGTTGTGCATGAAATAGATTATCATCAAATTCTGTAGGGTTATCTATTGCCTTAAGAATAGCAGATTTTGTTATTTCATTATATATTACACGTTTTGCTTTTCCTAAACGTTCTTTTTTGGATAATATATTATCAAGTAAAAGTTTCGCAATAGCCATTCCTTCTCTATCATTATCAGTAGCAAAATAAACATTTTCAGCTTTTTCTGCAAGACTTTTTAATTCTTGGATTACTTTTGTTTTACCATCAATTATCCTATATGTTGGTTTATAATTATTTTTGAAATCAATGTCAGTGTCTGATTTAATCGAAAAACAATGACCCACAGAAGCTTTAATAACAAAATCTCTTGGTAAGAAACTACTAATTGTCTTAATTTTTCCTGGAGACTCAATGATAAATAATTGCATGTTAATATACCTTAATTATTTTTATATTATAAAAAACAAAAGATTTTTAAAATTTATAGGTGTGATTAAAGTAGATAAATAAAAAAATATAAAAATTCTAGAAAAATGTAAGACAGGAGAAAAGAACAAAAGTAGTTCAATTGTTTCAATCCATGTGTCTGTGAAGACACGACTTCTCCTATCCCATAAAAAAATTATATCAAACTTTATTGATGGTATTGCCACTAATAAGAACAAATTTTTTATTTTGTTTTAATTTGACTTCTTTTAATTTATTTCTTATTGATATTACATTTGATTCAAAAAGTCGAATAATAAAACTATAAGCATCTTGTTTTTGACTATCTTTTTCTATTTTATCTTTTTCTATTTTAATTGCGTCTAATCTCTTAGAAATAAAATTTAATTCATTTAAAAAAACATTATTCGTTGTCACTTAACCACCTGATTTTCCAGTTAACTGATTCGTCAACTAAATTGCACATTATTTGATTATAACACTGTTGCATCCAACTAAATTCTTTTAATAATCTTCTTTCAGGAGGCAACATTTTAAGGACTCTTACCCAAAACTCATATTCGTTCTCAATTGTATTTTTAAACTCGTTCCTATTTTTAACAATTTTCCATCGCTGTTCTTGAACAAGCTTATCGAATTTTTTACATGTTTTAAAAAACTCTTCGTACAATGTTTGCATGAATATTTATATAGTTTCAATCTATGCGCCCGTGAAGGACACGACAACAAAAAGTTTACAGTATCTCGATAATGTTAGAACAGTTACCACAAATCCTCGCTGATAATAATATCTGGACATTCTTTGTCATTAGACAACTGACCACACTCAAAAGCATGACAAGCTGCATCGTGTCGATTATAAAATTTTCCCTTTTCATCAACAAAACCTTGAATACCTCCCTTCATAAACCCAAACGGACGACTTGTATCGCAGATGATATGATTGTGTCTTTGACCAGGAAGCGCAACATATACAACACCATTCTTTTCAATTGCTGCGAGCGTAATCATAAATTATCTTTCATAAACTCTAAACAAAAACGTGTTCTTTCTTCTAAATTATCAGACTTTAATACGATAATATTTTTTTGATTAAATATTTTAAACAAACTCATTAATATAAAACTTGATTCAGTTCTCCATTTATCGTTTAAATGTTGATCACATCTTACACCATCATTTACTAGACTTATAACTGATTCTAAATGAAAAATTAAGTCATACCGATTGTTTAATTTTATTAATTTTTCGAAAAGTCTATTATAAGCAATAATATCTTTTACATTATTAAATTTTACTAAATCAATAGCATACAAAAATCCAAGATAAATAGGACTATCAGTTATAAGAACTTCAGTACTCTCTGAAACACTATTTTCCCATTCGATTTGTTTATCAGTTATAGTAAGTTGTTCCCAAATAGAATCTATTGATTTATTCTGTATTATATATTGGCGAGCATATTCGCTAATTAATTCGATATTTTTAAATTTATTACAACAAGCACTTGCTAAAGCACGAGCAAGAGTAGTTTTACCAGAACCAGGTATGCCAGATATTCCTATTATTTTCATTTATACTTCAAGATTTCAGAACTTTTATAATCTAATTTTATTCCTGCTTGTTTAAAAATCTCTTCTGATATTTGTCCTTGATGATATTTTTTCGAACAAACAACTCTTACAATTTTACATTGTGCAATCAACATTGCGCAAGTTCTGCAAGGTGTCATTGTACAATAAAGAGTCCCGCCCTCTATTGAAATATTCGTTATTGCAGCTTGGCAAATAGCATTTTGTTCTGCATGAATACACCTAACACAATGTTCTGATATTGAACCGTCAGAATGAACTGATTTTTCTATCAAGTGGCCCAATTCATTACATGACTTAAAGCCATATATTGAACCAACATAACCTGTAACCAAAATTCTATTGTTCTTGGTAATAACGCAACCTGATCTTCCCCGATCACAAGTAGCTCTCAAAGCTGTAACTTTAACAACTTCTAAAAAATAATCATCCCAACTTAACCTATCTTCCATATATGACCCTTTTTAAATCTACACATGCATAAACACAACTAAACTATAACGCTATTATTTAAGTTTTCTGCCTAAATTATTTGTCAATCTTCTTTCTAGAAATTAATATTAGTTTAGTACTATTTGACACTTGTTTTTTTCTTGAAATTAATTTAGGAGAGGGTGTTTGAATAATATCGTTTCTTTTTTTTCTTGAAATTAATTTATGTTCTAGTTCTAACTTTCCAGAATTTTGTTGTTTTATTTCAATATTAAACTTAGATAACGCATCATATTTTTCTGTATTTTTTATTTTTTTAATATCAGACAAATAAAAAACATGATCAGAGTATTTTTTGTTTTTTGCTTCTTCAAAATGAAGCTTACCAGAAACTAGATCGCCCTCAGCTATTTCCAAACCTTCAACGTCGTTTAAAATACAATCATCGATCTTTGTAGTACCATCATAAATTGCAGCAAAATTCATTATATAAGGTTGTTTTGTCTTTTTACTATTTCCAGCAAGTCTTCTAAATTTACTAATAAATACAATTATTGGTATTGCATTTCTCTTACTCAGTGTTTTACCTTGTAAAGCAGCTTTTTCTACACCTTTTAAAGAATATTCTTTATCTGTCGCTTCTCTTAAATCTTTTGACAAAACTAAACTTGTATACTCAAATTGTCTTTGGAGAAAATTTGTTGTATCAATCTCTTCACCAATTTCTTTCTTAAATAACTCAGCTGTGTCTTCAAATTTTATTGCTTCAGAATAAACAAGCGCTTTAATAACTCTCTTATTTACTACTCTTCTCGTCACTTTACCCAAAAAATCTTTAAAAGAAATATATGGTTGATTCTGTTCTATATTTACTGCAGCTTTAGAACCCACATCTTTTATATGACCTAAAGCATAGACTAAAGACCCATCTTCTTTTATTCTAAAACAATCAGAACCAGACTCATTAATATCTGGTTTACAAATTTTAACATTAAAATGCCTCTGTATCTCTGTTACATAATGTTGAAAAAGATTAATCTTTTTACCATCTTGCATTGATTCTGTGTTTTCAGTATTAGATAACAATGAAGAAAAATATTCTAAAGGATGATATGTCCTAAGATACATCATTATATAAGCAACCATTGCATAAGCACAAGAATGCGATCTATTAAACGAGTATTTCGAGAAATTCTTCATCGTATCCATTATCTCTTCAATTCTTTTATCATCATATTTAGTGTTCTTATGACAACCCTCTCTAAATTTGTCCATCATGTGATTAAATTCTGTATAGTCAGTCCTTCCCTTGAACAAAAGTTTGAACACATGTCTTGATTCATCAGCTTCAGCTAAAGTAAAACCACCAAGCTCTTGAAAAACTCGCATTGAAGACTCTTGATATAACACCATTCCATAAGAATCAGAAAGAACACTTTCATACGGATCGTTTTTTGCTTTCTCATAATCATAATCTTTTTTATTTTTCAAATACATTTCTAGACCACCAGCTTGTATTACAGCAGGTCTATAAAGAGCGTTTATAGCAACTAGATCTGAAAACTTTGTTGGTTTTGCTCTTTTTACAAATTTTGTAATATTTTTACCTTCAAACTGAAAAATGCTAAAAGTGTTTCCTATAGTAAATTGTTCAAGCGCCTTTGTGTCATTATCGTTTTCAATGACTTGATCCATAGTTATTTTACCATTAAGGTTTTTCAAAGTATCATTAATAATAGTACAAGCATTTAATCCAAGAATATCGAATTTCATTAAACCAGCGTCAGTCATTAAACGAACATCACCACCCTCAGGATAGCCTGTAGCAATTTGATCTTTTACTCTCATTATAGGAATATATTTTTCTAAATGATCGGGTGCAATAATAATACCACTTGCATGCATAGAATAATGTCTATTTTTGCCAACTAAAATTCTTGCAATATCATATTGTTTTTTGTGAGATTCTATAAATTTAGCTGCCCAATCACCTTCTAAAGCGACCATTTTACCTAATGCACTATCAAAATTATCTTCATCGTTTTCAAGGCATTTCGAAAGTCTATCTATGTTTACTTTTTCGTCAGAATCAAAATAGACTCTAAATGTGTCTCTTATAGCGTTTTTTATTCCAAATGTACCAAATGAAATAACATGTGAAACTGAATTCAAACCATATTTGCCTTTTAAGTATTCTTCTATTTTATATTTTACTTTTGAATCAAAATCAAGATCAATATCAGGAGGATCAAGGCGTTTTACGTTGAGGAATCTTTCAAAATAAAGTCCATATTTTATAGGATTTATTTTTGTAATTCCAAGTAAATGAACAACAAGCGAACCAGCAGCTGATCCCCTCCCGCAGCCTACAAGGACACCATTTGTTTCAGAAAAATTAACTATATCAGCAACAATCAAAAAATAATCTTCCATTTTTTTGAACTTTATTACTTCAAGTTCTGTTTTTACTCTTTCTACATACTCTGGTATTGTATCCCACCCTTTTTCTTTTAAAGCTTCAAACGTTCTTTTTTCTAATATTTCATAAGCATTATCACCAAATCGAGGCATAATTACTTCAGGAGCTCTTGTCAGTTTTACTTTTTCGATTTTAGAATCAATCTCTAAAGTATTATCTAAAAACTCGTTTACTATATTTATATCATATCCTAAACTTGTTGCTTCTTCAACAATGTCTTCTCTTTTTTTTAACCATAAATTTCTAGAACTATAAACTCTTTTTTTATATTCAGGATCATTAAACGACCCTTTTGAATTTATAAGTTTCATAACATCATGTGCTTCAGCATGTTCTGGTTTAAAATAATGTGTATCTGTAGTCCAAATTACTTTTATACCAAGACGTTTATAGTTGTTTATAACCCATTGGTTGAAAGCAGTTTGATCTGGCATTTGAACTTCCATGACTTCAAGATAAAAATCGTCCCCAAATGAATTTTTTAAATAGTCAATAAACTCTATTGCTTCTTCTTCTTTATTTTCTAAAACAAGTTTGGGTATTCTACCACCCATACAAGCTGAAGAAACTATCAAATTTTTGTTATATTTTACAAGTTCTTCGTAAAGTATTATTGGCTTATAATAAAACGTGTTTCTCATTGCTTGTCCAAGCAACCAGCAAAGATCAAGATAACCCTGATAATTTTTTGCTAAAATGACAAAATGATCTCTTTCTTTTTTCTCTTCTTTATCTTGACTTTCAAATTCTTTTTTGAAAGCGCAATATGCTTCAATTCCAATTATTGATTTTATTCCAGCTTTATTTGCTACTTGATTAAAATAAAGTGAAGCACATAAATTTCCATGATCTGTAATAGCAATAGAAGGATAATTATTATCTTTTGCCCATTTTACATATTCATCAACACCAAGAAGTGCATCACCAATAGAAAAATCAGTATGTATATGTATAGGAATATAATAAGACATTTTATTATTTTTCTCCAAAGATTCTTTTAAATTTACTTATTTGTTTAGTTCTATGACACTTTATTCTTAAATGTATTTATGTAACGAAAACGCAAAAACTCTTATATATCCTTCCATAATACGATCTTCATATTGTTTCTTTAATTTATTATAAACTTCTTTATATGCAAGATTAAAAGTTTGACAATCAAAAGAAAAATTTCTGTCATAATCCATACTTCTAACATAAACATTCATGCAATGTTTATTATCCCTTATATAATGATGGAAATATGAAATACAATGATTATCCTTATCATCATAATTATTTACAAAAGCTGCTTGTCTTGAATTAATATCTTTAGACAAATAATATTCGTACATAAATATAGAATTTTTTATTATAAAATCACGCTCTATAATCTCTTCTTCAACAGGTGCTGGTACTAATTCTATTATTTCTTCTGGAATCAAACAAAATTCGAAATTTGTTATTTCAATAGTCTCTATGACATTATTAATCAAAACCTTTGTATAAAGTTGTGATTCAAATTGCTTATCTATTCTTCTTTTCCAATCATTTATTGTCATTTTTAGCATATCTACGACCTTTTCTATCATATTTAAATTTTATAATTAATATTATTTATTCATGAGAAAATAAGCCCCTACAGCTGTACTAGAACTGTCAACAAATTGTGCACAAATCATTTTTGCAAATTTAGGAGGCCAATTTTGATAAACTTTTTTAAGATCTCCATGAGTTTCTTTTAAAAGTTTATCGAAAGTAAGTAAAGGGACAAAATTTATTATTTCAAAATAATCCTTTATCATAGTTTCAAACCTGAATTTATCCCATACATAATTATGGTCCCAATGATATAAATCTCTTTCAGAATGTTCAAAACAAAGAGTGATATAAAGAAATCCGTTGTGCTTTAAAACTCTTTTTATTTCTGATATACACTGTTCAGCATAAAAAAACTTATCTGTGCAGTGATCAAATGCTTCCTGAAAATAAACTAAATCAAAAGAGTCATCTTTAAAATTTAAAGTCTTGTTAAAATTTCCAGAACAAAAATTGCTTTGAAATAGATTATCTTCTTTTGTGAATAATTTGACTCCATCAAGAATAAAAGAAAAATCAAAATCCATTCCCCAATATTCTTTAAATTTAAAACCATTTCTTTGAAAAAGTCTTGAAACGTGACCGTTATTACAACCAAGTTCAAGAACTATTTTATCGTCTTTATCTGGAATAAATTGATCTATAACTCTTAAAGCAGAATAATTATATAGATAAAAAGTAAGTGCATGTGAATCATAAACATTTCCAAAAGCAATTCTTGAGCCTGCATCATTTGTAGAACAATTACCTTTTTTATGTAGGAGGTCTTCGAAGTTTTTAACTTGATCTGCTGTTAAATAAAAATGACAAGGATGAATTGCTGAATGTACAAAGTTTGATGTATTCAAGAAAGGTGTGCGCACTTTTAAACTAGAATTTGTGAAGGGAGTGAATTTTGTAATGTCAATCATATTATACAATCTATTTTTGTTTTTAACTCGTTAGCAACATCTACAATGTCTTTACAATTTTCTATTGTTACGATTTTTTTATGATCAAAATGCTCTTTACATTCGCCTATAATATCTTCATAAACTTCTATATGTTTTTTAAAGTCTTCGAGTTTGTTTATGTGTTGTTCGTTTCTCGATATAGCTCTTTTAACTAAAACATCTGGTTCGACTTTTACATAAACAAAAAATGCTCCAAGTTTAATAAATTCACCAATTAAATCCATGTTTCTATAATACCGTTCGATATTATTTCTTTTATTGATAATATCGTAAACAATATTACAAATTGGCGACCGAGGACTCATATAATACTGATAATCATATAATTTTGCAAGTTCATGCATTAAAGAATCTTTGCCTGACGTGTCAGGTCCACAAAATAAAATAATCATAACCAATAGGGTTCCATTTCTATGTTTTTTATAACACTTTCGACAGTCATAGAAATACCTTTTTCAATAGAAATATATTTTTCTTGACTATCAAAATCTAGACTATAAGAACATAATAAATAATTGTTAATATTATGATAATGTAAATAATCTTTTTCTGGGATAAATTTAATATTTTTATCTATTATTTTTTTTATATTAGAATATGAAGAAATATTTCTTTTTGTAAATTCATTAATAATTATTTCATAAATTTGCAACCAATCTTTCGATTTTGTATGATTTTCACCAATATTAAAAACATTATTAATTATATTTTTAGAAAAAACTACTTCCTCAGCTATTCTCAAAATACATGTAGCTATATTCTCTACTCTTGTATAAGATTTATTAATTAAAGGATCAAGTAAAATCGTCAAATTATTATCTGAACGTTTTACTATATTCTTATAAATAAGATAGATAGACTTTGTTAAAGCACTGTGCAAATCATCTGGATAATTACCAAAGCCAAACACTGGTCTTAAAATAAGTTTTTTAGTATTACATGTGTTTTTTACGATTAACTCGCCTGCATATTTTGTGATACCATATAATGTTTGCGGATTTATAGGCGTAGATTCTGTCATAGGACATGTATAACTATAATTTTTAGGATCAAGAATTGCTGTTGTAGACAAATAAATAATGGGTATATTAAATTTATTGCAAATATCAACTATATTTTGCGTTCCTTCAACATTAGTTCTTATTGCCATTGTAGGATCAGAACTACAAAAATCAGTACCAACAAATGCTCCTGAATGAATAATTAAATCTACTTGTTCCCAAAGTTCAGTTAAGTTTAAAAGAAAATCTCTTTGTAAAAAATCAATTTCAGGTTTTCTAACTTTGAAACTCTGATGACTTTTCAGTCCTGTTAAAAAATTTTTTTCAAGTTGCGAATTTATAATATTAAAATTAAACTCTTTTGCTAAAAACTGAATCTGCATTGGTATTGTTCCAGATTCGCCTGTGACAAAAATATTCTTCATAATATTAGATTTTCTTGCTTGCTCCATGATTTCCTGCGGTATAATAATATCTGATCCACCATTGGGCTCACCACACAGACCGCAGTTTGATTCTCTACCTTGACCTCCGATAACACATAAGTTTGCTTTATTATACAACTCTATAAGATTAAACTTTTTTGCGCATTTATGACAAACTATTGTTCTCACTGTACAACCTCCAATATCATCAAGCGATAATTGTCGATAAGCATTGGAGTTTCCACCAACGCATAAATATCTATAAAACAATCGCTATCAAAAATAAATTTGAAACAATTAAACTAAATATTAATTATCTTTAACAGCATTTCTTTATATTCGTTTTTCGTTGCTCTTCTATATGAAAAAACATAACTCGGATGCCATATATTTTCTATGGGTATTTTTATATTATTAGCACTAGAGAGTATTTTAAAAAAATCAAAAACTTTACTACCCATTGTTATGATTTTGACAGGTCTTAAAACTTCTATTTCGTCAATTATATATTTAAAACAAGACTGAGCCCAAACAAGTTTAATAGTATTATCTTCACTACTACAATGACAAACATTGTCTATAAAAACTTCTTTAAAAATGCTTATTTCTTTCAATAAAGAAATAAATTTTTCTCCAGGACCCGGACTTCCATTAACTCCTCCAAAAGCATATTCATGATTAGAAAATCTATTATAAGAAGGATTCATCCCGATCAACATAAATCGACATTTTTTGTGGCCACCTCTCCAACCATAGAGCTTACCGTAGCCCTTTGAAATATCTTTTTTATTGTATTCTAAATTACATAACTCACAATTAGTACATGCTTGAATTCTAAAATTTATTTCATCGAGCCTATTTTCTGTTTTTCTGCAAATCATTAGAATCTCGTAAATACAAAAGCAATAAGATCTACTACGACACTAAAACAAACAGCAATTTTTTGTAAAAACATATACGTATTTGTTTTCTTTAATTCACATAATCAATATTCGCAAATGTTGTTTCAATATTGTTTTTTTCAAAAACTTTATTCTTTTTTCAAACTCTTATTTTGTCAAAGCTCTTGTATACTGGTCCAAGATTTAAATCGTCTCCTGGACCTATTAATGCATAGATTTCGCTTGCACGAAGTCTTATATCGTTAAAAAGCATTATTATATCTCATAATTTCTAAAGGTGATTTAATACGTATCAGTTTACTGTTTTTATAATTATCTTTGTTGTATTCTTTATCTAACAAAAATACCAAATGGCCTTCATGGATAAAATTTTTTGCGTTATCTAAATTATCTTCTACTATAAATTTGATTTTGAATTTCAACTTGTATATATCTTCTTTTCTTTGAAAATCTGACCAATAAATAGCTTCAAAAGGAATATTGTTTTGATGTAACCAATAGAGAGTGTCTGCAAAAATAACTTTGTATTTTGACACAGGTCTATTTGTAAAAAGAACAATTGTTTCGCTTTGGTCTTTAAAATAATTCATAAGTTTAAGAGTTTCTTGATTTACAAGCTGCGTTCGTTTTTCTCCCGACAATCTGTATGCAACTTTCAACTCTTGATAAGTCTTTAAGTCGAGTTCTTCTTTCATCCCTTCAACAGTTTGAAAAACAGTATTTTGTTTCTTATTTGCCCATTCAAGGAAACAATCAGGAAAGTTATTAATTACACCATCAATGTCAAAAACAATAACTTCTTTACTTGAAAAAACTTGAAATTTTTTGTTTTGTTCATACTTTTGTTTTACAACTTCAGTTTTGTCATTATAACCTTTTACGATATCTTCAAACGAGATTCCAAGAAGTTGACCAAGTCCCATAAAATATTTAAAAACATCTATATATTCTTCAATAAGATTACTTGTTACTATAGCGTCACTTTCGCGTTCATCATTTTGATAGTGCATCTTCCAGTGTGGCAAACATTCCACAAGATCTAACAGTTCTTTATTAATATGAAAATAAAATTCTTTTGCCCATTTTGTTTTTTCGATTAAAGTTAGATTTGATAAATCTAAACCATTGTCTTCAAAAAACTTTTTGTTAAAGCTTTCTTGATCTTCCCAAATCTGTTTATTCATATAACTATTTTCTTTTTTTCAACTCTATCATAATCATTACAAGTAAAAAAATGAGAACTAAAATTCTTAATGACATTGAAATGAGGCTTACATTTTATAAAAACATATTTCAAAAACTTATCGTCATCATCAAAACTTGATGCAAGCATTGTTCCAAATATCATTAAAACAGGATTCAAGAAAACTTTTAGAATACTCCTATGATTTACTATTTTATTTTTATAATAAAGAATACCTAAAGGTTTAAATTTCAATTTAGACATTTTTTATAGCTTCTTCTATAACAGTTTCAGTTTTCCAACGACGTGACCATGAACCAAATCTTCCAACAAATCTGACTTCGGGTCTATCTTGCAACTCAAAATCTTTATCCAACGAGATTATTTGTCCATTTTTTATAGTTTTAAATGACATTTTTTCGGGTAAAATTAAATATTCTTTATAAACAACCTCCTTAAACTCATTTATTTTTGAACCCAAAATATCGCAAACAATTCCTTGTTTACTTTTTGTCATACGGTGAAAAGGCGAATTTAGTCTAGCATCATATACAAAATCATACTCTCTAAGATCAAAAAAATCATGCGATAATAAACAATAGAAAGTATCAAAAGATTTTAATTCTAAATTTAAACCAGCAATCTTTGAAAAAACATTAAGAGGTATTGTCGAAACTATTTTTTCATACTTAAACGACATAGTATCAGCAAAAACTTTATGTTCTTGTAAATCAATTTTTTCGACTTTACCATAATAAATTCTTTCACTTAAAACGTCAAATAGTTTTAATATAATATCATTAAATTTTATATTACATATTTGAAATTCTTTTTTGTTTGAATTTAACACAGTAGAATCAAACCCAACAAGATTGTTTCGTCCTCTTGATTTCATAAAATATTTTTGTCTAAATTCTACACTTGGATTTAACACCCAACCTGAATCATCAATATACCCAACTTTTATTGTCGATAGTTTTAGTGGTACGTCTAAATCTTTTAAAAACATTCTTGATTGTTTCGTGTCATGAAGATATCTTGGACCCATATCAAAATAAGACATCATCTGACCACCAACTTGATCAGTAAGAATAAAGTGATCAGAATGATATTTTGCCCAAATTAAACCAGCTATTCCTGAACCTAAAATAATTTTCATTTTGTCCTTCTTTAGTCGCTTGAATATTTTTCTATTGCAAAGTTACATGCTTTCAAAAAGATTCTTATCTTGTTCAGTAAGTTTTTCGTAATCTTCTTCAGTGTAATTTACCC
The DNA here is from genome assembly GCA_028717785.1 of Candidatus Nanoarchaeia archaeon. Next base: position 40,254 of record JAQUND010000003.1, on the reverse strand, counting down.
ATCCTTCTCTCGGCACTATTTCGACATGTTTTGCAAGTTCATTATAATCAGAACAACTTCTATTAAATTCTGAGTATTCAACTTCATCGGGCCAACGTCCACAGCCAGCAAACAAATTGCTAAAGTATTTTGTGAGACCTTCAGCACCACCGTGATAAATGCATCTTTTAGCACTATCGCAAGCAGGTCGCAAATAATTAGCAATCAAAGGAGTTTGTTTTTTTATTTCTTCTCTAAGCTTCCAATACATAAAGACAATTGGTGACTCTTCACATGCCATTAGTCTTCTAGACATTTGACCTTTAAGTGAAAGTAAATCAATTGATGTTGTAAAAGAATGATTATATGACATAGGTAAAACAGCTCTTGCTGTTTGATAAGAACCAGAACCAAGATTTAAAATGTCTACATATAAATCTTTAGTATGCTTTAACCAATGTTCAAATTTCTCTTTTAATACTAAATCGTTTTTTATTTCTTCGTACAACTCTGGATAAAGAATAAGAGGTGCATCAGTCTTCGCATTATCACGGCATCCTATACTTTGATGTGCAGCAAGTCTTACTCTCGCATGTTGGTCGAACGTATGTCTTGGACCACCATTGACTCCAAACTGATATTTTACGTTTTCCATTGCTAAAGGTAATGTTTCACCTCGTAAAGAACTAAGCGTAACAATAAATCTATTTTGAGGTGTCAACTTGTCCCATTTTCTGCATGAGCCTTCGTCAATTCCAATTTTTGCTGACCCCCATGTTGAGCAAGCTGCATTTACAATATTCTGATATGGGTTTTCTGGTGAATCATAAATTTCTACTGTCAAAGCATCATAAACACTCATATAATCATAAGTCACTTCTGATGTACGATCGGGCAAAGTGTCTAAAGCTTCTCTTATATTGTCGATTTGTTGTTTTGATAATTGCATATTGTCTCCTTCAAATCTTTTAAAGTTTTTTGTGCAACATTTTGTATTACTAACAATAGATAATTACTTGGCAATTTTTTCTTTCGTTTTGCATAGTACTCATCAAGTGTTCGATATTCATATCTATATTTATTTTTTCGCCAAAATTGTATTCTTTTTGTAAGAGATAAATCTTGCGGGTTTGAATAACACTGATGATATTCGACAACAATGTTGTTTATTAGAAAATCGACTTCAATATTGTTAATTCTCACATGACATGTCTTGTTTTCTTCAAGTTTTAATGCAAATTCTTTTTCTAAAAAAATCGCTGTTTGTTTTTCTGATTCACTTGAAAAATTTATACCAGCGTACTCAAAATTAACTTTTGTTCTAAAACTTTGTATAGAGATATGTCCAGCATCACGTCTTTGCTCTAAATAACGCTCAGGATGGTTTTTATAAAACTCATTAAAACATTTTCTATCACAAAACTTTTTGACTGTTTTTACATACTTGTTACTAATTTTTTCTGATAAAAGACGTGTAATTCAGAGGTACGAGAAGAAAAAATGGGAGATACTATGGATTACATAGATCTCCCAGACGAAGAGGAGCTACTTTTTGAAGTTTATTGAAAGAACGAATTGTTCGCTCCTCCAATTGTAGTCTGACTTGTACGAATTACAGATTTACTTACCAAGTCCATTGTTCTTCGGATTTCACTTTGTGTCGCTGATGTCGTCAGAACATTAGGAAACCCAACTTGTTCTGCAATAGCATCAAGATCATCGCTTGGACTCTGTTTATATCCCACATACACAGGATAAAAACCTTCTTTCATAAGAGACGCTTTGACAACAGTTTTCACATCAGTAGCAGAATTATTCCGTGAGTTGTTATCATCACCATCTGAAAAAACAACAACAATTGCTTTTGATCTTACACCACTAGCTTTAAGATCTTTAGAATAAGCTTGAATACCTGTCAATGCATCCATAAGAGCATCATATAAAGCAGTAGACCCACCATGTGCATTATATTCGTTTCCTATAGGATCGATTTCATCTGATTTTTTAAACCCATGAAGAATTTTTGCATGTGTCGAAAAAACAACTGTGCTCACAAGAATAGATCCACCTTGTTTTGATCCCTTTAAAGATTCAATAAAATTATCATATCCATCTCTTACAGCTTGTTTATGATGACTCATAGATGCTGAATCATCAAGAAGAATTTTAACAATTGTTACATCATCAGTTTCAATATCATCAATAGGTGCACCTAAACACCCAGCAAGGTTTGTCCCATTAAGACTATTGATCATTAATGCATTAGCATTAGGATCATTTAACGGATCTGTTTGAAACAATGACGTAATGTCATCGACTGTCTGTTGACTCATAAGTTGTCTCCTTTTTATTTAATTTCCATTGTTCTATGAATCTCTCCATAGTATAACCGTAATCACATTTTCTAAACTGGTAAGATTTTCCATTTTTTAATGTAACAGTAAAACAAACATTTTCTTGTGATAGCAACGGGACCAGGTCCACTGAGACAATCTGATCCCAAAGAAAAGCTCCTTCTTTATGTTCTACTATTTCCAAGATTCTCCTCTTACATTAAAAAATAGTATCAGTACTTTTGACAAGATTGAATCCCGCCTTCTCAAATGTTTTGAATTCTTTTTCAGCAATTGCATCAAAATCAACTGCAGGATGCTTTACAGAACTCATACAGTCTGTGAGAATATAGAACTTCTTCAGAATTTCAGTTTGGCCTGCGAAAAAATTCGCTAACTGACGAAGTGACTCAAGTACGCAATGAGACTTTGATTGCCCAGCAACGAGCAGTTTGTCGTATTTACCCATGAGGTTCAAAAACGCTGTGTTGATTCCGCCCCTGGGATTTTTGGGTACGAGAACTTCAGGCCGGAAGATGCCGAACATTTCTGTTTCAGGAACATCGCCTTTCATCTGAAAACTGATTTGTGACCGACGTACTGCGCCATGAAAATAGCACATTTCGTATAGAGCCGGTACTAAGGCGTGACCGGGAGTTCCAAGCATTGTATGTTCGGGCCAAATCATTAAAGGTTGATTCGTCTGTTTCTTGAGAGATTTCACATACTCAAGAGACCAAACAGGATCAATTACAGGTTTATACACACCTTTTTCAACATCATCAGCAGTAATCTGAGTATAAGGTGCCGGATGATTCTCTTTTTCATCAGTCCACCAATACCCATAGAAAATTTGAAATACTAAATGCGTATCCAATGTAGGGTAAACTGTTGTAATGTTTGCCATATTGTTGGCAATGAAATCGATAATCCGAATTATATCGTTTTCTGCATTATCTACATAGAGTTGGCCAATAGGAGAAGGTAAGCAGAAATCCACCTGACAGTCAATCAGTAATAATGCGTTCTTATTACCAGGTTTATCCATTGCCGCAGGCATTGGAGTCATGCGAGCGGCCTCTTCTTTAACACGAGTAATGTCAGGGACATATAATTCGTTTACTCGTTTCTCGTCAAAAAAACTTGGTCTACATGTCATACTAACTCCTTTTATTAAAATTATTTTATGAGCCTTAAAAACTTGATATCATGATCTGATATTACTAAAATACCGTCTTTATATATAAATAAAGCATCGCTCGAATCAATATATTTTGCAGTTTCTTTCTTTAAAGTCAGTTGTTGTTGTCTTTCTATAACAACACCAGCATCAGAAGGATGAACTATTGATGTACCTAACAAAAACTTTCCTTGTAAGTTCTTTAATAACTCAGAACTTAATGATTCTTCTGTTTTTGATTCTAATATCTTTCCAGTGTCATCAATAATGTAATAATGTGAATATGTTCGACCATTAAACAAAGTTTTCTGTAAGAGTAAAATAGTATTTTCTGAGACTTCAACAACAGTTTCAATAAGTTTACCCTTAAGTTTAGGAATATTTACTTCATACCTTCCCTTTTTTGAAAAGACAAAGTAATAATATTGTTCAAAAATCCTGAAATAACTTAGACCTAAACCCGAATCTCCGACTTCAAACCAAGTTTGATTTTGAAGTGTAGATGTTATTACTGTGTCTACAACATTATTGTTGACTATTTCTGAGCATAAAAGCGTTTGATCTGTAAGTCTATATAGGTTATCAGAACTACATCCAAACATTAATGTTCCATCGAATTTCATCGAAGTTGTTTTTGCAACTGGTTTTAAATTATCACTAACAACAGTTTGAAAAACCATTATGTCGTCACCAACACCAATTACTAAATAATCTTTAAAAAAATCATATTTTACGTCTCTTACATAACTATCCCAAAGCTTGAAATTCAAAACTTGATTTCCTGTTTCAGGAAATATTCGCAAAAATGTTTGATCTTTAATATATTCTATAATTATTATTCTTTTGTCAATAAGAACTCTTGAAAATAGAATTGTACCCTCTGACACATATATTGATTCAGAAACACATTTATCAGAATCAATATTGTGTGAAACAATAATTTGTGACACATTAACAGAAGGTTGTACTGTAGTTATAAAACATATTGGACAACGTCCACGACTTTTATGGTAATAATAATTACATTTAGAACATTTTTCAAAGCTATTTGCATGACTTCGTAGAATATCTAATGATAATTCTGTTCTTTTTCCCAATTTGAAAATATTATGAAAGTAATCAAGTAATTCTTGACTTATAGTTTCTGGTTTTAAAGCGATTCTTGGGTAAATCACGCCTTGATCAAATACTGTTATTTTATGTTTTGCTCTCTCAATAAGTGAAGCATATTTATCATGTGTTCCACCATAAGGATGTGACCATAAAAGACTTTTAAATAACATTACTGCGAAACTATACCAATCTGTCTCTTTCGAAAAACAAGATTTCACTGAGAGATCTATACCATATAATACAGGATCAATGTATTGATCAGTACCTACTGGACATGGGTATTTTCCAAACTGAAAAGAATCTACATCAATAAAGACAGATAAAAACTTATTATTATAAAGAACATTAAGGTCGTTAAAGTCGCCTACAATTAAATTGCTCGAATGTATTGATTCTAAAGTAAGTTTCATGTGTTCGAAAAACGTTATAATATTATTTGATGTAATTTGATCTTTCAATCTTATTTTTTTATTTGAAAGTTGAATAGCCTCTTTACATTTTTTTGCAACATGCATTGCAAACCCTATGACATTAGAATTTGTATCATACACTAAATCAATGGGTCCTGCAACATTATTGGGTAGTGTTATATCAAGCTTAATAAAATCTTTAAGCTTTTGTTCTCGTTTTTTAGAAGGCTGATGATAAATTTTTAATGCTTCATTACCATACAATATTACTGTTGCTTCACCACCTGTACCTAAAGCATTAGAATCATCAAGTATTATTTTCTGTTTTTTATAAACTACTGTCTTTGTCGCCATTTTGTTTCTCGATTACTATACAACTAGCATCATCTCCAAAAACACCCTCATTCTGCCAAACATTGAATTTTCTTTGAAGTTGACGCTTTTGTTTTCCATATATGTGTAAAATTAGATTTTCGTCAATAAGGGGTTGTATACCATCTGAACCAATAACTATCTTATTGATATCTTTACAGTCAAACACTTGTATATTAAAAAAACTTAGCTCAGAAGGCGTTTTTTCAAGTGCTTCTTTTGGGACTATCTTATATGCTATATATTCTGGTATACTATATTGATCAATTATCTTGATTTCGTCATTTATAATAATAATACCATCACCACAATTTGCAATAATTACAGAATCTTTTGTCAATATGCAAAACAAACATGTACTTAATAAAAACTCTTTTATAAACGAAATTTTTTCTTTTTCACAATTATCATTAAAGAAAACAAGATTTTCAATATTATTTAAAAAACATGTTAAATCATACTCAAGAATTTCTTTAAACCCTTTTATATGATTAAAATTTATTATACCATTAAAACTCTTAAGATAATTAACTATGAAAGTTCCTATTAAAGCAGCTCCAACTTCAGAATATTTACTTTCTCCACAACCATCGCACACGACGCCAACTATAAGTTCATCAGACTGATAAGTATGAAGAAAGTCTTGTCTGTTCTTCCTTGAAAACTCGTGATCACGACCAACAATTGTTGCTGTATTTATATTCCAATTCATTATATACCTTTTGAATTTTTATAACTAAGAAGAATCTTAGACCCTTTCCAGCTAGAAGGATCAACATTTAAAGGAAAAAGCATTGTTTTTATGGAGTTCTTATCAGGTACTGATTTCCATCTGAGATTAATATCTTTTAATGATGCTTGAATTGCAATAAAGTCACTAGATCTCCTGCCATAACATCTTCTTATAAAACCAACATCATCAGATTTTGTAGCAAATTCTGAAAGTACGTATCCTTTTTTTGTAGGATGTACACCAACTCCACTTAACCTCATTTTACGTATTATTCTATAAATAGAACATGGTTTTAGACCACATTTTTTAGATAACTCTTTTGCTGTTAGATACTCATTTGTAATGAGAGCATCATGAACTTTTTCAATCATATCATTTAATTTTGGCTTCATAGAACACCCTTAATATTTAAGACTTTCTAACTCTTCATTTGCCTCAACAAGAGCTTCAGCACTTTTTCTATAAAAATGAGATTTTTTCAACATATCTATTACATCGTTCTTATCAGATTCAGATAAACTTTTAATCTTTTTAACAAAATCGTTTGATATAGACATGTTTTTTAATACATCGACATCTTTGGTGTCACAATTGATGTCTAATTTTTTTAAAACAACATATTTATGATCTATACTTTTTATTTCGATTTTTGATTTTTTGTTATGATTAATACCATAAATAATACTGTATAAGCTACTTTTTGTTATTTTCAAAGTGGAAATTATCTGATCTGTAGTTATTGCTTCGTGTGATTTTTCAAATAATTTTAAAACAGCTTGCATTGACATATCTTTCCTCCTATAACTATTTTTTTAAAATTAACTTTCTTTGTTCTAGACCAATAGACAACAACCAACGAACTTGATCCTGTAAAGTCCTTGAATCTTCTTTTGATGTTTTTATAATTTCTTCATGCATTTCTTCAGTCACACGTAAATTCTTTAAACCTAAAAATTTATCATATAACGATTTTTTTCTATCATTGTTCATAATGAACTATAATCTATATCAAAAAACTCAACAAGGGTTAACAAAAATTAACATTTTTTAACAAAAAGTGTTTTTTTAAGAAATAATAAGTTTTTATGTTTATAATTATTATGCAGTTGTCATAAAAACTAAATACATAATTATGTGTAATGAGATTGACTTTCTCATCTGCATATTGTAGGAAAAAATTAGGTGCCGCAATATTTTAATATTATATCGTAAATATGAAATCCCTCGACGTAGTACCGTGCGAGACGAACCTCGTGTTCACGATAATCGATAAAAATGATGAGCCGGTATTTTTGGAGCGTGTCGATATTATTAGTATGAATTATAACGCTATCTGCGTCTATGGTTTGAGCGAGAACCATAACACTTTCTACGCTGTCGCCAACATCAAATGGGACAGTATACACCATTTGTCTGCCGTCATCTCTTTCTTCTGTTCCTGACGAATTATTGCAACCAGAATACAATACTGCTATAACAATAACTGTAAGTATGATTATTGTGTTGTTTGTAATATGGTTCATAGTATGTCTCAATGAAATAAAACTTTATAATAAATAATTTTCACTTTATTATTATGCGTATTTAATATCCTGAATTTTGACGTTCAAAATTAATTTTTTGTTTCTTTTCAACTTCTTCTAATAACTCTTGCGCTGTCATATTGTGTGTCAAAGCTGTGTTAAGAACAAATATAAACATATCAGCTATTTCGTCTTTTATTTCTTTAACGCTTTTTCCATCTTCATGGATCTTATGCGTTTTATAATTACCTACAGCGCTTATAAATTCAGACACTTCTAAAAACAAAAGCAAAGAAAGCTCTTTACTAAACTTTGTCTTTTCTTGTTTATCAAACTCTGAAAGCTTCTTATCAGAGAACTGACCACTTTTAGAAATTAATAAATTTTCAAACTCTTCCTGTTTTTCATAAATTCTAGAAAACTTCGAATCCAAAACATCCTCCCAAATTTATAATTTTATATATCTACGACACAGTCTATCATACTAAATTTATTTATCAATAGGTTTTTATAGGATATGCTTTTTTATTTAACGTCTTTAATCTTTATTAAGCACTCTTAATTCTTTTTAAAAAAGACTTAGTTATTTCAGACATTAATATATAAAACATATAACCAGGAGCGCAAAAAATAGTAAAAAATAAAGAACGAGTAAGTTCTATTAAAGTAATAGATTCAATATTTTTATATTCAAGCATTTCTATTACTCCCACAATAAGAGTGATAAAACCTACAAACAAATAACAAAAAACTAAAAAATATATAAAACTCATTTTCTTTTTCCTTTCATTATTGATAATTATTTAAAGTTATACTGTTTTATTAAGTCAATAATTTCTTTTTCATTTGCTTTATTATTTAAATATTTTAATTTATCTTCATCGTTTTTGAATCGCGCAACTTCACAAATTTCTTTTAATGGTTTAACAGTGCCAAACGGTTCTCCTGTATCCCAATGATCTTCTTCAAATAAATAATTTAATTTAAATTTAAATCTACTAATTGTAAACGACTTATCTTTTTCATTATAAATTCCAAGATTTGAATTTCTAGCAATTATAAAATAAAGATAAGAATCCCTACATTGAACTATTGGAATATAATTAACATTTTCTTTATTTATCAAAATTTTTTCATTCAAAGACAAATTTTTAAACAGTTCTGTCAAGAAGTATAAGAATTTAATTTCATATACAAACTATTAAGCTGTATTTTCTTTTTTTTTATTGGCTTACATAATTCTTTTAAAAACTCTATTTCATTTTCTAACGAAATAATTTCAAGACACAATTGATCTTTTTTATTCATAATTATTAAATCACCTCGTATTATAATAAAAAACCTTACTTTACAATTTGAATTTTCGATGTTTTCGAATATTCTTTACCAATAAAAAATTTATAAACATAAGTCCCAGAAACTAAATTTAAATTTTTGCAATAACATCCTGAATCATAAATTTCATTTATTTTATAAATAACATTTCCTTTCAAATCAAAAATCATAAAATTCACTTTATTATTTTTTTCAACAGAGTATTTAACTAATCCCTTAGAAGAAATTGCAAATGAATTTACTAATCTATTTAAGTATTTAGGTAAAACAGATGTTGATTTTATATCTACAACTACATCAACTTTGAAAACTGTGTTTGACACGCCATCTGAAACTATAAGATTTATTGAGCAATCATAGTAATCTCTTAATGAGATCATATAGATTGAGTCTTTAATTTCTACGACCAAGTTAGACACATTGAAATTAGTGGTATCATAGGTATATATTAATTCATCATTATCAAGGTCTATCGCCCTCGAACTGATTTCTATGATTTGATCGACATTGTTAAAAACTATTGTTGTATCTTTACGACATACAGGTGCTCTATTCTTATTTTTTATTTCAAGTTTCATTTTAGTAAAAACTGAGTACTCGCCATCTGAAACTACAGCTTTAATTTCATAATCGCCCTTAGATTCATAAGTTGATTTTATATTATAATATGATGACCCATTTTTTACTAAAACATTATTTTTATACCAACTGATATTTAAATTTGAATTATCCAAATCAACAGCTTTTATTTTTAATTTAATACTATCAGTTTCATATATAAATGTGTCTTTAAGAAAAGATTGTATAACAGGTTTCATATTTATATTCTGTATCTTAAGAGAATATATTTGAAATTTTATGCTATCACCATCAGTTATTTTAATTTTTACTTGATATGAACCTGAATCAGATATTGTTGGCATCCATTTGACTAAACCATTTTCAGAAATTGTCATTTTTAAAGGACTTTTTTCTAAAGAATATGAAATTGCTTTATAAGCAATCGCTTCAACCTGATAAGAATATAATTGATTTTCAATACCCGTTAGTATAGGCATCGATATAACTTCTAGTTTCTGATTTTCATTTACAATTAATAAAGTATATTCAGAAGAATCAGAACAACCATAAATATCTTTTACTAAGATTTTTATAATGTTTGTTCCAGTAATAGTAGGTGTCCATTGTATTAACCCAGATTGTGAAATCGTCATTCCTTCGGGATTTTTTATTAAAGAATAAACTAAATCTGAATCATCATCAATTGCTTCAACTTGACGTTGATATAACTGGCCTTCTTTACTTGTTTCGTTTTGTATAAACGTAATAATAGGTGTTTCATTATTATTTAAAACAGTCAAATTGAAATTTTTAATATCAGACAAATCGTAATCTTTGACTTCGACAGTAATGATATGTATACCTATATCATCGATAGAAGGTGACCAAGTTATTAAACCATTACTAGAAATTTTCGTTGTCGATGGCGTAGATGTGTAATCAAGTAAATATGTTAGTTGATCGTTTTCTTCATCTTTTGCTATAATTTGATAGGAAAAATTATCTTTAAAATTAATTGTTAAATTAGGGATTTGGTTTATTATAGGTTTATCATTTACCTTAATTACAGAAAGTTCGTAAACAAGTGTATCATAAGATTTTTTAACATAATTTTCACTATTATAATCTGTCATTATTATTGTTATAACAGTATCGATAGTAAAATTATTTGGTTTACCAGATAACATGAATGTGTCCTTTGACATTCTTGAAATCGATAACCATGAAGGTAAAACAACTTGATAAATATATGAAGAGTCATTATCAATGTCATGTGTAATAATTTTTTGTGAGTATAAAATATCTTCTGTACAATTATCAATAATTATTGAAGAATCTATTAAAAGTTTTTGCGAATAAATTTCGGGATAATTAATGATAAGTTTTTTTATAGAACGATTATGATTTATTATAATAGTATCTTCATAAATTTTGTCGTAATTATCAAGAGGTAATAAATAAGAATATCGATAATTTGTTTCAGAAAAAATTTTAAAATTTCCAGCAATAAGATTATTGTTGTTGTCAATACATGTAGTATAATGAGAAATAGGATAACTTGATCCATAATTATAAGTTGTATCACCAAAATAATTATTGTAAATTTTATTATAACCATTCTTCTCATAGAAAAAAGTCGTATCAGAAGGATCAATAGCAAATTTCTTAACGCTTCGATAAATTTGATTAGATCGCACAAGAGACAAGTTTATTCCATTTAAGTAATAAAGTCCTGTAGATTTTGTCAACCAAGCACCATTATTATCAGGAAAACAACCATAGACATCATTATAAATTGTAGTATCATTGTTTGTCATTGTTATTAATTTATTATCCGAAGTCAAAAAATAAGCTGTATTATTTTTATATTTTGAATATAATAAGGAAGTTATATTATTGAAAGTTTGTTTTAATGTCCATGTAGATTGATTGTTTTTGTAGACATTAATTTTGTTTTGTCCATAGGCAATAACAGCAACATGAATTGTGTCATCGATTTTAAATATTCTTAAATAGGAATTGATAGAATCTCTATTTATATTACCATATATACCTTTAAAATGCAATCTAATAGAATTGAGATCAGTTTTAAGATTGCTTTCTCCAAAAAGATATAAATTGACAATATTATTGTGTTTGTAATAGCAACCTATATTTAAAGAATCAAAATCAGTATCATTATAAATACCCCAATATGCTTCAGGAGCAGCAATTTGATTTGTAATATAAAATCCCGATTTCTCGACAAGTCTCCAATTAGAACTTAGATCGATAAAACTCGTTTGTACTTCGTTGTAAGTCGAGTTTTTTGTAATGATAGTGTGAATTGATGAAGCTTCTAATGCTAGAAGCATGACGACTAATAAAATGTTTTTGAACTTCAGCATATCGTACCTCCTTTTAGGTGATACTTCTAATATCGTCTAAAATTTCTTAATTGCCAAAAGGAAGATGTATCTGTATTAATTATATCATAGAAAAGCTCATAAAAAAACATCAGATTTTAAAAAATAAAGAAGAACCTATTAAAGCGGGATGTTATAAGACAATTTTTTTCTCGTGGCCAACTCTTATTTGTGGGTCGATAAAAATTTTAAAACCTTTCTCTTTAGATTTCAAACAAAAAGAAACGTCTTCAGCGCAAAAATCTTTAGCTGTTCCTATTGTTTGAAAAATGGGTTCAAACCATGGGTAGTTTAAAGATTCAAAAACGCCTTTTTTTATTAATATAAAACCCATACCTGTATAAGCAACATTTATGAGTTCGTTTTTATTTTTTAAATCTTCTGGTTTTAGAAATTCAAAAGACCCGTTTTTCTTAAAAACTTCTTCATCCCAATTTTTTACTGTAGCAAAATGAATTCTGTCTTCCATCATATATACACCTGAAACTATATCTTGATTATGGTCGAGAAGTTTTTTAAATTGTTGAGGCGAAAAAACTATATCATTGTCAATCCACATCAAATGTGAATAATTTATTCTGCCATTAAATGGTTTTTGGTTTTCCCCTTTAAGAACGTCACCACCTAAACATTTATTTCTTACATAATATACTACTGAAGATTCTTTTCGAGAAATAGCATAAGATATGTTAGAGTTCATACAATATGCAATAAGTTCAGTAAAACTATCTAAAAATTTACCTGAAAAATCTTTTCCTGTAAGACAGAATATTACTATTGGATTCATTTCATTGTTTCTCTATAAAGTAAACATTTTTCATAAGTTTTTTTAGTTTCTTTTTTGCATTTAATACATTCATTGTTTTGTTCTTCTAATTTTCCAAAATCTATACAAATTCTTGTTGAATTTACTAAGTCTATGACTTCATTTTTTAGCCACACACCATTAAATAGACGTTCAGCTTGGTCTAATTTTTTTATTGTATCATATACATTATTTTTATAGTAATTGACTTCTTCTTTGAGTTCGTCAATAACAATAGAATTTAATTTGTTATTAGAAATTATTTTCTTATTTGTGTCAATTCCTTCTTCATCTCGTTTGTTTTTTCTGTATTTTATGATGCAACTATTTAAAGTTTTTTCTTTAAGAAGTTCTGGGTATTCATTTACAGCAAATAAAGCTTCTAATAATTTTGATATTTTCACATGGTTAAAAGAATGTTGTTTTAATAATTCAACATTGACTTCAAAACCTGCTTTTTCTAAACGTTTTAGTGCTTTTAGTTCTTCTTGCCAAGATAGTTTTCGTCTACCTAAGTTTTCATTAAACATTAATTCTATTTTTTGTATGTTTGTCAAGTTATCGTATATGATAACTAAAGCTTTTTTAAATCCCGTATCCTTTAATCCACGTAATCTTCGTTCACCCGCTATGAGCTCATATTTGTCTTGTTTTTTACACACAATAATTGGCTGTATGTTGCCTTCTGTTGTTAGAAGACTATCTTTTAATTCATTGTCTTCATCTTTTCCCCCATTATTGTCTCTAACATTGAAAGTGGGTATTATTTCGATTTTTTCTAGTTCAAGTTCTTCTAATTTTATATTTTTTTCCATTATTGCTCAATTACTATTTTTTTGGGTGTTAAAATTTGAATTCTGTCTGCTAATATTTCTACAATAGAAGTTTTAGAGTCTTTTAATTCTCTACTTTGTAAAGAGCCCTCAATATAAACTTTGTCGTTTTTTTTCAAATTATTTTTACAGAGGTTAGCTAATTTTAACCAAGCTGTAACACTAACATAACAATATTCTTCTTTTAATCCTTCATTTGTTCTGAATTTTTTGCACGAAGCAATCCTGAAATTAACAACATCATTTTTTTTATCGTTAGTTAATCCAATATGAGGGTCAGAAATTACAGTACCTGTAATTGATATTTTATTAATTGTCGGGACATTAAAAGACATCTAAAACTCCTATCATAATTATTATTTTTCTTTTTTTTCAGGCTTAGAAATCTCAGCAATAACTTCATTGATATCTTGCCTAATAATTCTTGCAAGTTTTGTTATTGAAAGCAAAGCTTTTCTTGCTCTATGCCCTGAAATTTTTTTGTTTTTCTGAACAAGAAGTCCGTACTCATTAGTAAACTCATTATAAAGTTCACCAAGACCTTCTAATCTTTCACTTGCTGTTGCTGGCGCTTGATATGCCATAGTTCCTCCAAAAAGTTAATAGTGTTTTAATCCCTAATTCTAAATCTATTAATGGTTCCCATTTATAGTATTTAAAATTATCGCAGTTAAACGAAACATTCGTTTTTTTTCTTTTCCAAATAATATTTATATCAGTTTTACGAATTTTTTTTATTAGTTCTACTAAATTTTTTAGATCAATAGATTGTCCAAATGCAACATCAAATAATCCAATTACTTCTTTTCTTAAAGCAATTTCAATAGCGTTTATAACATCACCATCATAAATAAAATCTCTTGTTGAATTCTCTAATTCTGCTGACGAAAGAAATAATAATTTATTTATTAAACTTTCTGGCATTGAAATTCCATAAATTTCAGAAGTTCTAAAAATAACATATTGTTTTCTTGATTCTATTATTTTTTTTTCTATATCTAAAAACTTCTTACATATATCGTTTTTAGGTATAATCTGAGTATATACAGAAAAGGGAAGGGAGTTTTTACTATTCAGATATATTTCGGGACCATTTTCGATTAAAATTATTTTTTTAATATCTCTCTTAAGAACAATATCGATATTGAAACCATTAACAATATCTAAATAAGATATAGGTATTATAACTGTATCTAAACAATATTTGGGTAAAACATTGTTTATGTCTATATCTAGACCATCTTCTTTCAAGCATTTTTTAATATGTCTTGAAAACTTGTCTGAACCTAATACGAAAAAATTTTTTTCATTTGACATTTTTCATTTGCCATTTTCATTTTTCGTCTCAAAGTAGTCTAATACGCTTTGGCAAACATTGCAAACTTTTTCTTTATCAAAACCTAAAACACAATCTGCAACTTTCTCACCATTATGAATTGACATTATATCTAAAAAAACATAATCTCTTTTTTTATCGTATCTAAAATTTACTGCATTTCTTGTGTGTAAATCATTTGACTCAAATGTAGATAACAAAGAAATTATTAAATCTAATTTAGTAACATCTATCTCAGGAATTTCACCTTTAGGCGATTTAAACATTGTCATTGCTTTTCACTCTTACTTCTTTTAGATCTTTCAATCTAATCTCAAATTCCTTATCAATATCGTCCTCTATTCCAGAAAGCTCTTTTTGAAACTCTTTATAAAACATTGCTTTCTCATGTTGATCTATTGACAAAGAAATATCTACTGCACTCTTTATTCTTTTTATAATATTCTCTATTACTACTTTCAAATAAGTACATTCTGCTTCATGATAAAGAGCAGGATTTATATCGTCAGATTTTAACCCTAAATAATCAGCTGTTTTAGAGTCTAAAAATTGTAATTGTCTGTCAAAAAATTCAGCTTGTTTAGTTTGAAGAACAGCTTTAGATAACATTTTAAGTTTAGAAATAACATTCATTTGCATATTGTTCATGATTGTTTCTTGCTTCATGATCAAATTTTCTAAATTAAACGTTCTTCCTTCGCTTATCCTGTCTTTTTTTATTTTTTCAAGTTCTTGTAATCTTTTAATCTGTTCCCTCATAGAAAGTTCTAATAACTCTAAATCATTTACTTTCCTATTAGTTAATACAGAAAAAATATCTTTCATTTCGTTTTGTTCAACAACAGGTAAATTAGAAAATCCCATTTTCCTATTAAACTCTGCTATAGCAGCTCCAGTACATTCGAAATGTTTTGTAAAATGTTCTGACACTGTAGACAGTTCTAAATTTTTTCCTGTTGCAAGAAGAACTTCACCAGAATATTCTTCAACAATCTGTTTATATGACGATCCAGCAAGATAAGCTTTATTTATTTTTATTGCTATTTCAGGGAGATTACAACAAACACAATTAACATGAGGATTAATATACTTTGAAATAATATTTGTATCATCTTCTTCTAACAAAGTATCAATAGGAAATGTCTCTATCTTTTTCTGAGGTAACATAGACTAGCTTTCTTTATACCATGTTTTATTAGAAAACTCATTCTTATTAGTATTGTCTTCAATTCTCCAATTATTCTTATAATTAAGAAAATTTATAGTTTTATAAGACGAACTTATAAGATCAGCTTGGTGTAAAATAAAAGCTTCTTTTGTCTTTGGTACAACTGGACTATGCCACTCTAACCTTCCATGATGACTCAAAATCATGTGATAAAGAAGCATGATTTTATTAGAATCTATATTTTCGGGAACTATTTTAGAAACAAAAAGCGACGAAATGGGAAGATGTCCAAGTAAACATTCCCAATTAGACTTAATAACTTTCATATCTTCAATATCATAAGACTTTAATTTACCTATATCATGAATCAAACCAGCGCAAGAAAGCAAGTCTTTATTAAAATCGCCAAAATAATCTGCTAATAATAAACAAATATCGACAACTTCGATTGAATGTTGTAATAAACCGTGAGTGTAATTATGATGATGACTTTGAGAAGCAGGATAAGAAAAAAATAACTCTTTCACGTCATCGTTAAAACAATTAATAATGACTGACTTATAATCTACATCTTTAATTCCTTCAACTATCTCATCAAACCTCTGTATATAACGCTCTAAACATATAGTTTTTGTTTCATTCTTCGCACTTGTCGATAACACATCTTCTTCAAGATTTTTTGTAATATAGACTAGTTCAATATATTTCGATCCATGTGTCTGCGAAGAAGTCGATACTTTTCCTTTACAAAAAACTTTATCTCCAACAAAATAATTTAAAATAAATTTATCTATATTGTCTTTTATTATAGCTTTTAAAATAGTTTTATCATTTATATGTTCAAGTTCAAGTTCTATTTCTTTAACAATTGTTATTTTTCTAATTAAAAATTTTCCTAAAATAAATTTTCCAGGTTCAAATTCCATTTTTTTGCTCGCTATTATTTAAAGTTATCCTCACGTATGGAATTATTACTAATCTACTTTAATTCACTTGTTTTGTAAACTATTTTTTAATTCTTTTAATGCTTCAAGTCTTGCTAAAGATTTATCTATTACCTTTTCGTTAACTAACCAACGTTTCCTCATTCTATCTAAAGCAGCTTGACTTGCTAAATTAGCAGCAGGAATGTTCTTTTTTTCTATCATGCTCATTACTTTTTGTAACCTTGAACAGCCATCTTTTCTAAGATCTTCTCGTTTTCTTAACATATTGTCTAAAATAGTTATCAGATAACTTTTATAATTTACCATTTTTTCGACTGTAAATTCTTTTATTGTCATTTTTGACATATTTACAACAGTATTATGAAACAATTTCATTAACTTGCCAATTTCTTCATTTTCTTTTTGTTCGTCTTTTTGTTGATCTATAATATGTTTTTGTTGTCTTATTGCTGTATCAAGGTCTGTAACGTGTTGAGATTTTTTTCCTACAAAACACACTTCTAATGAACCATCAATATTTAATGTTATTCCCCTATGTTGTAAAGCTTCAACTATCCACTCATTATATGCCATTTTTATTACCTGACAATCTAGAACGTGTATAACAACTTTGACATAATCCTTTTGCAAAAACTTTTTGTCCACAACCAAGATTTTTACAAAACCCTTTTACTACAACATTATTTTCTTCTTTTATTTTTCCATTAAATTTTATTTGTTGATAATGCTTTGAACAATAACCCTTACAAAATGCACCATTCTCACAACTTTTAACTAAACATTTTCTTCCTTTATTTATCATTTTATAATCAATCTTAAATTGTTTATATATTTCTTTTGTCGTTACCTAAAACACTCGGTTTTGATAAAATTTCATTAAATAGCGCATCAATATCGTCTTCTCTTTCACTAGCATAATTAGCTCTTATGCCCTCTTTCTTATCATTATCCCAACCTACCCACTGAACTAAATAATCTAATTCTTCTTGTTTTGTTTTTTGAATGGGAACTTTAGCATCAAGAACTTCTAAAAAATGTTTTTGTTCTAATTGAATTTCTTTTCCTGTATTTTTCTGTTCATACCACATTTCTATTAGACTAGCTTTTACGACTTGCTCTATCTCTCTTCCTGTAAAATAAGAACTTTTTAATGCAAGTTCTTGCAAATTCAAACCAAGTTCTTCAGGATTTCTTCCTGTTTTTCTAATATGAATATCATAAATCAAAGCTCTATCAGAAGAAGAGGGTAATGGAACAAAAAATTTATCATCAAATCTAGAAATTAATTCAGGAGGCAAATATCGTATATCATTACATGTTGACACTACAAAAATAGGCGAAGTACAATCTTCATACCAAGTAAGAAACGTGCCAATAAAACGTGCCGTAGTACCTGCATCACTAAAAGTAGAACTCTGACTTCCAGCAAACTGTTTTTCTATCTCGTCTATAACAATAACTACAGGTGCTATACTTTCTATAATCTTAAGAGCTTTTGAAAGTCTTGCTTCACTTTCTCCAACTCTAGACGAAAAAATTTTACCAGGACTAAAAGATATCAAAGGCAATCCCCAATAATTACCAATTGCTTTAGACAATAAAGACTTTCCACAACCTGTAACACCCAACACCATAACACCTTTAATAGTAGGTATTTTCAACCTTGACGCTTCATCAGACCATATACCAACGCGTTTTTCGAACCAACGTTTTATTTTTGAAAGACCTCCAATTTGTTCGAAAGTCACATTTGTCTCTATTGCATCAAGCAAATCTGTTTTTCTTAAAATAGTTTTCTTATACAAATTAATTTCTTCTACATTTAATGGCAACTTTTTTTCAAGAGACGCCATTGTTATTTGTTCGACTTCAAATAAAGTCAAACCCTTCAAAACATTTTTTACAGACTCATCAACTTCAACAGGAATAAACTGAGATTTACTTTCTACAACAGAATTATATTTGTCAAAAACATCCTTTACTTTTTCTTCTATCGCTTCTACACTTGGTAAATCATAAAAAATAACTTCAGAATATCTTTGTAATTTAGACGATATCATAAGTGAAGACGAAATTATTATTACTGTTTTTACATGTTCATAGTCTTTATAAATATTTAAAACAATATCTTTTAATTTCCTGATATTTTGAAAATTTGCTGATTGAGTCTCTTGAAAATGATGATCTACATCTAGCAACAAATAAATTAATCTTTTTTCGTCTGATTGGTGATTTTGAATTTCATTTAAAGCAGAATGTATAGGCATTGTTTTTGTATCAGAAAAATTATTTGTATTGTCTTTATAAACTTCGTACGATAAAATACCTGTAGTTGTCTTATAAATAAAAATATCTGTATCATTATCATCTTTAACTTTTTCATATATGTCTTTTATTAAAACGTCCTCTTCTTCAGTAATAATGTATATTAAAGGACGTAACATATCGAGATTTTTTTTCAATAAATCATTCATATTTTTAAATTATCCTAACTATTTACTATCACTTCAGCTTTGCAGCATCTGCGACATTTCTTACTTTAATACACATCGACTTGAGCCATGAGTCCAATGCATCTAATCGCTGCTGAATAAGATAAAGTTGTCGACCAGACACATACTTTGGTAATTGCCAATCCTCTACACTGGTAGATACTGGGCAGCCTGTTAATATTTCAGATGCTATCTTGATAAGATCGTTCTTTGTATCAGTCACTTGTGCTACTTTTTCTATAAAGACATGAGCTAATCCTTCATA
>JAQUND010000003.1:0-20364 GCA_028717785.1 Candidatus Nanoarchaeia archaeon | reverse complement strand
CCTTCAGCCCGTCCCGACTTGTTCCAGCGAGAGTCACTTTCAGAATGGACAAACCACGAACCCATCTTTGGACCAAACATACTCATATCAACCTGTTCATCCCAGCGCATGCTGGGAACATAATAAAAATTTGTTTTATGTAACTGTTATTATAATTTCATTATTTGTTTCTGTTACTTCATAACTCTCACCCCTTACAATTCTTTCCTTAATATAAAAATCTCTTTGGTATTCATATATCAATACATTAACTTCGCTCTTGTTCATGGAATCACAAGAAATTTCATTTGAATTTATCGAAATAGGATAATAAGGTCGATTTATTTTTAAATTACTTCCATCTTTTACGTAAGCATGCCCAAGTCTTTTTAAAGTGTCTTCCATAACAGACATATTAGAAACACTAAACTGTACAACAATCTTATTTGACATATTTTTTCCTTTTCAATTTATGTTTACAGAATCATGTACAGGTACATCATCACCATGGTCTATATGTGTCATACTTTTTAAAGGTCCACATGTTTGAGAAATTTCTTGAACAATATTACAACTTGTAGAATCTAATGTTTCAATTGTAACTTCACCAACATTAGATCCTTTTTTGGGTATTACAATTTTGTAAGACATATTTCTCCTTATCTAATAATTCAAACGAATTGCTTTTTCTATTGCATTTTCCTTATTTTTAAAACCTGTAATCCTTTCAATTTCATTAGAATTTCTAAAAAAAACAATAGTTGGCAATTTTATTACTTGATACTTATTTGCTAAATTTAGATCTTTAATTACATCAATTTTTGCAAAAAAACATTTATCTCTATAAACTTGCTCTAATTTCATAAAATATTTTTCAGCTTCTACACAAAAAAAACAAGAAGCGCTCCAAAACTCAATTATAGTTAAAGAATCAGATTGTATAAACAAATGAAAATCCTCAGAACTTAAACTTATCATGAAAAATACGCCTGTAAAATCTGTTCAAGTTCTTGATCATTTGAATACTCTACAACACACTTTATTTTTCCCATGTGTCTCTTCTTACATTCTTCTTGAGAAAATATTCTTGTCTTTAACTCACCATATTTCTCTGTAGCATCTTCTAAATGAACACTTTTTTTCATAATAAGCGCTTTTTTTAAACTCTCATCGCTTACTATAATATAATTATTTGTTTTTCTTACTTTACCAAATTTCGAAAGTTCAGTCTGATCCATTATCATCCTCCTTCATTATAATAGCTATTCTATATAAATTACAAAAAACAGGTTCACTAATAAATAAAATTTTCATTTTTTGTTCCTGATCTTTGCTTCCAGATTAACGCATCATATACAGCAACAGAAACTTTTAGACTAGATGCTCGATATCTTATCTCGTCTTCTATGTTAAAATAATCAATTTTCTCGCCTTTAACACACAAATGTTGTAAAATATGCGTATCAACAATAGCCAAATCATCAATCCCTAGATTTCTTAGAAAATGACTAGAGGCCTTTAAACCCATGCCTTTAATTCTACCTATGACAAATTTTCGTTTTGCTCGTGAGTCACTATCAGTTTCGATTAGAACTTCATTTAATTGAGCATAAAATAAATCGAACTCATACTTCATCTTAAGCAAATAATCTGCTTTTCTGTTTTTAAAACGAATAGAAGAAATTAACTCAAGAAGATTTTCTCTAGTCACATGTGTAGAATAAAATTTGTTGTCTTTAAGTTTTTGTATAACACTAAAAACAGTACTAAATCTAGTTTGAGGAACTAAAACACAAAAACAAAGATCATAAAAAACGTCAAGTTTTTCTTTGGGTTTTTTAAATCTCTCAACAATTCTTTTCGCTTCGAAAACTTCTTCATCAGTAAAAACATCTAACATTTAAAACCTTGCTCAAGTAAATGACGCTCTCTATTAAATGCACACTTAAAATCCATACAATATTTTTTACAAATCGGATCTTGTGCAGG
Source organism: Candidatus Nanoarchaeia archaeon (assembly GCA_028717785.1). The sequence goes on along the minus strand of JAQUND010000003.1, from coordinate 18,396 downwards.
ATTATGCTGTTCAAACCATCTCGTACGATTTAAACACACATCTGTACCTAAATTAGCTATCGGTTTTCCGCCTTCCCTAGCATAAACTAAACAAGGATAATGGTATCTACCAACAATTGAAACATCATTCTTGACTAAATAACATTTAAAACTGTCAACATCATACATACCCCTCATATTCAACCCTTGACGAAATCGATTCACTCTATAATTCAATATAGGGTATTTACTAAAATCTAAATTCCCGAATGACGGACGCACTTGATCTTTTGTACTTACGCTCAATTTTATATCAGCAACACCCATACTTAAAATATATTTAATAATATCTCGAATTCGATCGACATTTAAACTATCAATTATAAGACCAATGTTCACATAAGCAATTTTTGACAACTTCATTATATTGCTAAAAATTTTATAAGGATCATTATATCCACGTCTAAAAAGAATATCACAATCATAATCATCTAAAGAAATAGAAAACATATCAACATTTAAAGATTTATAAAAATTAAAATCTGCAGAACCATTAGTTGACAATCCTACTTTAATACCATTATTCGCTATAAATCTACAAAGAGACGATAAATGAGGATATAAAGTTGGCTCGCCACCTGTGAGTTGAACGTGTCGAAGACTATATGAATTACTTCGTATAAAAGTCAAAATTTCGTTATAATCAATATCAGAATGCAAACCATTACAATAATGACAAGAAAAATTACAATCTCCTGTTAAAGCTATCTCACAATACCAAAACCCATACCCGTGATAATAGAGTCTAGCTCGATTTATTTCACTAAAACCCGTAACATCAACTTCATTTTTCATTTCATATACCCTTGTTTGCGTTCTTATTATAATTTAAAACCAAGGAGAAAAATCATGACTGAAGAAAAAACTATATTTAAAATCACTATTGACAACAACAACCAATTCATTACTTCAATTGATTTGTCAGGTATTGAACATGATGAAGAAGCTTTAAGATTTGTTCATTCATTTCTTGACGAATACAAAGATGAAGTACTTCAAAGAATTCGTAGTTTAAAAACTCAAGTCAAAGATGAGTTTGAAGAGTTTTAAAACAAGGGCGGGAAGATTTGAACTTCCAACTCCGGGACTCAAATTCCCGTACTCTAACCAATTGAGTTACGCCCCTATAAAAATTATCGAGACGGTCGGATTCGGACCGACAATTATTCCACATCCCAAATGTGGTGCCATACCAGATTAGGCGACGTCTCGTAAAAAAATAAATTTTCGTAAGTCTCTAAAACAAAAACGGCTCCTCTTTTTTGGAGAGGAACCGTTTGGTATTTATCAATATTCAGTTAATCCAACAGCATTACTCTCCAAGTATTTTTCTTGGTTGGGGTTGTTGCGGCTGCTGTGGAAACCTTATAAACATTATCAATCCTTTGTTAGTTTAAATATAATACAAATTACTGCAAGTGTAAACATTTATTTTGAGTAATAGTAAACTATTTATTTGTAATTTCACATGAATTGAAATAAGTGCGTACATCTATCAGTACACTTAGTGACCACTATCACAAAATTAGAAGTCTCAAGATTTTTTATCACAGTTCTGTGATATTCTGTAGCACCATGATTGACAGAATGTCTGATGACACCGTCATATTCTATTGAATATCAAACATAATTGTACAAATTTTTTATGCTCATTCATCCCAATCCCATTGCATGGCTTTTGCAACTTTCCCGCCAGAATCATAAGTTTGTTGAATTACGCTTTGATATTCAGATGGCTTACATCGAGTACCGTAGATTATTCTGTCATCAACAATAATTGGCTTGGAGTGACCTTTTGCAAAGCAAACAATATCACGAACGTTACATTTTATTTTTTTGGGAAAAACCACAACGGGAAAATATCTCTCACCAAACAAATCATCATTGGGTTTGTCAGCAAAAAACTTGATTGCTTCTTCAGCAGTTTCATAGAAACCATGTTTAAATTTGAACTTTGGATTGTCTTGATGCATTTCAGAGTACCATTCTTCAGGTGCATGGTACTCATATAGATTATTTTCAATTTTAAAATCTTTGAAGACAAGAATTAAAGAAATTTCATCTGGATCTCCCCCGCTTCTAGAAAGGCGACCCATAAGACCACGCTTCCAGAATTCTTTGACAATTTCTTTTTTTTCGTCATTGAAGTATGCTTTATAAGAGTCATAATGATCATGATCAGAACGACCACCGTTTTGATGCTCCATTATGTAAGCATCTTGAACTTGACGTTTAATCTTTGCATCTTTTTTCCCTTGAAAAGGGACCCAACCGCAACCTCCGACATCGCCTCTGACAATTACCCATTGTAGTTTTTTGTCTTCAGATATTTCTCGCAAATCAATCTCAAAAAACTTTCCAATGAAATCTTTTGCACTGAAATTTCTTATTTCTTTTGTCGGTAAGAATTTAAACATGATATGTCTCCTTTTCAGTTAGAACAATATATCGTTTTATTCTTATCAAACAACCAAAACTATTTTGTAATTTTCCTGTAGGGGATTTCGCTTCATGCTTAGTAGCTAAAACATAATAATATAATCTTCGTTTTAAAGTTTTTATTGTAAAACCTATATAACGAATTTTGTTGTCTCTTGGATCGTTTAAAGAATAAATAAAAGACACATTTATTTCCGACTATACTTCCAAGGACTTAATGACCAGTTTTTCATTGTTTTTTTAGATTCATACCAGCGATAATCACAAATTGGGTAAGTGTCTGTGACTTTTCTAAAAGCTTTGCCATTTGCAATATCTTCTGTTCTTCTAATAACTTTGTTTGAGTATCTCTTGAAGAACTGACGACGCTTTGAACCTTTGTATCCGTCTGTGACCCAAGGCTTGCGAGTTGACCGCGACATGTTGAACTCCTTAATTAAAGGTAATTACAACATAGTCTTCTCCTTTTCATTATATAATTCTTTTAGTGTTCATTTGAAAAACAGCGTGTCTTTGAGTCATTGATAAAAACGTTCTAATTGTCGATCTGTTTTTTTACTTGTCGATTTTTCAAAATCTACTTGAAACTCTTTTTTAGTTTGTTTTTACAATATTTTATTTGTCCTTTAAGATCAAATCTATATAAATTATTTTTCTATAATCAGTTTACTGTTTATTTCTACAAGTTTTACATATTTTAAATTTAAACACTTCAATTAGCTTTGAAATATTGTACTTAGTATAAATTTTATTTTCTGCTTCGTAATGTTCTTTCATAATCTTCAAAACGAATTTTTGCTATTTTAGAACGATTAGAAGTACGAATTACAACACCCTCGGGTCTCCCGCCTTCTCCCTCAATAGAAACGTTAGTTGATCCAGGTAATAAAATTTTGAGCCATTCATAAGTTTCTTCTATACTTGTCGGTGGTTTTATAGACTTTAAAGAATGAACCATGGGACACTTTATCATTTCGCAAATTTTCTTAATATCATCAACATATAAGAAATGTTGATTGCTATGATCTCTCCATGAAGCAATAGATTCTATGGGCATTTCTAAAAGCTCTTCAAACTCTTTTGCTTCAAACATTGCAATATCAAATATTCTAAAACTAGTTTTACCATTAGAATAATTTTTACCATTTTTTGAAGTCTTGCCACCATAAACTTCTCCAAAAATTACCATAACAGATTGATCAAGTATCTTCCATAAAGGTCGAATAGTATCTTCTGCGACACTCTTTATTGTTTCTACAATACTCATAGAAGGATTAAAAATCAAATCGTTTCTAGAATACAAAAGGTCTTCTCTAGAACCTATTAAATATTTTGATTGAGGAAAAAGAATTATACGAGCATTTGTACCATCTATTTTTTCTGATGCAAAAGTTTGATCAGTGTCATCAAACTTTATTAAGACAGATTCTTTTAAACAACCTCTATCTCCAAGTTCATGATACGTTAAAATACTTGGGTACTTAGTTAGTGAATTTATTTTTTTCAAATCAAGTACAGACAAATTCATACAATACTTTCCATAATCTTTCCAATGTTTCTTGAGATCTTCAAGTGTTGCAACACGAACATCCCAATCAGAAACATCACATTGTCCACATTGAGTTTTAGTAATACCTACGCACAATGTATCACCTGGAGCAATATCTTGATTGCCACAGTTCTTACAAGTAAGTACTATAAATTTTTCGGGTGGACAAACTGAAGTAGGATGATTACACCCGCATGTATAACAATGTCCCATTATTTCTCCTGAATTAGATTAATTCTTACCAACTTATATAATAAAAAACAAATCTATGCAACGGTTACGTAGCAGAAGGAGAGCGCTCTTGCTCAATTATTCCCATAGCTATACGCAAGCCGAACAGTGCACCTTTATGAAACTCTTCTTTTACTATATTGCCACCAAGTTTCTCTGAAGCAATAAGATTTTGTTGCTGTCTCATTACCTCAGTTATTTCGTATTCAACTTTACTCATAGAACACATAAAATCTCCCTTACAATAAATTTAAAAATCACATAGTCTCTAACACCTGATAAATATGCATCATGCTCTCACTCGAAGTTACCTTCACATGATTTACACAGACGCACGATATTGGTAGTAATTATACCACACGAAATGCATGGTGCGCTTTGTTTGTCATGCAATGAATTTTTAACCACCGCAAGTTCTATCGAATGTTCATCGATGAACCTACATAGAAGATCTGTAGCTTCTTGGACGGTTTTACACTGCGATACGTTAAACAAAAGCTCTTCGAACATTCGGCCTCAAATATGAGAGTTCATTTTTTTCGCACAACTTAAATAATTTACTTTTTTCGTTTTTTATACACAATCTTCATCATTTAATATCACGTCATCATAATTTATAATTTCGACAGATATTTTATTAATTTTATTTTTACTTTTTATTTTTAAATTTTTTTTATTACCTACTAAATCAGTTATCTTTAAAAAACTTGTCTGGCGTCCTATAAGACTTTTTCTCTTATGATCATATTCAATTATAATACGCAACAATTCCATTTTTAATTTTTTTCTATTAAAATATTCCAATAAATATAATCAACCCAAGTCTCATGTGGAATTTCTACTGCTAATCTTCTTACAACATGCACTGGCGCCGATTTTGACAACTTAGGAACATAAGGTTTACGAATAAGCTCTCTTTTATATTTGTTCAAACTTTTATTGCTTTTTTGACTATTACATCTTAAACATGATACAACAATATTATCCCACCATGTCTTTCCTCCTTTATCTCTTGGAATTACATGGTCAAAAGTAAAATTAGAAAGTGAAACAGGCTTTCCACAATACATACAACAACCGTTATCTCTTATAAAAACATTTTTTCTATTAAAAGGTAGAACATTAGTAAAATGCTTTGGTATATAATCAGATTTTGTACATTGAATCACAGAAGGAACTAACATAATAAAATTTGTTGCGTTATATTCAATATCATAATTAGCAAGTGAAATAGCTTTATTTGTTGTAACAAGTGAAATAGCACGACGACAAGAAACAATCGATACTGGAATCATACCCATATTTAACATTAAAGTCTTCATAATTCACTACAATCTAATACGTTTTTTGATATAGACAAATTTTATGTTTTAAAAACTCGAATAAAAAACCTTTTATACTTGCGCTTTAAGCACGTCAATTGCTTGTTGCAATTTTTTTACATCAGAAATTGCTTGATCTTTTGAATATTGAGCAACACATCCAGTTGTATCATTTGATATTTGATTTCGAAATCTGATCTCTTTTTGTAAATGTAAAATAGTTTTTTCAAACGCACTACGCTCCTTTTTTATTCATTAAAAGGTATAATAGGCAATCTAATTTCTTTACCATCAGCAGAAATAGTTGGATGCTGACAATCAAAAACCAACAGTAGATAAACCAATAAATTCAAATTCTTGCTTACAATCTGCACAATGAATTCTAACTTCTGCAGAAAACTCTGTCGGTTCTGCATTTTCAAATTCATTATTTGTAAGTCTAAACACTTTTACTTCAGACTCGAAATTGTGATGTAAACAATCAGCCATTCTTTAAAACCTCACTCTCTGGCAAAGGTTGCACTAAAAACACTTTTCTTGCAAAACTTTCTCTATTCATTACGTCACATACAGCTTCTCTACAAACATTGCCTAATCTTTTTGAACAGTACTCTGTTACGATTCGTTGAGGCAATCTTTTTTTGTAAAACATTGGCTGTTTTAAAAACTTCTTCCGCAGCCTTTTTCGTTTTATATTCAGTCTGACATAAGACAATAACTCTTCAGATGTTGGGTCAAGACTCAACACGTAACATTCTTGCTCTTTTTTAAGTATTTCTCCTACAAGATTATCTCTTTTTTCTTTTGAAAATTCAAGACAACACATAACCATGATAATTCCTTTAAATTGCCCAGGGCCGGATTTGAACCGGCACGAGCATACGCTCTGAAAATTTTAAGTTTCCATTGTCTTCCATTCCATCACCTGGGCTTTATTTTTCGTTGATGTTCTAATTTTCTAAAACTGAATTTATCATATCCATGACTTTCAGCTTTCAATTTATCCGAAATAGGCCAAGGTTCTTTTTCTATGTTTGTTAGCACTCCACTTATAAATTGTTGTATCTTTTGAAACATAGTAAAAGGATCTATAATTTTTTCAAAATTGAATTCTTTTAGACATGAATCTTTTTCTACAATTTTTTCATTTCTAAACATTTCTCTAAAAGTAAAAATTGGCGTTTTATATTCGATATGTTTATTAAACAATTTTTCAGAATCTTTTATTTCAAAATTAGAAGAAATATGTTTATTTCTTTGAACAAATTCTTGAAAATATGCATTATTAAAGTTTTGAACAGCCTGTAAAAATGTTTCTAATTTGTAATAAAACTTATTATCATAACACAATCCGTTATAAAGAGTTCCGCAAATAGAAATTTTAAATTTTGTAATTTTAGGTTGATTAGACAAATACCTAAAATTTCTATAATAGAAATGATCATTTATAAAATCAAATACAAAATTTTTATTTATATCAAAAATATTTTCTTTAATCACTTCTGTTTTACGATTATAAACAATAGATTTGTCTATCCCGAATGTTTTTATACTATCGTAATAATCATGAAATTTAGAAACTATTAACACTTTTTCGCCTTACTTTTCTTTGGAATGTAATATCCTTCTTTGTTTACATTGTCAGCTGTAATTTGACAACTACAAATCGTATGAATGTTGCCTTTCTTGTCTAAAACATCAATACCATAATGAGCAAGAACTTCAACAAATTTTATTTCTTTTTCGTTCATAATGTCCCAATTTAGAAACTATTAACATATTGTTTCGCTTTTCTAAAATTCTAGCTGAGTGAATCGAACTCTTGTCTGTATAATCATAATCTGCTATCTTAATAAATTAAATAACAATAAACAAAATTAAAGAAAATTGCGTTCCCCTTTTTGCCGAATCTCACGGCTTGTCGGTTGGATGTAACTTAGTAAATTCTTAGCTCGTATTTATCGCCAATATTACTTGACTCGATGCTCCTTGCGGTGACACCTTACGAGAGCACTGTCTCGATTCCAGCAAACGCAATTTCCTATAAATTCAAAGAACAAAAAACCTTTCATATAACGGATGGAAGTTTTGCGCTGAGCGACTTGAACACTCTACTACTACCGGATCGCGAGTTCGGATTCGTTATGGCCACCGTAGAACCGACCCAAAGCGCAATCTTCCACCCTTTGTGTGTTGGTAGAAGTTTTTATGTTCTACCTTAATGTATTCGCCCGGAGCCTGATTCGAACAGACACCACCCGAGAGCTACCAGCGCGCCTTCGCAAACATCGTGAGCTACCATTACACCATCCGGGCATATAATTTAAAAGAACTAAAATTTTGCGTAGCGAACTATCAACAGAACAGTATACTGACATGCCGCGCTTCCATAGCTCTTAGAGCACACGAGTCATTCGAACCAGCCGCCACGAGACACTTTAAGCTGCGCCGTAATACTACGTGAACATGTAGAGAGCGACGGAGCAACCTCAATATATTTACCGGTAGATAGCCGAATACCAATATGAGTTGGGTACTTGGAGCTATCACAGTACAGCGTGACATCCTTTATTGCATCACCATTATACACCTCGTGCGTGGGTGTAGTGCTTTCCGGTCGACAACTGTCACTCATAAAATCTCTTTTCGTAGTGCGCCCAGCTATAAATCAAGAGCGCGGTTTATGTAGCACGACTTATCTAAAAAATCAATTAAGCTTCTAACGTTCTTATGCACCTGCCGAAAATAAACAAGCCGAACTATAATTTCCTTCGTCTACATTTCAAACAGACACCGTTGAGGTGATTTGTCATCTGCAAACATTTGGGACAAGATTCAAGTTCATATTCAATCTCAAATTGGTCACAATCATCAACTCTTGGATAATCATCATCAGCAGCAAAGATAAGTTCATGATCAGCATGCTTATTCAAAAAAGCTTCTAATCTATCTAATGACTCATCATCACGATATAACTTCTTGTTTCTTGCTATACATACTGTTTCTTTGCATTCTTTACAACTGATGTTATGATCCCAGCCCATTATATTGCTCCAAATGGAATATCTTGACAAATACAACGAATATCCGAGTTTTCAAAATTTCCTGCACCAGTGATTTCTTTACCACAATCTGCACAAATGTTGCTTTGACCGCTGCCATTACATTTTGGACAGGTTTCTTTTCTTTTTTTAGGGTTTCTACCTGAACCATTACAAGTCGTGCAAGCAACACGGTTCCATCTTGGTATACTCATATTATTTCCTAAAACTGAAACCTACCATTTTATTATACTTGTCCAATAATGAAGTTTTTGCAAATTTGCTTCATGGTCTTTTACGAATTATTTTTTCTAATCTAACAGGGCTCTCGTCCATCAGGTCTGCTTCTTTAATAATTTCCTATGCTCTATTTATTTCAATATGCTACGCTGTATCGTAACTTGGTCACGTTCATCTTCTTTTGCAAACTCCATGAACTCGTCGAAAGTTTCCTTAGACATATACATAAGCTACCTTAAATAAGAGACTCTGGGCGGATTCAAACCGCCGTATACGGTTTTGCAGACCGTCGCTTGAAATCAACTCAGCCACAGAGTCATTATTCAAGATCTTCTTCAATTCGCCTTTCCAAACAAGCATTATCTTCTCTCAAATCAAATAATTTTTCTTCAAGACTTTTTATTGCTTCATCACCTTCATTGGGCCTATCATAATCCCTAACAATCTCTTTTAATACTTCAAATGCCCTTTCAACTTTCATTCTGTTCTTTATGTTAAATTATACAATTCTTCAGCACATTCATAATATATTGTGTTTTTTCAGTCAATTCTCACAATTTAATTCATTATCTTTACCTTCTAACATTGTCACCATACCCAATGAAAAAAATGCAGCTTGTTCTTTATTTTCTATTTTAATTGTGCTGTCAGTCTTAATCAACAATATTCAATCCCCATACATATAGGGAAAACATTTGTAGATTGTCAAATTAATTTAGTTTTATTATTCAATCCCCATACATATAGGGAAAACTGTGTTTCAGATCGAGCACTTTTCTTTTAAACTTCTTTGTCACTAACGAATGACATATCTCGAGTTTCTTATCTTTTAAAACTAATAATCTATTCATATAAAGCTGATGAAGAGATTCGAACTCCCGACCTGATGCTTACGAAGCAGCTGCTCTACCAACTGAGCTACATCGGCAAAAATTAAACGGAGGAAGCAGGACTCGAACCTGCAAGCCCTTTCGGGCGATAGTTTTCAAGACTATTGGATTATCCAGTTATCCTATTCCTCCAGATTTTTTCGCGTACATATCACTTCTTTCAGCATAAGACAAATTTAAAAGAGCATTATCGACATCGAACAAATTCCAATTTTTACAAGCAAAACAATTCTGCGTCTTAACCTTTGAACAATCCAAACAAGTAAAAAGTCCGTTTCTTCTCTTCTCTAAATCAGACATATTGAACCTCCTTGGTTGTTACAAGTAGATTCTTATATATTGTTTAGAAAATTAGCAGCAGCTGGATTCGAACCAGCGCCTTCCGCCTTATGAGGACGGCGTTCTAAACCAACTGAACTATGCTGCCATTTCAAAGATCTGCTCAAGGGGAGATTTGAACTCTCATACCTTTCGGCAATTGCTTTTGAGACAATCATGTATCCCAATTCCATCACTTGAGCTTAACTATATCTCTACCTTCTCTTTTAAGCAAGTGTGGTGATTTTACTTCTACACATCTTTAAGTAATTGTGAACTTTTTAAAATACCCGGAACAGGAGTCGAACCTGCAGAAAAGTTGCTTCTAAGACAACCGTGTCTCCCAATTCCACCATCCGGGCGTAAATTTCAAATTTCTTGACATTCAATATCTATATGTTCAAAACTTTCTATTTCGCTAATAAAAAACGGGCAACGTTCTTTTTCTTGACCATAAGTCGTGTTTGGCAAAGTTCCCTTATGAAAAGAAATACAAAGATCTCTATTTCTAGAACATTCATAAGGTCGATACACTAGAACGTCCAAAACTCCAAAATCCAAACGTGCATTTATTCACATGTTCATTTTTTTCTTATGTTTATTGAACTTTATAAATTATTGAACAAACGGAGAGACGAATTTTAAACAATACATTTCTTTCTAATTTTATATTTAACTTCTGGAAAATATTCTTTTAAGTGTCTCTTTGCATGAGTATGTGAAACATTCCATAGTCTACTGAGTTTTGCTAACCATCCATTTTTAAAAAAATCTATATTTGAATTTATTAAGAGTTCTTTTCTGATAATAAAAACATTTCTTGAATTTTCTTCTCTTTTTTTTATTTTAGGACGTTTTTTAAGGACTTTCTTTAAACAAGTAATCAAAATTTTTATATGTTTCTTTATTGACATTTCTTTATTTTTATTTATTTTTTGTATTATAATTTCTGAATTATCAGGATATTCTAGTTTTCTAACTATAATCGAAATATCAACTTGTTGCCCTTTAAGATAATTAGCAATTTTTGAAAGTTTTTCTTTTGTATCTTGAAACATGTCTTTCCAAAAAAGTCTTATAACTTCCACATTCTGTTCTCTTAAAAATAAGTTTTTTCTTCTATCAATATCTATTTGATGTCTCAATCTTACGTGTTGTTGACCATCTATCTCAATTGCAATATTTAAACTTTGAAAGAAAAAATCTATTCTATAAAAAGAAACTTGATACTCTCTAATGTAATCCTTCCCTTCGACAAAACCTTCACTAATCAAAAAATTATTGAAAAATTTCTCTGCATAAGATTCTTTGTGTATCCAACTATTAGTCTTATTTAAAGCATGAACTACTTTAAAAATTTGTGTTAACGATCTTTTTTCGTTTTTAAAAATTTTCCGCATTTCTGATTCTCTTAAGCCAGTCTTGCGTTTTATTTCGCTCCACGACACAAATAGACTGAAATATTTTTTTGCATCTGCTATATTATTTTCTGTCAAGTTACAATTATTTTTATGTTGTTTATAGCAAGTATTAGAAATCATTTGCTTGCAAACATTACACAAAGAACATTTTCTTATCTTGTTTTTTGCACGATTATTTTCTCTCATTTTAGAACATTTATTTTGACTATCTGAACAGCACGGTTTCCCGTTTTTTAAAATAAAATTTGCTTTTTGATTGCATCCGTAAGAACATAATTCGTTTGCTAATTTTTCATAATACGTTTTTTGCTTTTGTATGTTCACAAAAATTTCTCATGTGTTTTGATTACATTATATAACAACTCGCAATAATACGGAAGATGCTGGATTTGAACCAGCGGTAGAGTCGTTAAAGACTCTACTTCGCATTAGCGGTGCGACGTCATAAACCCCTCGACCAATCTTCCCTAAGAATCATGAACGGAGGGACTTGAACCCCCACAGTCGGTTTTGGAGACCGGTACTCTACCATTGAGTTACGTTCATATAAAACAAACATAAAAACGTGTTGTTACACCAAAGAAACCTACCCATTGGGTGGAAGTCATTAACTTCACTTACTCCTATTTTTCCAGCAGCACATCATCCATTTATACCTTGAGTAATCCTTATGTAGAAACATCCCCACATAAGCGGAGAAACTTATAAATTACCCATTAGATATTTTTGAACTTTTAGCACTAACTGGTAGTTCGTCTCACTCTTTAAAGGATGGCTACTTCTAAGCCTACCTGTTTTTATATTCTTGTTCCGATTAGATGCTGACGGACTCGAACCGCCGACCTCTTGGATGTAAGCCAAGTCTTCTACCACTGAAATTTCAAAGACCGATGCCCCTTGGAGCTTTATCAGAAAAAATTTCCTGTAACTTTATTTCAGCATTCTCATAGGGCAAATCTTTTATCATATCACGTTCTTTTAATCGTGCTTCAAGATCATCCCGAGCTTCAAATGGAACTTTAATTATCAACTGGTACATATTGTTTCCAAATTTATAAATTAGGTCTGGAGGGAGTCGAACCCACAGTTTCCAATATTAAAAGTATTGTGTTTTTCCAATTAAACTACAGACCCTTGACTTGAGCCTGTAGACCTTATATTACAAGCCCAATATTTTTATTTGTTTGTCAGATTTATCATCTTTGTCCATACTGGTACTCCGTCACTTTCTACGTTTCTCTACTTTTTCAAGTTTCTTTTTAAGTCTCTTGTTAAACTGAGTACCCTTACTCTTCATCTTAAGAAAAAAAGTTATTAAATCATCAGGTATTCTGTTTTTTGCTTTCATAAACTTTTATATATTTTTTTTCATTACTATTTTAAAAATGGACGCTGCCAGAGTTGAACTGGCGACCGACAGATTTTCGATCTGTTACTCTACCCACTGAGTTAAACGTCCTTTAAAAAAATGGGCCGTGATGGACTCGAACCACCGAAGGTCTTACAACCGTTTGATCTACAGTCAAATGCAATAGCCACTCTGCCAACGACCCTCAATTTTAAAGAACAAATAGCGGGAGCTGGATTTGAACCAGCGATCGAAAGTTTATGAGACTTCCCAGTTAACCAGCTACTTGCACCCCGCGATATTAATTTCCGGCGGAGGGATTTGAACCCTCGTCTGCAGAGTCACAACCTGCTATCCTAAACCATACTGGACGACAACCGGCAAATTCAAAGATCTAAAGCAAAAAACTCCATCTCTTTTTGGGAGGTGGAGTTTTTTTTAAGTTTCTTTATTAATTAGATTCTTAAGGCTCCACCTTGTGTCTCTTTTTAAATGATATGAGAGACAAACTTAAACATGACAGATAACTATAGATCATATACTGTGCCATCTTCGTTTGCCATGTTATAAGTGAAGTTAGATGAATCATAAATCCTTTGCCTTTGTGATTACCTGTTAAATATAACACAATTAATAACAAGTGTACAGGTTTTTTATTTTATTTTATTTTATTTTATTTTTTGTTTTTATTTTCTGCTTTTTGTCCTTCAGAACCTTCCCGTTCATCTGTTTCCGAAGCACAATCAGCGCGCCAAAATTTGAAAGTATATAAAAACAATATTAAACAGTTAACTTAGACTTGTTTTGTATGTCCTCGTCAGGCTCAAACTAACTCTTTTTGTTGGTTTAGAACGACTTGATACTTTAAACATACCTTATCATTCTTGGTTAATTGTTATTCACAAAAGACAGAGATACTAATTCTTCATAAAAGTCTGTGGTTAATGTTATGATAGATCGAAAAGTTTTCCATTGAACTGAATTAGTATATTTTCCCTCCTCTGAAATCTTATAGTCAGTTCCGTATTCTATGCGTAAATGTTTCTCTATGTTCTCGCTTTCATTATCAAAATATTTACTTTTACTTGGTTTCAGTTTGTAGGTTACGGAAATCAAAGACCATGAACCTCTTTTATCTTTGAATGAATAATACAAATCCCCTTTCATTGAACGGTACCGTGCTTTGTAATGCATCACTAACTGAGTTGTACCAGTCAATTCATCCTTACGTTTAAAGGTCTCTACGTATTCGGAATTATCGGCAGAATTTTCCTGAGAAAAGATATCCGCATCACTTTGTCCCCATCTTGCAGCACGGGCATCTGGATTTATGATATCAGATATTTTTGGAATATCAAACGCTTGCGTATAGCAAAATAATGATATGATGATTAAACATATTTTTAATTTCATCTCGGATCCTTGAATGTGTTGTCAATAACTATTTTCTATTATTCCACCAGCAAGCAAACCCTACTGCTACTATAATAAAAAGTATGTAAAGAACTGGATGACCGCTATTCTGGGCATCTCTCATGGTAGGGATTGCTGATACCGAAGCTACAGAAACCAATAAAATCGAGGTAAAACTTTTCAAGATAAACTCCTTTCTTTGACAAAATCTCATAAATATATAAAACCTGCTTTTAGGTTAATAAAACGCAATACCAGTGTCTTTCATCGACATTTTTAAGAAATTTCACATCTCCTTTCTAATTTATTTGAAAAATGAGCATATAGTTTCCTATGATGCTCATGTTAAAATATGTTTGTGTAGTTATCTACGCAGTTCCTTAGAGAAAAAACGCATATTATCCTTCAGGATATGTTTCTTATAAGCCAATATCCAAGAATTATACCTATTATAATTTTTATTGCTAGAGGACTTTCTATTTTTCGTTTCCATGTAGTAAAAAATTGAGGATATAATTTTGTCAAAATAGAGAGAGTTAAATAGGGTATGAATAGTACAACAAGTATGTTTTGTTTAATAGCAGAGAGAATATTAAAATTTAAAAGACAATGAATAGCTCTTTGTGAGCCGCAACCTGGGCATAAAAACCCTGTATATTTGTAAAAAATACATTTTGGAAAAAGATCGTTTTCTAAAGGGTTGTAAATTTTGTAGATTAGCAAAAGAATAATTATACAAATACTTACAACTGTTAAGAAAAGACCCCTTTTAAATGAGGTCGTAAATGTCATTGAATTACTCAAAATGTTCCGAAAAGGAACAAGCCAATTAAAACAACACCGAGTACAGCACTGACAATCACATACATCTTTGCATTTTCAGATGCTTTTATTGCACCTTTTTCATCGTCAGCTGCAATCAGACTGCTAACTTTGTTTGCTTGAATGATTGCAACAATACCGATCGGAAGACAACAGAGCAATGTTACAAGAATGGACTCTGTTAGCCATGTTTTTGGTGGGTTAGTCATTAAGAGTTTCCTTTGAAAATGTATTTGAATAAGACTATTTTCTTATTCTGTATATAGTATTAAAAGTTCCATCATTGAAACTTATTTCAGCTTCATTACGAGATAAGAAGACGATTTGTACTCCTGCTTTTCTGTTTATATAATAATGTCCATATTTTTCATCATATAGTTCAACTAATGAATTTGAGATGCCATTATCTACTATTACAATTGTAAGAATACAAAGAGTTCCATCACAACTTTTACCAATTACAAATTGTTGTTCTGTTTTTTCTGAGTACCATACAGTATTGTACCCAGAATAGATGATTCCTCCTGCTGTTGCTACGCTAAACAAAAACATGAGCAATAAAAAAGACTTTAGAGTTTTCATAATACGCATTTTGTTCGTTTATTCAATCTCTAAAAACTGTCTGCTACAATATCAATTTTCTACACAATACATAATGAAAGTAGTCTTATTATCTTTTGTTATAATTTTTTCAGTAATATTCTCACACATAGCGCTATTCAGTCTTCAAACTAACAAAAAGAATTCTTCTAACAACTTCGCTGTATTGAGCGCTATACGTAAATTGACTATGTTGTCATCGTTTATTGGTTGACTTCTTGTTGGCCGATTATGGAATTCAAGCCATTTAAAGCTTGAATTCACTTTTAATTTATCAAACATTATCTTCATCATTTCTAACATTCATTTTATCTTACTATTTTTTGTATAATTCTTCCTTAATCTATATCGATTTTTTCCCAAGCGTTCTGGATGTCTTTTGCAGTTCGCTCTATATCATTGCCACTTCGAAAAAAACCTTGTAAATTAATTTCAAAACCCATGCCATCTTTTGTTTCTTTAAGCGTACATACAACACCAGAACCTAAATCAAATCTTTTTCTTGCAGCTTCTTTTTCAATAATATCAGCAACTATCTTTGTTATTGCACTCATAAAACCTCTTATATTGTGTAGTTAAATACTTTGAACACGTTTTGAATTCTATTTATCACAGTTACAATATCACTCCAACAAAAAACAAACCAACAAGATAATATACCACAAACAACTACAAGCGTAAAGGTGTTTTAAACTATATAGATCGCCATTATAGACAAAATAAACCAGGTTCTTTATTTTTAACAACTCGTTTTTAAAACTTGATATATTCTCTCTTTTGTTATTGGTGATAAGAGCAGCTTCTATTATAGAATCAAGAAGCGCTGATTCATTTGATCTTGCATTTTTTTCGCACCTTTCAACTTTAAAATGTAAGTATTTGTTTTATAAACTCTTTTTTACGCTCTAATAATTATAAAAACAATGTTAAATGTTTTCGTTCATAAATCGACACTCTCTTCATACTTGTATAGTGTTAATAATATAATTCTTCAATATTATTGATAAATATCATATCGTCATTTATTGATATTAATAAGTAAATATTTTAAGTGTTCCATACATGCAGAACATAAAGTTAATGCAGCGCTTGGCTGTATAATACGAGGATCAGCAATCCATATTTGATAGACTGCATGACTTTCGCAATAATTACAATATTTTTTCTGTCTATTCACGTTCACAACTTTAAAAATACCACAATCTTTAAGTTTAAATTTGGGATGATCATGAATTCTATACACAACGTTTTTGGGATGTTCAATAAAAGGTATTTGTTCGTATTCAAAATTTCCATTAGGAATATGATATCCTACATAAGCCTCAAGTTTTTTTCCTTTTGTTCCTGATTTTTTCTTGACAGCAAATACAGTAGCATCATTGGGAATAAGATGGTCTTCAAGTTTTATCTTTTTTGACATATTCTAAAACTTTCTTTAAGTTAATGTCAATTTCAGATCCCTTATAATTAATTGAAATAAACATTTCTTTTCTTGAAAAACTAAAAATTTTACCCATATCAATATAAGAACCTGAGACAACTTTCCATTTAACTTTAACATCTTCTTCAGAAAGATCAGGCCATTGTATATGAATACTTTTACAATTTCCAGGAGTCACTTTATCATTATTAATAAAATACTCTTCAGATTCCCAATTATTTGTGTATTCTACTACAGGCAATATTTTATGCAAACTGATATCCTTTCTCAATATTTATTTATTGTTATCTAAGATATATCTCTAGCATACTTAATTGTATAGTAAATAGTAAACTATATATAAAAACGCATTGTGTTAGACATAATTTAAACTAATTAATTAAGGATTGAAAAGTTCGATAAGAATGTCATCATTACTTATTTTTATGTTCTTTTGTAATGCAAGTTCAATAAAACAATCAACACATAAACTACCACCACCATCATCAACAGAACCAGTTACTTTCCTCCATAATTCATCTTTAACAGACCAAAGCAATCTAAAACAATGACCACATCTTTTACAAGACTCATATTCCCAATTAATTAAATCTTTTAATATAAAGACATATTTAATTCTTCTTAAAACTCGCTTAACTATTATTTTCCAATTTACCATAATTCCCCACAATTACACATTAGTTTTTAAGTTTTATATACTTTATTTTATTAAGTTCTAATTTGTACGTAATCGTATCTTTTGAAATCTTTATAAATAAATCTTCTTTAATTTCAATTCTAGAATTATTTACTGAGCTCCAGACAAAAGGCCAATAATATGGCGACTCAGAACTGACATTCCAACTATATTGATTATAAAAATCAGATTTTCTTAAAAGATTAGATTTATGAGTTATTGTAAAAGTTTCGGTTAACCAATGAGGCTTATCACATTTAGAAATCTTAAGAGTCTTTTTAATATTTCTCTTTTTATTTGTTCGTCTTTCCCATTCTTTTATGCAAGCATTTATATAAAAATCTAAAGATGTCTCATATCCTATCCACATTAAGACTGCAGGATGATGTATCCAAGCAGGAGTTTTTCCATATTTTTTTACTAAATCTTTGTTTTCTGAGTAACTTTTTTTCAAGCAACCATTTTCGTCTATAAAATTAAGTATAAACGAAATCTGACACGCTTCAACAATTTGTTTATTCAATCTTTTATTATCTAGACACTGAGCACATTTTGAAAAACTGTGATAAGGTAAAAATGTTTGCATTATGTTTTTATATAAATTTA
>JAQUND010000002.1 GCA_028717785.1 Candidatus Nanoarchaeia archaeon | reverse complement strand
GTTTGCCAATGATTTATTCTTATTTGATTTCTGAAACCTAAAAGCCTCATTAAAGAACAAAATGTTTTGTCTTTTAACCCCTCTTCACCATAAGAAGGAGATTGAATTCCTGAAATTATATCCATGGGGATTTCTTTTATTTTATATATCTATTCTTTGTTCAAGAAGATATATATAAAAAAGTTTAGTAATATGAAATATTCTCAATTTATACAATTTAATCAATTATTAGAATTCAATAATATAAATTTAAATACTTGGTTAATAAACTTTACAAATTTAAATGAAGCAGAAGGAGATCCTACTGATACTCTTGATACTAAAAAAGGAAATATACTTACTAAAAGAGGTAGATTAAGAAATTCATTAAATGGTCATGCAAAAAAATTAATGGATAGTATCAATAAAGAAGTTGCTGATAAATTTCTTAAACCTATATATGATTTAAAAGTACAAGTATACAAAAAAATGGCAGAATTAGGTAAAGGAAAACAACCTAAAGATATTGTTACTGCACTAAAGGGGGATTTACAAAATATCCAAAAAATTCAAGCAAAACAATTAGCACAAATTGAAAAATATGCTCAAACAGGTATAGATAATTATACAAAAAAAATTGAAACAACAATACAGAAAAAAGGATTAAAAGAATCTACTAAAGTAGATCTTCAAACTTATTGGAGTTTATTATCTACTCAAATTATAATGAATCTTTTACAAAAAATTGCAATGCAGGATGATAAATTAATAAATGATACTATTAAAGATCCTGCAATAATAAAATCTGCAAAAGTAATTAATAAAGCTGTTAATAAAGATTTAAATTCTAAAACTGAAGAATTAAAGAAAAAATCAGATGAAAAGAAAACAGCTATAAAAGCATCTGATGAAAAATCAACAACTGAAGAAAAATCTAGTGAAGAAGTTAAATCCGAATAAATATAAAATTGAAAATGAATAATATAATCGAAAAAGAACTTGATCAAATAATATTTGAAGAATATGAAATAACTCCTTTATTAGAAGATAAAGATAATGATGGAGGAATATCTACTCCACTTCAAAGAATGATTTCTTTTCCTTCTAGAGCTATTAGATATAGAAAAGCTAAGAATGTTATGTCTAAATATTCTAAAAAAATTCTATCTCGTTCTGAAAAAATCATAAAAAAGTTTGAAGGCGAATTAGAAAAATCTATAATAGAAATAGAAAGAAAGGGAAATGATCTTCAAAATCAGTTATTAAAAGCTAGAAATGCTGGAAAATATATGGAAGAAAAAGCTATAATAAACCAGCAGAAAAAATTTAAAGCTGATGTTGAAAAAAATCAATCAGATAGAATAAATCATTTAAATCAATCTATTGATAGTTTAATCGGTGCTTATACTACGGGGATCCATAAAAGAATAGATGAACCAGGATATATTTTAAAAGTAGAATTATCAGAAAGAGGTAAAACTGATTTAAAATTCTTATGGGAAGAATATATTTCAACAATTAAACAACAGATATATGAAAAATTAATACAAATTATTAATAATAAACATGTTAAAGGAATGGAATCTCTTATTTCTCGACTTGAAGTTGAAATAGAAGATGCAGAAGATCGTAGACAAATTAATAGAAGATCTAGAACAAATATATTTAATCAAGAAAAAAGAGAATATAATCAAGAAAAGAAAAGAAAAGAATCAGAAGAAAAAATTGATAAAGAAAAACCGGAAGAAGAATCGAAAGAAGAAGAATTTGAAAGAAAAGAATCTTTTAATACTTTAAAAAAACATTTAGATGATGGATTACCTGAAGGTATTTTAGATGAAGATGAAGCTTATTCTATTCAAACAGGTAAACCTCCTGAATTTTACGATCTTTATTTTGAAATTGATGATAAATCTAAAACAATAACAGCTCTTTTTTATAAAAAAGATACTTCATTTAGGATTGATAAACCTATAAAAACTGTTGAAATTGATGATATTGATATTGCTGATAAAATTATAAATATGATTCAGGAAGGTGAAGAGACTCAAGCTGATATTGAAAGGGATGCTAAAGCTGACAAATATACAAAAAATCTTATCAATGATATAGATACATTATTTAAAACTAGAGAAAAACGTATAAAAGAAGTATTTAGTAGTAATTTCTATAATAAATATAAAGATTTCCAAACTATAAGATCTTTTTCTAAATTTATTATTGGAGAGATAATGGATGATCCTGAAGAATATGATAGACAATTAAAACTTTTACAAAATCCTCCAATAGCCGATAAATCTTTGCTAATTCTTTTTTTAAAAGAATTTCGTCAAAAATATGAAGCTCAAAATGAATCATTTATTTCATTTAAGAAATATAAATATTATTTATAATATGTCTAAACAAGAAAAAATACCATCTTTAGAAGAATTTATAAATGAGGATTTTTATAATCCTTTTGATATAGAAGATGATAAAAAATCAACTCCTAAACATATGGCAGATTATGGAGGATTTTTTAAACAGAGAAAAGAAGCCTTTAATTTAGCACGTGTAGAATTTTCTAAAAGACCTGGTGGAGATTATTCTATTTTTGGAAAAACTCAATTTGCTAAAGGTGAAATTGTTGAAGTTTGCCCAGTTATATTAACTGGAGAAATTGCTAAAACTTTAGATAGAATAAAAGATATTATTTTTGAAATAGATAAAAATAAAGATCAATGGGGAATTGTTTTAGGATATGGTTCTTTATATCGTCATTCTCAAAATGCTAATGTTGATTATGCTTATAACCCTAAAAATAGACAAATGTATTTTGTTACAAACAGGTTTGTAAAATTAGGGGAAGAACTTACAATTAATTATGGGGATGATTATTGGGCAGAAAGAACTAATTTTAATACAATGGCTGAATTACCAGATGTTAATAAAAATACAGCTCCAGTTAAGCAAGAAAATGAAAGTATGGTTCAACCTAGTGCAGCAGATATTGAACAAAAAAATAGTGCTACTCTTTTTTCTCAACCAAATAGTAAAAATAATCCTGCTGTAAATGGAGTATCTCTTCAAGGAATGGGGCAACAATAAATTTTAATGTAATGATTGATATAATACAAATTGCACTTTTAGAAAAAGCTGGTGAATTAGATAAAGGAAAAACAGAATATATTCAAAAAATATCGGGTTCTTTTAATTTTAGAAAATATTTAAAAGATGAAAATATAGATAAAAAGAGCCAAGAAAAAATATTATCTGAAATTTCTCAACAAATATTTAATGATTTACGTAATAGAGTAGGTGAAACAAATTTTTATGATGCAGTAGGTATATGGATAACTATTGGAGATAAAGTTTTAGAAAATAGTTTAGATTTATCAGTTTTAGAAAATATTCAACAATTTGGAGAACCAGGAATAGTTCCAATTTTCGAATTTATAAAAATGACACTAGATCAACATGAGAGCAAAATTAATTAAAGAAAGTATTGAATATTTGAATGAATCTAAGAAAGAATCATATAGTATTACTAAATCCGAAGATAATGAATTAGAAATTAAGGATGCTGAAAAAAATGTAATTAAAAAAGCTCCTGGAAAAGAAATAATAAATTTTCTAACTCAATCCGGAGGGATGACTAATATTAATGCTAAATCATTAGTAGAAGATTTAATAAGAGGTGATATAAAAATAAAACTTTTTATAGCTAATCCTAAAATATTTAAAACTAAATGAAAATAGTAAAAGAAAATATTAATCTTAATTTTGATAGAAGTGAATCTAATCCACTAACTAAATTAGATATTGGTAAAAGATGGAATGAACTTGAATATTATATTGTTAAAGTAGTAAATGGCCTTATAGAAAAATGGCCTAATGAAAAATTTCGAAAGTATGTAGATATTACTGCTGAATCAGTAGAAAAAATGATTACTGATATGACAGGAGATTATACTTTAATTAAAAGAACTGTTTATGATTTATGGGAGGATGTATCTATTAAAGATGCAATCAATGAATTATATGATCCTCTTAATCGTTATTTTAGTGCCAGTGCTTCAGTAATGTAAGTTAAGTTAAATGAAAATAGTAAAAGAAAATATTAATCTTAATTTTGATAGAAGCGAATCTAATCCCTTAACTAAATTAGATATTGGTAGAGGATGGAAAGGAATTGTAAAAGATTTTAAAAAAGCATTAGAAAAATTAAGAATATATGCTACAGAAAATGACAGTTTTCAATATGGTCCAGAAGTAAGGGAATTTATTTTAGATGATTTAGATAATTCTGATAATATAATTAATAGTTATCAATTATCCTATGCTACTAAAAAAATTGCTAAAGAACAATTTGAAGATATTGGAGATTATGGGTTTCAATTAGCAGATGAAGATGGAAATATATTAGTAGATAGTGATTATACTGGTGAAAAAATAATTAAATATCTTACTAAAGAAAAATATGGGGATTTAAAACAAGTAAAAGAAAAAATAAAGAATATTAATAAAAATATACAAGAATTACAAGATCAAAAAAAGAATTTAGAAGAATTCATACAAAAATTAGGAAATAAATGAAAGCCCTCTTTATAAAGGAATCATTAGAAAAAATACAAAAATTTAATAGGGGAGGAATCCCATTTGATAAATTAGGTATAGGTCAAATAGAACATCTTAAACAAATAGATGCTAAAACTGATTGGGATTATAATATTTATTTTAATTATGATGAAAAAATTTTTGATATTATAGAATATAAAGGATATTTAATTAAAACCTCTGAAATTTTTCCTACAGATGAATCTGATTCTTTAGGATTTATGTCTATATCAAATACATATAACCCATATTTAGGTAAAGAAAAACCTATTATATTTGAAAATCCAGAAGAATCCGTTGCTATAGAAAAAACTTATATAGATAAAATAGCAGATAAAATAGTAAAAGAATCTATAAATTTTGAAAGATCAGGAACTCCTATTGAACAAATGGATATAGGTCAAAAGGAAATTGACCGACAAATTATAAAAAATACTTTATGGGATAATTGGACTATTGAAGATTTAAAAAAAGATAATTATGAAGTTATTAATTTAACTAAAAATTATAAAGGAGTTAATATTTTAATTTTAAAAGATAAGGATGATTTAAAATTACCTTATATAGCTGTTCCCTCTATTGTATTTACTCCTCAAGTTAGTTATCAATATTGTAAAACCCCTAAGGAAGCTGAAGATGATACTAAATCTAAAATAGATCAAATATTATCTAATAAGATAAAAGAATCTCTAAATTTTACTAAAAGTGGTAATCCCATTAAAAAAATGGATATAGGAAAATCTACTATAGATAGAAAAATTATAGAAGATACTATTTGGAATGGATTTACTATAGATTATTTTAAAAATAATGGATATAAAATTATTGATTTAATTCGTAATTATAGAGGGAATCCAATATTAGTATTAAAAAGAGGTACTAATGAATCCATATTTGCATTACCTTATATAGCTTTTAGTCCATTTAATTTTGGCTCTTTTTATTTTAAAACTCCAGAAAATGCTATAAAATTTATAAAAGAGGAAATAGATAAACATCTTTATTTAATGGGGGAATCTATAAATTTTGAAAGAAAAGGAACTCCTATTGAGAAAATGGATATGGGACAACAAGAAATTCTTCGACAAAAAGCTGCTAAAATAGATTGGGATTGGAATGATCCGGATGAAAAACTTTTAAAAGTTTTTGAATGGAAACCTTATTGGATAAAAATAACCGAGATTAAAAGAAATAGAAAAATTCAATATAGAGGAACTTCTGATTGTGGAGAACCTTATATGGATGAACCTGATTTATATGATACCCCAGAAGAAGCAGAAGAAAAAATAAAATCTTGGCTTTATGATTACTAATATAGTAAGAGAATCCTTAAATTTTAATAGAATAGGTTCTCCTATCAAAAAGATGGGAATTGGTCAAGAAGATAATAAAAAGTTTATTAAAGAAACCGATTGGTACACTACTCGTTCTTTTCGTAATCCTGATTTTTTTTAAAAGAGTTAAACCTATTGATTTAATTAGAAATTATAAAGGGTTTCCTATACTTGTTTATGAAATTGATAATAAAAGAACTACTAAAATTTTATTATATATGGCTACTTCTACTATGGATGAAACTTCAGCATATGAAACTAAAGAAGAAGCTATAAAATATATGAAAAAAAGAATTAGCAATTATATTAGAAGAACCGGATTATCAGAAAGATTAGAATTTAATAGAGAAGGTTCCCCTATAGAAAAAATTGGTATAGGTCAAAAAGAAATTGATCGACAAATTATAAAAAATACAGAATGGAATTGGGATATAGATAGTGTACCTCCATTATTTCCTAATGTTAAAAAAATTAAATTTATAAGAAATTATAAAGGGCTTCCTATACTTATTTTAAAAGATACTTCATCTGAAAATAAACCCTATATTGGTATGTCAATAAAAGGATTTGGTGGTTCCCCATCAAAAACTATTGAAGAAGCTGAAGAATCTATAAAAAGTGTAATAGATTGGAAATCGTTATCTTAATTCAATATTTATTATTAATTAAAACAACTTTTAACCAACCACTAATTTACCATTAGCAGTTAATAATTTACCATTAGCAGTTAAATAACTCATATTTATTATTTTTATTTTTATACAGATATAGATCCTTTAACTTTACATCTTGCTAATACATCTTTTCTTGTAAATTTTACTTTATTATTTTTACAATAAAAATTTCCCCCTACTAATTTTGGACATCCGTCTAATGATGTTAATAAATTATCATTACAAGAAAAATTTTCTTTAACTAATTCTGGGCATCCATCTAATGATTTTAATTTATTATTATGACATGAAAATGATCCTAAAACATTTATAGGACAACCTTTTAATGATATTAATTTATTTCTATGGATTGTAAAAGTACCATCAACTATAAAAAATTGTATATAATCGGGTAATTTTACTAAATTACATAAATGTAAAAATATATTTTGTTTAGAATAAATATAATTATTTTCTTCCTCATTTATTACATAATTATAAATATTATGGTTTTCTAACCAATTTTCTATTGATTTTTTTACTCCTATATTAAGTTTTTTAAAAGGAGTTCCTTCTCTTTCAAAATCTAATGATTCTTTAACTATATTCATGTATTTTTTATTTATTTATCTTTAAAACTTATTCATTTATTATAATATAATTTTAAATGATGCAAGAAATTAGAATATGTCTTGAATGTGAAAAAGAATTTTTTGTAAATCTTAATAATAAAAAATCTTATAAAAGAAAATTTTGTTCTTCATTGTGTGCTAAATCTAATAATGGTAAAAGAAATGAAGGAAGAAAACATTCAGAAGAAACAAAAATAAAAATGTCTTTATCTAATTCGGGAGAACGAAATGGATTTTATGGAAAAAAACATTCTAAAGAATTCATTGAAAAATTTAAATTAACTCAAATTGGAAAAAAAGCTTCTGAAGAAACAAAAATAAAAATGTCTTTATCTAGTTTAGGAGAACGAAATGGGTTTTATGGAAAACATTGTTCAGATGAGCATAAAGCAAAAATTAGTAAAAATCATCAAGATTGTAAAGGGAAAAAGAATCCAATGTATGGAAAGGGATATAAATTAAGAGGGAATAAAAATGGAGGTTGGTATGGAGGGATATCTGAAAATCCGTATGATGAAAAATTTAATAGAACTTTAAGAAATAAAATCAGAGAAAGAGATAATTATAAATGTGCTATTTGTAAGGGAAATGGAAAGGATGTACATCATATTGATTACAATAAATTAAATAATTTAGAAGAAAATTTAATTACTCTTTGCCATAAAGATCACATGAAAACAAATTTTAATAGAGAAAATTGGATAATATTTTTTAAAAATTATATGAATGAAAAATTTAAATATTAAAAAACCCATCGCCCTCTGCAGTGGAATAAATGGTCAGGACGGGAGTTACCTTGCTGAATTTCTTCTTGAAAAAGGATATGAAGTTCATGGAATTATTCGTCGTTCTTCATCATTTAATACTCAAAGAATAGAACATATTTTTAATCAACTTCATTTACATTATGGAGATGTTACGGATGCTCTTTCTATTGATCAAATTATACATAAAATTAAACCTGATGAAATTTATCATTTAGCTGCACAATCTCATGTAAAAGTATCTTTTGATGTTCCTGGATATACTGCTCAAACAGATGCAATAGGAACTTTAAATATGCTTGAAGCTATAAGAAAACATTGTCCAAATACTCGTTTTTATAATGCAGCTACAAGTGAGCTTTTTGGTAAAGTTCAAGAAGTTCCTCAAAAAGAAACCACCCCCTTTTATCCTAGAAGTCCTTATGGAGTATCTAAAATATATGCCTTTTGGATAGTTAAAAATTATAGAGAAGCTTATAATATTTTTGCTTGTAATGGCATTTTATTTAACCATGAAAGCGAAAGAAGAGGATCTACTTTTGTTACAAAAAAAATAGTTGAAGGACTTACAAAATATCTTAAAATTGGTGAAACTTTTTATCTCGGAAATTTAAATGCTAAAAGAGATTGGGGATATGCTCCTGATTTTGTTAAAGGAATGTGGATGATGTTACAACAAGAAACTCCTGATGATTTTGTTCTTGCAACTGGTGAAACTCATACTATAAGAGAATTTATCGATGAATGTTTAAATTATCTTCCAAAAGATATAAAAGATATATTTCAGTGGAAAAAAGATGAAGAAGGAAGAGATATTTTATGGGATATGAAAGAATGGAAGGAAGTTATTGGAATTGATGAAAAATATTATCGACCATCTGAAGTAGAATTTTTACTCGGGGATTCTTCAAAAGCTAAAAAAATATTAGGATGGGAAGCTAAAACTAAATTCAAAGATATTGTAAAAATAATGATGGAAAATGAATTAAATTAAATGGAAAAAACAAGTAAAATATATGTTGCTGGCCATACAGGTTTAGTAGGATCTGCTATTTTAAGAAAATTAAATGAAAGAAAATATAAGAATATTTTAACATTTACACATAAAGAATTAGATCTTACTGATAAAAAAGAAACCGAAACAATGTTTAGATTGTTTAAACCAGAATATATTTTTATGGCTGCCGCTAAAGTTGGTGGAATCTATTCTAATAATTCTCAATCTGGTGAATTTATCTATGATAATTTAGTTATGGAAACTAATGTTATAGAAGCTGCTAGAAAATTTGAAACAAAAAAATTATTATTTCTTGGTAGTTCTTGTATTTATCCTAAAGAATGCCCGCAACCAATAAAAGAAGAATACATTCTTTCAGCACCCCTAGAAACAACTAATAGTGCTTATGCAATGTCTAAACTTGCAGGAATTGAAATGTGTAAAGCATATAATAAACAATATGGATGTAACTTTATAAGCATTATGCCTTGTAATTTATATGGTCCTGGAGATAATTTTAATCTTATGGGTTCTCATGTATTACCTGCTATGGTTAGAAAATTTCATGATGCAAAAATATTTGGATTAAAATCTTTATCATTATGGGGGGATGGAACTCCTAAAAGAGAATTTTTACATGTAGATGATTTAGTTGAAGCATTATTACTTTTAATGGAAGAATATGACGATCCTATGCATATTAATGTTGGATCGGGAGAAGATATTTCTATTGAATTTTTAGCAAATATAATAGCAAATATTATAGATTATAAAGGTGAAATTATTTGGAATACAAAATATCCAAATGGAACTATGCGAAAACTTTTGGATACTACACGTATAAATATACTTGGATGGTATCCAAAAATTCCTCTTAAGCAAGGCATAAAAGAAACTTATCAGTGGTTTTTAAAAAATTATGATACCCTTAAAAAATAAAATATGAATGAACATTGGTTTTTAGTATTAGTTCCTATATTGGTATTTTTACTATGGAAATGGTCTTTTAGACAATCTAAAATAAAAAAGAAAAAGAATAAAAAATAATAGTATATTTATAAAACTTTTTTAATATAGAATTATAATAGGATTATAACAAAATACAAGTTACATGATTATTATTGAAGGTCCGGATGCTGCTGGTAAAAGTACTGTAGTTGAATTTATTAAAAATAATTCTACTATACCTTTAATAAAGCCTTTTTATCCAAAAAAGAATCAGCTTTCATATTATTTGCATTCCCCAGCCACTTATGCTAATTTTTATCTTGAAAGATATTATATAAGTGAATTAGTTTATCCTCAATTTAAACCCAATCGAGTTAAAATGGAACCTTGGCATCAATATTTAATTGAAGCAGGATTAATGCCATTTGCTCCTATAATACTTTATGTTCGCCCTGCTAAAGAAACTATTTATGAAAATATAAAAAATCGAGGAGATGATTATATTAACATAGATGAAGTAGATGCAATGATTCAATATTATGACAAAACTATTGAAAAATCTTATTTAGCAAGATATGTTTATGATTATAAATTAAATGATTTATGTTCATTTTTACATATGATAGAATCTTATTATGAATTTTTTTTAGAACAAATTAAGCCTTTCAAAAAATTTTTATTTTCAGGAGACTGTGAAAGCGAAAATTCTCTTATGTTTATAGGAGATATGCCTAGTAATCAATCTATAGGTAATGGATATTTAAGAGCTTTTATTAGTGATAAAGGTTCTTCTGAATTTCTTCATAAATGTCTTTATGAAGCAGGATTTTATCCAAATAAAATTATGCCTTATTTTACTAATTGGAATAAATGCGAAAATAATTATAAATTAAATTTAAAAGCTCTTGAAGAAGAAATAGAGCTTTTAAAACCAAGAAAAATAATTTTTTTTAATAAAGATATCCAAAAAAAAGTAGGGATAGGAGAAGTTTTAGAACATCCTTCCTATGTTAAAAGATTTCATTCAAAAAATTATACTTGGTACATTGAAAAATTAAAAAATCTATGAATACAGAAAACTTTAGTCCTTTAAAAAATATTGATCTTGATTTTATTGAAAATAAACAAATGGAAATTATGTTTCAATATGAGCCTACAGAAAAAGAAATATTTAAAAATTTCGATATAGATACTTATGAAGATCAAGAAATTTTTAAAAAATATTGTTGGCGGGTTACTGAAGAAATATCCGAAGCTCTTGAAGATACAGAACATCCACAACATTTTAAAGAAGAAATTGTTGATGCTTTTAATTTTTTAATAGAACTTTATAACCTTTATGGATGGTCAGTAACAAATTTAGAATGGATTTTTAATAAAGAAAATATAAAAAACTTCGGTAAAAAGAAGTTAGATCCTGTAACTGCTGAAATTTTTTCTATAAAAGTTATTAAATCATTAGGATTAACAGCTAATCTTTTAAAAAATAGGAAATGGAGACAATCCCAATATTTAGTGGATTTATTAATTTTTGAAAAAAGATTTAAACAGGTTTGGATTGATTTTCAACAATTATTTTGGAATTGTGGAATTACACCAGAAGAGCTTTTTCAACAATGGAGCTTAAAGTATCAAGTGAATTTATATAGACTTAGAACTAATTATTAACTTATTTTTTTAAACTCTATAGATATATAAATAAAAATGTCTATGGAAAATAATATTTATTATGTATATGCTTATTTAGATCCTACAAAATATGGAATTTATGAATATGATAATATTTCTTTTAATTTTGAACCTTTTTATATAGGTAAAGGAAAATATTATAGAGCTTATTATCATTGGAAAAAAGTTTTAAATAATAATGGAAAATGGACTAATTTACATTTTAAAAATAAATTATATTATTTTAAAAATAATAATATTCAACCTATTATAAAAATAATTAATTGTAATTTAATTAATAAAGAAGCTTTATTATTAGAAGAAAAATTAGTAAATTTAATAGGAAGAAGTCATTTAAAAGAAGGGCCTTTAACAAATATAACTAAAGAAGGGGATGGAGTAGGAAGTTATAGAACAAGATCAGATAAAGGTAAAAAAAGAAAATCTTTATCAGAAGAGTGTAAAAAGAAAATATCTTTATCTCATAAAGGTAAATTATTATCTGATAGTCATAAGAAAAAAATTTCTGAAAATTCTATATCTCCTAAAAAAACTTGGACGGAAGAATCATATAAAAAATCTATTGAAACAAAAAGAAAAAAATGGCCTTCTAAAGAAAAAACTTTAGAATATATCAAAAAATATAAAACTAAAACTGAAGTATCAAAAAAATTAAATATTTCTCATCCAACTTTAGAAACTATATGTAATTATTATAATATAAAAATAAATTGGTTAAAAAATTCTGGAGGAAATACTAAATTTAAAAAGAAAATAAGACCGAAAAAAGAAGATATTATAAAAACTTTAAATAATTTAAAATCTATAAGAAAGACTGCAATTTATTTTGGTTTTAGCCCTAATACAATGAAATCTATATTTAAGGAATATCAAATAATATAAAAACTTTAAATAAAATGGTAACACAATACGGAACAAAAGATTTGATGAGGCTTATGGATATCCAAAAAAAATCAAATGGAGATTTAATTGAAGCCTTTAAATTAGCTTATAGAATGGCTAATGAGATTGAAGAACCTGGAAAAGCTTTAGCTCGAGGATGGGCAGCTATAGAAGTTTATAAAAGCCTTTATTCTCCTATTGCCGGAATTTTTTTTCAGCGAGCTTGTGATTTAACTGGTGAAACAAGTATTCAAAATATTAAAGTAATGGCATCAATGAATTCAGTTGGTGATAATGAAGATGCTATTGAAGAAGCTTATAGCAGAATTCCTGTTGAAAAACAACCTGCAAGTAGAAGATCCCCAGAATCTTGGGAAAAAATAGAAGTTTCAAATAAAAGAGGATTTTCTGATATAATTTCTATGGGTAAAGTTAATGTTGTAAAAGGAACCGGTCCGGGTTTCGATATGAAATACATGAAAAATGGAACTATAGAACTTTGGAAAACCTCTGAAGAGAAAATTCGTATAGTATACACTGGGGGTTATTTACCTACTGCATCAATAGGAGATCAAAAGGATTTTAAATTTATTGGTGGACAAAGAGAAACCTGGACAATGATAGATTATATAGAAGTTTATAATATGATGAATTTACAACCTCTATATGGAGCATCAATAACAGGATATATGTATAATTAAAATAAAATTATGTCTGAAATTAAAATGTCAAGATTAGATTTATCTATAGTTTTTATAGAGGATAAAGATGGGGGATATACTGCTTATTTTTTAGAATACCCAGAAATTATAGTAGAAGGGGATAATAAAAATGATGCTGTTAAAAATCTTTTTGCAACCTTTTATGATATTTTAGAAAAAGGAGCAATAAAAATAATAAAATGACAAATCGTAAATTATTTGAAATATGTAGTGAAAAATTAAAAGATATATCAGATGAGGATCTTTTATTACAACATGATATTAAACAAATAAAATTAATTCAAGAAGGTAATAATCCTCCACTTTTAATAATATCCAAAAAATATAAATACCAAATAAAAATATACGGAGAAGAGGATATTATTAAAAAAATAGAAGAGATAAAAAATTTATATAATGGCATCAAAACATCTTAACTCCATTTCTTTAGATCATCAAGTTCAAATTAGAACTGGTATACCCTCTGATTATCATTGTACTTGTGAATATTGTAAAAATTTCATGGGAGAAATTTACAATGTGGATCAAGACAAATATTATAGTAATCGTATTCGCAAAGAGTATTATCTTGACAAAGCTGGTGAACATCTTGATGTAGGTCAAATAATAGGATATAGATGGGCCGTTCAAAATCTTTGTCCCGAAAATGGTTATGTTTTAGATCCAACAGCAGGAACTGGTACAGCAATTGTAGAATCTATTATTAATAAAAGAAATGCTATTGGGGTTGAACTTGAATACCCCGAAATTGGTCAAAAAAATATTCGATATGCTATTGAATTAATGGGAAATACTATTGATCAAACTTTTCGTTTTCGCCAAGGAGATGCTACAAAAATTGATGAATATATGTCAGAATGGGGATTTGATGAACCTTTTCTTGATTTAATTATAAATGGAACTCCTTATCCTAAATTATCCAGTAAAAGTTCGGATGCTCCTGAAAGAAAAAATCTTCAAACAAAAGAAGATAAAAGTTTTGATTATACACACGAGGATAATATAGGATTAACTAAAGGAAATATTTATTGGAATCTTATTGATACAATGTATTCTAAATCAATAAAATATTTAAAACCTGGAGGTTATTTTGTAATTCTTATAAAGGATCTTGTTCAAGATAAAAAACCTTATTTATTACATAAATATATTACTGATGTTGTTTTAGACCATAATCCTGATATGGAACATTATGGATTCTTTTTGCATAAACACTGTCCTACTACAATGTTTATTAATACCTACACAAAAAGGTTTCCGGGTTTACTTATACCACTTTATCAAACAGGTATTGTTTTAAGGAAAAAAGAATTTGGATTGGGAGAGGGTTTTCCTAGAGAAATAGAAAGAACCGTAAGAGAGATCATTACTGAAATAAAAGAGAAAAAAATTACAACAAAATTCAAAAAAGATAAAACTATTATAAAACCTTCTTCTAATATTTCAGATATTCAAAATGAAGTAAAATGGCAAGAAGGATATAATTTTGCTTTAAATGAGATTGAAATAAAAATTAATGAATTAAAAAAATCTCAGTTTTAAAAATAAAAATAGTTAAAATATAATATGAATCAAAATTTAAAAAAGAAGGATAAAGCTTATATTATAGAAGATTCTATAATAATAGAATGTACTATTGAAAAAATAACTACAGAAGATAAAATTAAAAATGTATCTTCTTCTGATCCA
Organism: Candidatus Nanoarchaeia archaeon; assembly: GCA_028717785.1. The sequence continues at coordinate 146,040 of JAQUND010000002.1, read as the reverse complement.
AGAACTTATAGAAAACCAAAATTTACTGTAGATCCTAGTTATGGAAATAGATCTAATTATCCAGAACAATTTGCTTTTATTTCTTATTTAACAAATAATGGTTTAATTAAGAAATGGAGGGAACTTGATAGTATAAAAAAAGATCCAAAAGAATTTATAAATTATTTTGGATTTATACAAAATAATTTATAAATTAATTAAAACAAATAAAATATGGATACAAGAAATAAAAGTGCAGAAGATGTAAGATCTTTATGTTATAATCTTATAGCTACTAATATACAATTATTAAATTCTAAAAATATTAAAGCTATAAAACTTAAAGAATTAAAAAACCCATCTAAAGAATTTTTAAAATCTTTTGAAGGTCATCAGGGATGTATAAATTTAAATCCTTTTTTGGGTATGGCTAAAAAGGTTTTATTAGATCTTTATTTTAGTCCCGGTAAAAAAGAAAAATGTAGATTAGGAAACAAAAAGAGTTCTGCTACAGATATTATGTTGGGGTTCAGAATCCAATTATTAAATAATGGTAAAATAAATTTTTAATGATTACTAGATTTGCTGTTTTACCTGATGAAAGAAAAGTTTTATTGGGTATAGATAAAGCAAAATTATTTAAACCTGGTATTGTTTATGAATGTACTGAAATGCTAGATGAAATTATTATTCGACCTATTGGAGAATATGCTTTACCTAAAAATGGGTATCGACCTAGCGAATATTCTGATAATAATGAAATTATTAGATCTGGTTTTCATTTAATAACAAAAGAGGAATATAAACAATTAAATAATAAAACAAATGAATAAAAAATCTACACACAAAAGAGGCCCAAATAAAAGTGATAGTCTCAGAAATAAAATGTTTGCAATGTATATTGATATAAATAGGGATTATTTAAATACTACTAATGGAATAAATATTGATGTAAATAAATTAAAAGATCCTGATAAAGCAACTTCTAAATTTTTTGAAGATCAATATGGAAATCAAGGATGTAGAAAAGCTAATACTCATTGGAGAATGTTAAGAAATTTACTAGGAAATGTTCCATTTAGTAAAAAATCTGATCAAAAAAATCATCATTCTAAATATGATTACACTTTAATTTGTAAAGTAAAATCCGATTTAACAAAATTTGGTAAAATAATTAGTTTTTAAAATGGCACTTATTGATGAATATCTTCATTTTGAAGAACATCCAACAAGTAAAAAATTAATGTGGGATAATGAACAATGGGCTCATTTATCGGATGATTCAACAATACATAGATGCCAAAATAAAAATGGATGTTGTTTTCAATTATTTTTAAAAAATACTGATAATTATAATAGAATTAAGAATTCAGAAATAGAAGGAATATGGAAAGCTCATTTTTATGGAGGAAATTATATCTATTTACCACCAGGATCTCATATAATTATAGATATTTGTAAATATATGGGATGGAGAAATGAAAAATTTATAAAGGGATGAATAATTTCATCCCTTTATTTTTTAAAATCCAAAACTAAATAATTTAATAGCTATATAAATATCAAATAAAAAGATATTTATATATGGCAAGAATATTTCGGGATTGTTTAGAAATGGTTCAAGAAATGGACCGAGAATTAAAAGTTTCAGGCATTACTGTTCCTGTAAAACACTACCAAAATCAAGAACTTACCGGAGAAAATCAAAACACAAAAGAACTTACTGGAGTAAATTTTGTTATTTCAAAACCATATCTTAAAAAGAAAGAAATGCTTGATTTTCTTTTTAAGGAAGAATCAGACAATATTGAACAATATTGTATACAAGAAATAGCAGATCGTACATGTGGTGAACCCCTTAATCCTGGTAATTCTTATAAAATTCGTCTTGATTTATGGCAAGGATTTATGTCTAAAAAAGATGGAGAAAAATTTGATTATACTTATGCTGAAAGAATAAATAATCTTCATCAATTAGATAATGCTATTGCAGCTTTAAAAGAAGATATTCATTCCCGTAGATCTTTTATTTCTATTTGGGATCCTAAAGATAGTTGTGATGTTGCTGGATTTAGTACTCGTGTACCTTGCTCTATATCTTATCAATTCCTTATCAGAAATAATAAAATAATGGTTCTCTATTATATTAGGTCAAATGATTATTTCAAACATTTTGTAATTGATATTTGGCTTACAAATGCTCTTCAAGAATATGTCAGACAACAATTGATTGACATATATCCAAATTTAAAATGTGGTTCTCTTAATTATTATGCAGGTAGTATGCATGCATATAGAGAAGATTTATCTAAATGGGTAATTTATTAAAAAAATGGAAAAATATACTGTTGGAATTTATTTTGACGATCAATTAAAAAGAATAGCATTAATTCTTAAAAATAGACCTAAATGGCAAGAAGGAAGATTTAATTTTCCGGGTGGTCATATAGAAGAAAATGAAAGTGGAATAAACTGTGTTATAAGGGAATTTCAAGAAGAATGCGGAATAAATACTTCTATTAATGATTGGAAAGAAATAGGAATAATTCTTAATGAAGAATTTTATGAAGTTAAAGTATTTACAGCTATCCAAAAAATTGAACATGGTGAAATTTGTACTAAAGAGGATCAAATGGTTACTTGGGTTGATATTGATAATTTACCCACAAATATAATTTCAAATTTGTATTGGCTTATTCCTTTTGCATTTAATTTTTGGAGACAAGGAAATAATGACCGTTTAAAATTTGGAATATTTAGATATGAATATCCTAATTTAAAATAATTTAAAAAATATGAGTGGAGGACATTACGATTATCAATATAGTCAAATAGATCAATTAACTGATTATATAGAATCAGATTTTATTAATGACGGTATTTATGAATCTGAGGATTGGTCTTTTTCTGGATTTGGGGATAAACCAAAAATTAAAATGGATAGATTATCTGATGCAGATCCGGATCAGAAAGAAATTATATTAAAAGAAATTAAAACACTTATATCAGATTTAAAATACTGTGCTAAAAGAGCAAAAGAATTAGAATGGTATATGAGTGGAGATACGGGAGCCAAAACTTATTTGGAAAGATTAAATAAAATAATAAAATTATAATATGGAGGTATTTTTAGGAGGAACTACTGCAGAGGGAACTAATTGGAGAGAAAAACTCATTCCAATGTTAGAAATAGATTATTTTAATCCAATAGTTGATGATTGGAATGATGAAGCTTATAAAAAAGAACTTGAAAAAAGAGAAACTTGTGATTATGTTCTTTATGTTATAACTCCTTTAATGGAAGGCTATTATTCTATTGCAGAAGTAGTAGATGATTCCAATAAAAGAGCAGAAAAAACAATATTATGTGTTCTTGATACTGATGGGGAAGGAGAAAATGCTAAAAAAACTTGGTCTAAAAATCAGAAAAAATCTTGGACTGCTATAAAGAAAATGGTAGATGATAATTGGGGAATGGTTTTAAATAACCTTGATGAAGTTGCAGATTATTTAAATGGAGAAGAATAATGTGTGGAATTATTATAAGTAATGATGAAAATAAATTAGATTCTATTAAACATAGGGGAATTCAGTTTACTTCTATTTCAAAAGGTAGATGGATTTATGGTCATCATAGATTACCTATTCAAACTTTCGAAGAAGATTCGTGGTATCAACCAATTAAATTATATGATGGAGGTTTATTATTATTTAACGGAGAAATTTTTAATTATGATAAAACCAAATATAATAATGATACAGAATATTTACAAAAATTTTTTTACCATGAAATTCCATTTGAAATAATTCTTCCTGAAATAAATTCCTGGGATGGATTTTGGAGTATTGTTATTATTAGAGGGGATAAAGTAACAGCATTTACTGATCCCCTTGGAAAAAAACAATTATATATTAATTACAGAGGAGAAATATCCAGTGAAATTAAAGGATTATCTAATAGTTTAAAAATTGATAAAAATTTTATAAGTACTGTTAATAAATGGGGTTATAATACAGATAACAGAACTATATATGAAGATGTTAGACGAATTATGCCAAATAATATCTATATATGGAATAATTCTCTTTCATATCCTGAAATTATACACGAATACTACAAATGGGATACTAATTTACGTAAAGAATCTATTTACGATTTATTAGAAGAATCTGTTGAAAGAAGACTTTTGTCTAAGAAATATAAAATTTCTACCCTTTTTTCTGGTGGTTTGGATAGTACTATTATTCTTTATTTTTTAAAGAAATTAAGAGCTGATTTTAACATTTATTCTATAAATAATGGGGAAGATGGAAAATATGTTAAGTTAATGGAAAATAAATGGAATTTAAATATTAATTATTTAGATGTTAAACCAGAAAATCTTCCTTTTGAACAAAAAATGAAAATTTATGATATTAATGATTCTATGATTGATTTAGGATCAGTAATACCTCAATATTATCTTTTCAAAGATATAAAGGATAAAATAGTTTTAACTGGAGATGGAGCAGATGAATTATTTGGGGGTTATCGTAGAATAAATGAATATGATTCTCAACGAAGTGATGTATTTGAAGAACTTCCCTTTTATCATTTAATAAGGATTGATAGAATGAGTATGCATTTTACTATTGAATGTCGAAATCCATTTTTAGGACATGATGTAATTAGAGCTGCTCTTCAACTTCCTTATTCTGAAAGAACTAATAAAAAAATTTTAAAAGATCAATTTAGAGGATTTATTCCAGAAGAAATATTGAATAGAAAAAAAGAACCTCTTAAAATTAATCAAATAAAAGAAAATGAAATTCTTTATCGAAGAAAAACAATAGAAGATTACTTAATTTGGAAAAAATTACATGATTAATAATTTAGTTCCTTTTGATGAAAGATTAAATGTTGGTTATATATCTGAAAAAAAATTTAGTAATCAATGTATAATTAATAAAATTCCTTATATAAATACTAAAATTATTGAAGGATGGACTTCAGAATTAGATTTAAAAATAGGGGGTTTTATAATATTTCTTTTTTTTGAATCCTTATTTATTGATGTTAAAGGAGGAGCTATATCTAAAAAATCTATTTTAAATTTTGAAAAAGATTATTTTGTTATATATGAAAATTCTAATGAGCCCGGTATAAACGGATTAGTCTTTAAACCTCAAATATTAAGAAATATAATAAAAAATTTTAGAGAAAAAGACTTTGATAAATTAGCTTTTTCGGGGGATCTTGGAATTTCCTATTCTCGATTAAAAGATAAAAGAGTATCTAAATATGCTTCTTATTCTATAGAAGATTTTTTTAAATTTATTTCTATCAATAAAAAACTTTAATATAATCTCAACATACAATCAATAAAACAAATAAAAATGGATACAAAAAAAGATTGGACACATAAAAATATTAGTATAACAGATATACGTAAATTACCCGAATTCTATGTATTTACTATTTCAGATGAGATAATTAAATCCTCTCTTACAGTTAAATCTAAAATATTTGAAGATCGTTTACGTCCATATTTTTTAAAAGATATTAGTGAAATATCTAGAAAAGATATTTTAGAAAATGTTCGATGGAACATGTATATTACAAAAGGATATTATATAAAAATCTATATTCAAGAAGGAACAGAAAAATGTCAAAAATTTGATATGGATCCTGACAAATATTATGTATCTTATTTAGAAATAGATGGTCCTTTAGGAACTTTTCAATCAATTTATAATCAAATAACTCATAAAGAATCATGAATCAAGAAATGAATCAAACAGCTCCGGGATTTCAAGTAAATAATGAAATGATTAGAAAATCTAAAACGCTTACTTGTGAATGTGGAGGAATGCTTTTCAAAGAAGCTTTATTTTTTAAAATTCTTTCCCCTTTAATTTCTCCTTCAGGTAAAGAAGAATTAGCTCCATTACAAATTTTTGTTTGTGAAAAATGTGGGAAAGTTCCTTCAATCTTTGATAGATTAAATATAGTTCCTGATGAATTAAAAGCTAAAAAACCTATTAATTAATAATTTTAAATAAAAACAAAATGACAGAAAATTGCTATTTCAAGGTAACTCTAAAAATGGAGTATGAAGATGCTAAAGGTAATATGAAAAAGAAATCAGAACCATATATTGTAGAAGCTATTGGTCCATCTGATGTTGAAACTAAAATAGCTCAATATATGAAAGGATCTGTTTCCGATTATGAAATTACCTCAGTAGTTCAAACTAAAATTGTTGCTATTATTAAATAGTATTACATTATTCTATAAGACTAATTTTAATTGAATAAATAAAGTATAACCAATTAAAATTAGTCTTATGAGTATGGGATTTAATAAATCAAAATTTGTTTTTAGCGAAACCTTTAATAACTCCAATGGAAAAACTTCAGGATCAGGTTTTATTGGTGTAATTATGGGGATTGCTTGTGTATTAGGATTTTGTTCTGGAGTTGTTGGATGGTATTTAGAAAAACCTTTAATAATAGAATTTATGGATAAGGTTCTTCAATTTGGGGGTTTAGCAGCTTTATTATTAGGGGTAAGAAAAGTTTCTGCTTTTTTTAAAAATGGAAATAAATCAGATTCTGATACAGAAAATACTACTACAACAACAGAAACAAAAAAAGAATAATTATTTAAAAAAATAAAATGCCTTATAACCACGATTTTTCAAATATAAGGGATTTACATAATTTAGAAATCCACCCCGAAGGATGGATAAATCCTATTTGGATTGAATATGGAATGGGCCTTCATGGTAATGTTCCCTCATATTTTTGGAGGGTAAAAGGAACTAAACATACGTTTGTTATTCCTGTATTAAGAATGAATTTTTTAAGTAGTGGTGAATATGAAAAGCATTTTGAGGATACTCTTAAAACTTTTCGGGAAGATTATATCGAATGGGGAAAAGAAGGATGGATTACAGAATGGAGTCAAGAATACAGAGACCAATTTTCTCGATTCATCTCCATTTAATATAGAAGTAAAAAAAGTTAAAATTAAGAAGATTAATATTAAAAATTAAAATAATGGAATCCGAACAAAAAAGATTCTTTCAATATCTTGGAGGGGAAAGATTAGGAGAAGTCGTTATATTTGATAAAGTCGAAGAAGAGGATGGACAGATTTTTATTGTTTTTAAAGATGGTTCTAGATGTGATGAAACTTTAATAATTCCTTTAAACCAAAGAACTTATTCAAGTGAATTATTAGCAGAAGTAGAAAATCCTCAAAATATTTGGACTTTTAAAGAAGAATGGATAGGGAGACAAGAAGAAAAATATGATTTAAATGCTTCAGGAGAAAGAGTATGTGTTCTTCCATTTGTACCCGGTAGAAAAAAAATTACTCCTATTCCTCCAAAACCTACTACTTCTAAATTTGGTAAAATAAATAAGTCTACAAATATTTCTTCTCAAAACAATATTACCTCTGTAGAAGAAAATAAAGTTTTGTTATCATCTTCTAACACTGTTCAACAAAGTAATTTGAATGATCCAGTATATTTAATGTGTGAGAAAGCAAAAAAATTTGATTCAGAAATTTCTATGACTTTAATTGTTTCTTTACCTAAAAAAAGTCTTTATAATGTTGCAAAAGAATCCTTTGAAAATGGAGGAGAAAAAGTTATTGAATATATAATTCAAAATCTAGATAATAATTTAATAAAAGAAAGTTTAAAACAATCTCTTTTAGAATCATATGAAGAAACTTCTATAATAGAAAAATAATGATAAAAGCAGAACATATTGTTTTATATCCAGAGGATAAAGATATTTTTGCAAATTATCTTTTATCATTAAAAAAGGAAGATTTAATTAAAGATGAATTTAATGGATATGAATATCGAAAAGAATTTAAATTACTTGCAGAAATTTTTAATGAATGGAAAAATTCATTAAATCAAAAATAAATTATATAAATGGAAAAAACTATAGAGAAGAAAGTTGTTTTAGAAGGTAACTATGAAGATATTTTAGAAATAGATAATCACTATTATTTATTAAATAAAAAAGATCGTTTATGTGTTCTTCCATATACTATTTCTTCTAATGGTTTACTCGATAAAATTGGGGTACTTCAGGATTGGAATTATGTTGAAAATGAAGAAGTTTTAACTCTTATTAATGGTTATATTTCTACAGACGACCCAACTGATTTAGTTGCTGCTAATAGAATACTATTTGAAGTTATCGGAGTAAATATTACAGATGCTAAAGAATGGATGTATTTAGGTAGTGTTTATAGCAATCTTACATCAGATAGTCCAATAAAACTTTATTGTGTAGATATTACCAACCTTAAAATACAGGAGCAAGAAAATGTTGAAGCAGAAAATACAAGGAAAAAATTTAGAATAATGGATTCTTCAAAAGTTATTAGATCTGATGAAATTTTATTTCTTGCAAGTTATTTTCGCTTATTTAATTATTTTTATGTTAAATCGCTAGAAAAATAATATATGAATAATAAAATTTATTTAGCTGGTCCTGATGTTTTTAGACAAAATCCTATGGAGTATTTTAATAATATTAAAGAATTATGTTCAAAATATGGATTTGAAGGTTTATCCCCTTTCGATAATGAAAATTTTGATGGAGAATTATTTTCAAAAAAACATTCTATAAATATTTTTAAGTCAAATACAAATATGATAGAAAAATGTGAATATGTTTTTGCAAATTTAATTCCATTTAGAGGTGCATGTGTTGATGATGGGACTTCTTGGGAAATAGCATATGCGTATTCTTTAAATAAAACTATATATGGATATACAAAATATTATGATAAAAAATTAAAAGAAATAACTTATAATTCATCTATAAATAATAAAAATACAAATTTTTTAATTGAAAAGCAATCTTTTCCTAATGTAGAATCTTTTGCAAATAATTGTGTTAATTTAATGTTACAGGAATCCATTGAATTAAGTGGAGGAAAAATATTGGAATCTTTTGAAGAATGTTTAATTAATTTAACAAATAAAAGGAAATATGAAACTACAACTTGACATTATAAAATATGAGGCAATTTAAAAAGGGTGTGTATATAAAAGATAATGTTGAATATACTCAAGAACTAATAAATAAACATGCTGAACATTTACCTGTTGAAGAAGTTAATATAAGTGATTTAAATATAGATGAACCATTTTTTTGGAAAATTGATAATTTATTTGACTTTATTAACCATGTAAATCGAATGAATAAAAAGACCGGAGATGAAGTTATTATAATTGGTAAAGATATGAATATTATTGATGGCAATCATAGACTTGCTAAAGCTATTATAGAAGGCAAAAAAACGATAAAAGTAAAAAAATTTAGAATTTTTCCACATTGTTAAAAATAATTATATGAATCGTAAAGAAAGAAGAAAAACCGAAAAAAAATTAGGGATTGATAAATTTAGAAGAACATTACCTTTTTCTCAAAGATGTGAACTTATACGAGGAAATATACTCGAGGGAAAAAAGAAACAAGAGGAAATGAAAGAAACTGTAAGGATTCAGGATCAAAAAGACCAAGAAAATTTAGTTAATAGTCAGATTTCCAAAAGAGCATTAGATCTTATGATAAATGAAGATATGGATTACTACTCAGCAACAGAAAAAGCAAAACTTGAATTCGGTCAAAAAGTGTAAATATGAAATTTTATATAACGGTTGAAGGTATACAAAAATTAAAAAGATCGTTCTTAAATTTAAAATTATATTCAGTAATAAGTGTTCCTGAAGTTTTATTTGATTTAGGATTTACTTATAATGAAATGAATGATTATAAAGCTTTTATAGTTCATCAAAAGTTAGAATCTCTTATTAATAATTATGTTAAATCAAAAAGGATTAGAGGAATTATTTATTCTAATCCTAATATTTCTTCAATTATTATTGAGAATTTATTTGATGAATTAGAAAAGAATGAAAGAATATCTGATTTAGTTCTTCTGGATGATTATAATATACCTAAATTACAAGAATATTATGAATATTTTCAAGAAATAATATTTTTTCCTTCCGTTAAAAAAATAAGGTTAATTGAATGCAAAGAAATTAAAAACAAAAATATACCTTGGAAAGTTTAAAATTATAAAAATGATAGCAAATAGAGTATTAAAAGAATCAGAACTTGGAAAAAATTATTCTGATAAGGATTTTTTAGAAAAATTAGATATTTTTTTAATAAACACTAATTTAACTAATGAAGAACAAGAAAAGTTAATATTTTTATTTAGTGAAGTTACAAATAAATTAAAATATTTTGAAAGATTACATGCTGAATATGTTATTATCATAAAAGAAATAAAAAAATTTCGGAATTTTTTTAAGAAAAAATAAAAATAATTATTAGTAAAATTAAAAGTCTAGCCAAAATTCAAGGCTAGACTTTTTTGTGAATATATAAAATAAAAGAATAATATGGCTGAACAAGTTACTAGTAGTAATAATATTGATCAATTAATTGATAGAGCTTTAAGAGCTATTGAAAATGTTATTGAATATACTAACTATTATACAACAAACGGATGCTTTAGAAGAAAAGTAAATCAATTATTTAATGAAATTATATCTGGAGAAGGAATTTTTAGTTCAGATATACCTTCAAGTAGTCTTGATCATATTCATCCTATTGCTATGGGTAGAGTCTATAAAGAGGCTATGGCTCAATCAAAAGAATTTTTGGAAGGATGTTTAAGAATTCAATATGTTCAAGATCAAAAACCAGCAAATGCACCTGTTGCACAAAAAGATTATGATGGTCAGCCTTTAACCGGAACTTCTGTAGCACCATTTGATAGAAGAATACAAAGATTATATCAAGGGGATAGTGGTAATATGACAGTTATTACTCCATATGATACTAGATTTCAAACAGTTTCTACAATTGGACATCTTATGTCTGATAAAAAAATAGAAGAATCTAAAGTTCAAGATGCAGATTCTATAAAAGCTGCTCTTAAACAAAGACGCGAAGAAATGAAAAAGGATGATTTTTATTTAGGGGTTCCTTCTCTTATTAATACTTATGCTATAACAAAATTATATGGAACAAAAGGAGGAGATTTTCTTGTAAATAGAAAGGGTGAAAGAAAATGGTATGAAATAGATCAAACTTCTGATGGAGATTTAGGATTTTCTCTTAACCCAACTACATCTTCTCTTATATCTTGGGGAAATGGAGATCCTTATGGAAGAACCCCATTTCATTTTACAGATTTTGTTTTTTCAAAATATTGGAATATCATACCTAATAATAGACTTATTACATTAAGAAGATATGCAGCTCCTATTATTGATAATCTTAAGTTTCCTGGAATGGATGGTTTATCAGATACAGGAAGTGCTGGGACATCAAAAATAGATAAAAATACAACAGGAACTACAACAGGAGGAAATGAAGAAGGCGGTTCTGGTAAAAAAATAACATTTCCCCCTATGGCTACTGCAATAACTTATTTTGGAGAAGAAACAGGAAATTCTTTAAGTTCTATTTTAAAATTCTCTACAGGTATGAAATGGGGGGATGTTCAAGCTGAAGTTTTTAAAGTAGGTTCTGAATCAAATCCTGAAATGGAAACTGGTCCAGCTGGACTTTTTGGAGGACTTCTTGGAATATCAAGGATGTTAAATATTGCTACAGGTAATTTTGATAAACAAGCAATATTAAATAAAGGAAATTTACCACCGGATCCTTATGAAAATGGTCCTTATGAAAATAGAATTATTGGTCCTGTTAATAGAATTAGTTCTGTAAAAAAGAGAGAAGCTGGTTTAACTTTTGAAAATAAAATTTCTCTTGTATTTGAATATGTTGCTAGACCTATTGGTGGTATAAATACAAAAGCAGTTTTATTAGATATACTTTCTAATTTTTTAATTATAGGTTCTGCTTCTGCTATGTTTTGGGGGGGTCAGCATAGATTCATGGGTCAACCTCAAAAATATCCTTTTATGGGAGGAGATAAAGGTATTCAACAATGGTATAGTGGAAATCCTATTGCCTGGGGGCAAACTTCTATAGATAGTTTTGCTAATAAATTATTTGATGGGGGAGGAAAACTTATAGATTTTGCTAAAAACTTTTTTAATACTATCCTTGGAAAAGGTGGTGGCGGAGGAGAAGGAGGAATGGGGAGTATAGCTAATCTTTTATCGGGTGATAATCCAGCAGCTAATTATATAAAAGTAAAAGCTGCTGAAAAATCAGAAGGACAAATTCCATATTTAACTGGATTAAAAGCTCTTCTTATTGGTGAACCAGTAGGAGAATGGCATGTAACTATAGGAAATCCATTAAATCCTATTGCTATGATTGGTAATTTAATATGTGAAAATATTGAAGTAGAATTTGGAGATGAATTAGGTCCTGATGATTTTCCATTAGAAATAAAAATTACTGTAAACTTAGAACACGGAATGGCAAGAGATAGAGATGCTATTCAATCCATATTTAATAGAGGTATGGGTAGAATCTATGATTTACCAGATAATATGGCTGGAAGTGCAGATTATGAAACAAGAGTAGATAATAAAACTGGTAATCAAACAAAAATGGGAACAAGTCCATCATATGCTGGAGGTACTGCTATTGCAACTTCTGGAACAACTGGGGGTAAATTTGATAGACCTGCAACTAAAAGAAATGCTATGGCTAGTGGTGTTAGTGTTTGGAATAGAGAAAAATTTTCAGTTATTTCTGATACTCAAGATTTAAGTTTTACAAATGGAATTCTTAATAGAAGTTCATATCGTGCAGCAGAATGGGTAACTTTAAAATCACTTAAATAATTATGTTTTTAAATTCAATTGATAGAAAACCATTTTTTACAAAATCAGATGGAGAAATAATTAGAGATTTAACTCAAACAATGTTTGATTTTAAATCTAATACTTTTGTTAATTTTCAAGCATATAGGGTTCCTTTTGAATATGAGATGAGGATAGATCTTATTTCTCAATCAGTTTATAATAATACTCTTCATTCTGAATATATTTTAAAATATAATGGTATTTCTAATCCATTTACAATATCAAATGGAGATGTTATACTTATACCAAATTTAGATGCTGTCAAAGATACTGTTAAGAAAAGTGGAACTGGTGCAGCTAGAACTACTGAAGGAGCAGAAAATAGGATAAGAAATTCTTACAAATATATTGATCCAACAAAAGCTCCTACAAAAACTCAAGAAGTAGTTAATTTTGATGATAGAAAACTTCAAGAAGGAGCATTACCTCCTAATATTGCTGAAGAAGGCTCTCCTCAACAAATTACCTATCGAAATGGCAGAGTTTATTTTGGAGAAGGTATCGGAGAAAGTGCATGTCTAAAAAATGGAATGACATCAAGTGAATTTTTATCTAAAGTAATTAGTTCAAAAAAAGTTTAAAAGATTTTAATGGCAAATTATACATTTAATCCAACTGAAAGATCAGAAGCTCCAAAATCAGGAACAACTGGAGGTAAAGTAAAATATCGTATTTACAATGTTTTTAAATCAACAATTGTATTAGATGAATTGTCTTTATCTTCAGATAATGGAGAAGGTAAAACTCAAAAAGTTGAAGATTATGCTTCTTTAGAATATCCTCTTATAAAAATAAATGATTATATTGTAGATAAAAGTGAAATCGATTATTTTTGTATAAATGCTACTGAAACTCTTCCAAAAATTACTATAACTCTTAGTTTTTCCAATGATTTATTTATAATGAAAAATCTTCCAAAAGATGGAGATCTTATTTCAATTGCAATTACTAATAAATCTAATCTTCTTAATCCTATTAGAAATGATTATATAATAACAGGTACTACATCATTAAAAAGAAGTACAACAGTAAAAGAAGCTAATACTATTACTTTTTTTGGAGAATTATTTATACCAGGATTTTATGGATTCCAAGGTAATACCTCTTTTAATATGACTTCTATGGAAACTTTAAAAGAAATTGCTAAAATATTAGGATTAGGTTTTAATACAAATGATGAAAATACAGATGATAAACAAATATGGTATGTTACTACTGCTTATGATAAAGCTATTGATGAAATTACATTAAAAAGTTGGAAAGATGATAATAGCTTTTTTGATTGGTGGATTGATATTTATTATAATTTTAATTTTGTAAATGTTCAAAAACAACTTTTATCATCAGAAGATGAAGTAGATGTAGCAGCTCTTTTAAGTAATACAAATACAGAATTTTATTGGGGAAAAGCTGGAAGCGATTCTATAGAAACTCCTAAAGTTTTTTCTAATTTTAATAATTATGCTAATTCTAGTTTTTATATTTTAAATTGGAGATCTATTAATAAATCTTCTTCCATTACATTTAATTATGGAACCTCTATTCAAACAGCATTTTTTGAGCATAATGATATTCTTTTTAGAAATCCTGATAAACAAAAATATTGGGATTTAAAAATAGAACCAGCATATGATTTGGATAAAGTAAATTCTCATATACTTTTAAGGGGAAGACCTAAATATGATCCTTCAGTTAATTCTAATGAACCAGCAAGATCTAATTACAGTTTTTTAGATTTATATAATGTTTCTCCTTGGATGGGGATTCAATATACTATTTCTAATCCTGATGAAGATAATTCGAAATGGACTGGAAATCATCATCGAAATTATATAAGAGCGCATGTTCAAAATATGTTAAATTTAGTTGAATTAGATAAATTAAATGTAGAAATATCTGTGCAGGGAACTAATTTAAATGTTATAGTAGGGGATAAAATACCTATTGTTTTAATTCAAAAAGATAGAGTAGAAAATCTTATTATGGATAAAACTTTTAATACATCAGAAGTTGTTGAATTTTTTTATTCTGGCTGGTATTATGTTGCGGGTTTTACTTTAAATTGGGAAAGAAATGATCCTCAAATATATTCTAATTTTTCACAAATGTTTAAATTAACTAGAAGAGAATGGCCTACGCCTATTCCAGTAGATCCAATAGCTAAAAAATAAAAAATTAAAATTATGGCAACATTACCAAATAATATATTTCAAAGATTTAAAAGTCCAGGTCCAATTTATGTTCCAGATGTTATAGCTGGCGGAAAATTATCGAAAACATTTGATGAACCTACTTATTTAACCTTTAGATTAGGTTTTAGATCAGCTAATACTAATGTGGAAATGACTAATTATGATAGAATGCCACATCCACTTTTTGAATTATATCAAGAAGATAATATGGATGCTAGAAATTATTATTCATCTATCCAATATTTAAGGGATTCTAATGAATTTGTTAGAGCTAAAATGTTACAGGATTTTATAGAAAAATGGAATACTTTTTTAAATGATTATCAATGGTCATTTCAATCTATTTCTGGTTTAAATACTATATTAAAAGTAGATCTTAAAAGAGGTACTCGTGTAGAAAAAGATGCAAAAATTACAATTAAATTATTGGAAAGTCTTGATTGGAGAGTAACTCATATGTTAAATGAATATAAAAAGATAGCATGGGATGATGTTTATCAAAGATGGATTTTACCAGACATGATGAGATATTTTATAATGGATATTTTTATAACAGAATTTAGAACTTTTCATCAATCAAATTTTGTAGAACCTATAAAAAGATTAATGCCTGGATCAGAAATGCCCGAATTAATTTTAACAGCTATAGATGATTTAATGCCCACTTATGTTCTACATTGTGAAAGATGTCAATTTGATATAACTTCTTTTAATTCACATTTTGATGAATTAAATGTTACAGGAGGGGATGAAATGACAGAAATTACTTTTGATATTTTAGTAGGAAATATTACCGAAGAATATAGAAACACTCTTTTAGATTATTATTGGACTGATAGAATAATTAATGGATTAGAAAGAACTCAAGAATTTGATATTACAGCTGGGGAATCTGTTGAAGTAAATAAAGAGCAAACTGGAATTAATACAGGATCAAATGCTCAAAATGTTCCATATACCCCAATTAAATTATCTACAAATGATAATGCTACATATTTTATTAATCAGGATATGGATTATGGAGATAAAATGCATCATCAATCAGGTCAACCATTTATTGAATCTGGATCTTTAATAGGAAGCGGACAAAATGCTTCCCCAACTTGGATAGGAAATGCTCTTAAATTTGGACAAGCATATGGTAAAAATTTAGTTGAAAGTTTTATAGATAAAGCAACAACTGCAAATATTCCTGGAATGGGAATATCATTTAATGAAGCAGTTACGGTATTACAAAGTAAAGATATATTTTCTGTACTAGGACTTGTAAAAAAAGCTGTTACTCAATCTGCTATGAATACTACTCCTTCTCAATATTTAGATAATAAAGTAATTGAAAGTACATTTAAACAAGTATTAATAGGTATTTCTAATTCTAAAGCAACTACAGGAGATGGTAAAGATTTAATAGCAGCTGCTATTAAAGCTCTTAATAATCAAACTATTATGGAAAAAATTAATGATTTTTCTAAAGCAACAGATCTTATATCTTCTGCATTAGGAGAAGTTAATATTCCTAATGAAATTGAAAATAAAAATACTCTTAAAGATGCTATTTTAGAAAATGCTGCTAAAATAACTAGTCCATTAGTATCAACTCATTTCATATTTGAAGGACTTCCTTCAAGTTTAGCTACTCAAAATAATATAGATACTGAAAAATTATATAAATCTGAAATTAATGTAACTACAAATCAAATTGATAAGGCTTCTTTTAGTGGGGATTCAACAAATAAAGTTGAAATTGAAATTGAAAAATTACCTATTGTTGAAGTAGGACAAGCAACAAACGGAAAAGAAATTTTACCTAAAGTAGAATTTTCTTCTAGCACAATTTCAAATTTAGAATTAGGTAGTATTCAAATGCCCGATCCCGGACAAGCAACAAGTAATAAAGAAGTTATACCTAAAGTTGATTTTTCTGTTAGTACAATTTCTGATTTAGAATCTGGTAGTATTAAAATGCCTGCTCCCGGGGAAGCAGAAAATTCAAATTCTATAGATGGGGGTAAATTAATATCTGGAGAAGTATCTAAAGAATTAATAGGAGGATCTATAAAAATGCCTAAACCAAGTGAGATTCTTGAAGGAACTATAGAAAAAGGTAAATTTATTTCTCCAGAAGTAAATAATACTTTAGCTGGAGGATCTTTAGAAAGACCCGAACCCGGAAAAGCTGAAGAAAATAAACTATAAAATATGAAAGCACAATTTATATTTGAAAAGTTAAAATTTGAAAGAAATTCTGAAGATCCTTATAAATCTTTAAATATAGGATATTCATATAATGTGGAAGAATTTATTCCTATTTATAAGGATATAATAAATAAAATAGAAACTCCTGAATTTGGAAAATATAGAAAAAATTTTAGTACAGAAATTCTTAAAATTTTAAAAAAAATACCGGGTATTATGCTTAAATGTGGTTGGGCAAATATTTATAATTATTTTAATGAATTATCTAAAAAAGATTTTAGCAATATTAAAGAAATAACTATGAAATATTATAATCTTATTTACAATGGCTAATCAAGAGAGTTTACATTTAACAATGAAGGACCTTCATGATAATGATTGGTTAGGAATTATTGTGAATAATTTGGATCCTTTATTTTCGGGTAGATGTCAAGTTAGAGTTTTTAGACTTATGGATAATATTCATGTAGATCATTTACCTTGGGCAGTTCCTATAAATTCTACAGTATTTGCTGGAGATGGGGCAGGATCTATTTCAATTCCTAAAATTGGTCAAATTGTAAGAGTTCAATTTAATAATGGAGATTTATATTCACCCGAATATACTACTATACAAAATATTGATACCCAATTAATAGATAAAATAAAAGATGATTATGAAGGAACTCATGTTCTTCTTTATGATCCAGATGAAGAATTAAATGTAATATATCAAAGAAATTTAGGATTTCAGATATTTTATAGAGATAGTTTTATTCAGATTTCTCCGGATTCTATGATTACTATTCAACATGCTAATCAAGAATCTATTATTCAATTAGAAGGGGATAAAATGAATATAGTAACAAAAAATGAAATATCTATATCTGCTTCTGCTAAAATTACAATGACTGCAGATGAATTAATAGCAAAAGGAAATCAAACAACTAAAATTGGAGCACCTCCTTATTATCATGCAGTTTTATCAGAAATTTTATTTCCTTTATTAACAACTATGGCTACATCTATTGATGCTAAACTTCCAGTAACTCCTGGAGTAAATGTTGCTTTAGTACAGCAAGCAAAACAAGCAGCAACATCAACTAATGTTCTTATAGGAAAATAATAGATAAATTTTATAATAATGAGTCTTATAGATACATTAAAAGCAGCAATATTATCAGCTTTTCAATCTGAAGTAAGTAAATTTAAATCTTTTTTAAAAAAACCTGCTTCTCTTGTAGCTTTATTTCTTGCTGCATTCTCTATTGTAAATTCTTTATTTCCAAAAATAAGAGAATTATTTACTGATAAAAATGTTTCTGATGATGGTATAGAAAGTTACGTTAAAAATAATAGGGATCTTCAAAAATTTATAAATTTTACTAGTTCCCAAATAGATGATTCTGCAGTATCTGATATAATTCTTGCTTGTGAAGATCCAGAATATTATAATAAACAAATTGAAAATCTTATAACAGTTTTTTCCGGGGAAAATCTTAGTGGAGAGGATTTTATTAAAATAGCAAATCAAATTAATGATTTTGATAATAAAACTGAAAGTACTAGTGTATCAAATAATTTATTAGGAATTACTCAAAAAATTGAAGGAATTCTTCCTTGGGTTTTTTTAACTTATTATATTGGATTAAGAATTAAAGAATTTTTAAATCAAAATGATTATCCATCAATTTATAGAGGAAAATATCTTCAAAGATTAATTAGAAATACTACAATAATTTTAAAGGAAAATATACGCAGTGAAACAAAAGCTGCAGCAGGAACTCCTTCAACTATTAGGGGATTTGGAAAATCCCAAATAGATCAAGCTAATAAATTAATAGGAAATTTTAAAACATTAGATGCTGTAATAGGTGCAGTTCTTATGGGTTCTTTTATTTATTTATATAATAGAAAATTAATTCAAAAGAATTCTCAGAAAAATTTTGAAGAAGAAGTTAATCTCCAATCATGTGAAATAGTAGTAAAGGATTTAACTGATGAGGAAACTTCACCAAAAAATATAATTCCATTTAATAATTTATCAAATGATAATTTAATAGATGCTTTAAATAATGAAAATTGTAATCCTATTGGAATTGAAAAAGAAGACGATTATATAGTTCCCCATTTACCTATTGAACTAGTAGATATAAATTTTTGTGAAATCCCTATTCAACCAGAAGCATCAGTAGTAGGAGAAACTACTCCTCAACCAGATCTTGCTTGTAAAGCTTTATTTGAAAATAAAACAGAAAAATCATTTAATATTCTTATAAAAAAGGATCTTATAGTAAATGGTTTAACTCTTATTGCTACATATGATAATAAAAAAATTTATTCTCCTTTAGAAGGAAAAATTATAAAAATTGAAGAAAATAAAATTTATTTAGATAATATTATAGAATCTAGTGAATCTTATTTAGAATCTTTAATTCAAAAAACTCAAGATTATTATAAAGAATTAAATAATTTAAAATTTTTTCTTAAAGATTTTTATGTAGAATCAATGTATCCTGTAATGCTTAAAAATACTACAGTAGATATTTCTATTTTGGCTGCTGCAGGGGTTTCTGTAAAGGATGTATCTTCATTTTTTATTTCACCAGGAAATTTAAGTAATAATAATCAAATACTTTTTTCATCTGGAGGGGTTCAATCAAGATGGGAAAATTCAATAGAGCAAAAAAAAATACAAAATGCTAATTTTGAAAGAAAAGCACAGGAAATTGCTGGACCTGATAATGTTAAAGCAAAAGCTGAAAATGAACAGCTTCAATTAATTAAAGAAGAATTAGATACGGAACAGGAATTATTATTTTCTCTTTTAAAAACAGATGTTAATATAGGTATAAATCAATCTAAGGTAACAATTCCTTTAAATTCTGAATTTAATTTAATAGATTATTATTTTAAATTATCGGAATCTTTAGCATCTTTTTATGATAAAAATGATACTGTAAATGCTTTTATTAAAATAATATCTGAAATTTTAATAAATAGGTATTTTGTTGATAAGTATAGTTTTAATCAAATTAAAGAAAGAATACAAAATTATTCTATAGAATTAACTATAGGTAATTTAGATTCCTGGATATCTGAAACAAATATTCCAGATTATTATACTTTAATAAAAACTAAATATGATAATACAGATCCAAAATCTGGACAAAAAACTGATGTTGTTAAAAATTATTTAACAGAAATTGGAAAATCTAATAAAAATATTTCAGAAAATAGAAAACAAGAACTTGTAAGTATAATTTCTTTTCTTTTTGATTTTTCATTGACAATTTCTCAATTATTATCTCAAAATTTTTCTATTAAAACAAATAAATTTCAAGCTACTTTTTCTGAAGGAACATCTATTGAAAAATTTTTTAGTTCATCTTGGATAAGATATGAAGAATTAAAAATAGCTATAGAAGATAATTATAAAGAAATGGATGATATTTATATGTTTTTTAATGCATATACTACAATAGAAATAGATGGAGAAGAATATAGATATTATGTTATAGGAAATGAAAGTACTTGTCCTAAACCATTAGAAGAAAGTGAATATCTTAGCCCTCATACAAAAATTGATCCGGGAGATATACGTTATTGGTTAAAATATTGTGCTTTTGCTACTCTTGCTTCTGTTGCAACTCCTGGAATAGGATGGGCAACAGGAATTCCTCCCCCTATTGGACCAGTTTCTTTACCTATTGTTTATATTCCTCTTAAAGCTTTTCAATTACCTTGGGGATTTATGGTTATTGGATTAACTATAACAGGAATGTTTCCATTTCCTTGGATACTTTTTGTAAATTATTCAGCAGAATATCATGTTCCTTTTGTAGATCCTGTTGCAATAATAAAGAGAGAAATAGCTGCTTTAAAAAAAGCTATATCTGATGGATTTAAAACTTTTAAAAAGGATTTTCTTAAAGCTTATTTAGATAAAACTAAATCAGATATAGAAGCTTTAGAATATAGATTGTTAGAACTTGCTGAATTAAAAAGAAATAATAAATTAGTTAAACCCAAATTAGATAGAAATTTAACTATAGTAAAAAGAAATATACTTTATGAAGAACAATTTGCTGAATGGGAAACTAATAGAGTTAGTATTGAAGAAGAAATTTTAACAATTAAAAAAAGAAAATGGATATTAGAAAAAAAATATGAAATAATTAAAGAATTATATGATGGAACTATAAAAGGGTTATATAAGAAAAAAGATATTGAAGTAGACCCTCCAATTACAACTATACAGATAACTGAAAAAAATCTTGATAATAGTTTAGAAAAATTAAATATAATGGAGATAGGTTTACCTTTATTATTAGCACCTTTGCCTTTAGCTACTAATCCCGGAACTGCTAATTTTGCTATAACTATAAAAAGTCCTAAACCATTAAATAAAATAGAAAGTAATATTAATGAAACTCTCAATTCAGGAGCTGTAAGTAAAATTATTTCTAAATTTGAACTCAAAAATGAAGATGTAATGAATACTAATGCTATTCAACAAGGTACTACTAATACTATTAAATTTTTAAAAAAAGATTTGATTGGTGCTATGATGGTATTAGTTTTAATAGATCCATTTCCTAAATATGAAAATCTTAAACCAATTAATATTCCATGGATGACTTTTTTATTAACTGCATGGGCACCAACAGGGGCTAAGTGTTTTGGAATACCAGGATTTCCTTAATTTTATAAAGATAAATAAAATAAAGTTGAATTATAAAATGAAAGCCATTATAATTAAGGAGGTTTTAAATTTTGAAAGAGGAAAAGATCCTAAAAAATCTATGGATATTGGTTTTTTTATAAAAAGAGATTTTAATAATTCAAATGAAGCTATAGAATGGATTTATAATCATTTATCTGCTATTCTTAAAACTGATAAAATTCCAGAAGATATTATAATGGGGAGAGAAAGAAAAATTGCTCATGGTAAAACTTATTTATTTTTTAAGGAAAAATATCTTTATAAAATAGGAGATTATATTGATGAATATTTAACTATTAATAATAAAAAAATTGATTGGATAGAATTATTATGGAAGAAACTTTCAAATTCTGGATTTAAAACACTTCTTAAATTAGATGAATCTATTCATTTTAATAGAGAAGGATCTGCTTTTAATAAAATGAATATCGGTAAAAAATATTCTGATGAAGAATTTATAGAAAAAATTAATTGGCATTATTCTTTAGGAAATGCAGAAAGTGAAAATTTAGAAATATTTAAAATAATTAGGAATTATAAGGATTTTCCTATTTTAGTTTTATATAATCCTTTGAAAAATTTTTATATGGCTACTTCAATTTCGGAAAGTACTGATTATTATTTTACTGCTGAAGAAGCTATAAAAAAAATAAAAATACTTATAGATCAAAGTAAACGTCCTAAATTATCTTTTGATGAATCAATAGAAGTTATGGATTTATTAGAAGACTTATTTAAATATTCTAAAAAAATTAATAATATAAAATTACAAAATTTAATTAGGTCAAAAGGAAAATATAAATCCTATAAGAGATTAACAGAAAAACAACTTAAAGAATTAAATAAAATCAGATTAAATTCATCTGATTATGAATTAAAAGAATTAATAAACAAATTATTAAATTTAGAAAAAATGATAAATGAATCTTTTAATTTTGATAGAGAAGGTTCTAATTTAGATAAATTTAAAATTGGTAAAAAATATTCTGATGAAAAATTTATAGAAGAAACAGATTGGGTTTTTTCTATAAAATATATTTATGAAAAATTTAATATAATAGAATTAATTAGAGATTATAAAGGATTTCCAATTTTAATTTTAGAATTAAAAGATGCTTATTTAAATAAATCGAAAAATACAGTTATATCTACAAAATATACTGCTATTTCTTCAAAAGATTTATTAGATGGTTATTTTTATGAATCTACAACAGCTTTAGAAGAAATGCAAGAAATAATAGATAATAAAATAAAAAATAAAATATGAGAGCACGTTTTGTAAATGAAGAATTAAATGAAGGATATGGTCAAAAGGATCTTGTTAGAATGCAAGATATAAAAACTAAAGCTGCAGGTAATCATGATAAAGAAATTCAATTAGCTACTACTCAAGCTAATATTATTAAAGATGCAGGAAAAGCTAAAGCAAGAGCTGAAGCTGCAGAAGAGGTATTTGGTGCAGGTAGCGATATTTCTATTATATTTGATGAAAGAGCTAAAGAACTTGGGGGGTCTTATGTTAAATCTACTGCATCAGCAGGAACTCTTGCTCCTGTAAAAGCTCCAACTGGTAAAGGAGAAAAAATTGAAAGAGAATTTAAAACTGAATTCTTTTTGCCTTCAGAAAGAGTTAGAAATGAAAAAAAAGTATCTGATGAAGGAGGATTTTTTAGAAAAGAAGATGCTTTTAAATCTTTAGGTATTGGAAGATATGCTACCCCTCCTGAAATAGGTGGAGAATTAAAAAAAGGGCATTCCTCTATTTTACCTTTAGGTAAAGTTAATCTTGGAACTGGTGAATGTAAATTTTTTAATATTTATGAAACTTGGGATGGAACCGTTGAGGTATGGGAAGATGATAAAGGTAACAATAAATTAGTTTTTACAGCTGGAGATAAACCTTTATCTAAATTATATGATAGAGCAAATTTTAGACATGATCAAACTGGAGCTTTTATAGGTCTTTGGAAACTTGTAGATTATGTTCCTGTAAGTAAAATGAAAGAATTAATTAGAGTTTATGGGGGATCACTATCAGGATATACATATAAATAATATTATGAAAGCTAAAAAAATTTCTGAAATATTAGAAGGGGTTGCTGATAAAATTTATCAAAGAATTGGAATTGAGGACGAATTCGATAAATTTGAACGAATATATGCTGCACAAAGAAATGAAATAATAGGTTATTTAAGTTATATTCATGGAGATAAAGAATCTAAACAATTAAAAAAACCTGCTCCTATTTTTAAAAATCCTAAAAAATTAGGAATTTATCCAAATATTAGAGGTGTTATAGATAACGAAGGGGATTTATATTTATGTAATACAGGTTATAGTATTATTCATGATGATATATTATATTTTCTTGATGAATTAGGAGTTTTAAAATATGATCCAACTTGGGCTAGAAAAGATATTGAAGATATTGGATATGTAACTATTCAAAGATATAATGTTACAAATAATTTTTATATAGGAGAATCAAATGTAATTAATTTAAATGATAATAAAGATGTTAAAAAAATAAAAGATATAAAAATATTATTTAATAAATGTCATGAAAAAAATCCTCAATATAATTTTATACTTAATAAAATTAGTTATTTAGAGGAATCATTAGATTTTAAAAGAGAGGGGGATTCAAAAGAAAAATTAAATATAGGAAAATATTCTTCAAATTTACCTAAAGATATACTTTTTAAATTTATACACGAAGAAGCAAAAAAATGTGAATATTTTACTAAAGTTTCTGATATAGATTATAAAAATAAGGAACCAATGTTTAAAATTGAAACTGTTTATAAAGCTCCTAATATAAATTTAGCTAGTAGTTATGAATATAAAGAATATTGTTTATATCTGACTGAAAATGAAGGAATACTCTGCTTTGATGAATGGAATAATACAGAACATGAAATTAAAAATTTAAAAGAATTTAAAAAACATACTAATTGTAAAACTTTAGAAATAAAAGAATCTTTAGAATTTGAAAGAAGAGGAGAACCTTTCAAAAAAATTAATATTGGGCAAGAAGCTATAGATAAAAAAATAATAGAAGAAATCGATTGGTTTAAAGAATTTCCTGAAAATATTCAAGAAATGGAATTAATTCGAGATTATAAAGGATTTCCTATTCTTATAATTAAACATTTAGTAAAATCCTTTTTAGATGAAAAATCTTATCCAAAATATACTGGAATAACTACTTTTATTGGAACTCTTCCATATGTATATAAAAGAGATGCTATAAATTTTATGAAAGAATCTATAGATAATTATATTAATGATGAAGATTATTATGATCCGAATAAAATATCAATAAAAAAACCGGCAGAAGAAAATATAAAAGAGTCAAAAGGTTTAATTTATGATGAAGATTATGTTGATAATCTTTTAATTAAACGAAAATTAGTTGATAAATCATTATTAAACATATCTAAAAAATAATAAATTACCATATAGATAATGGAATCCTTTTCCATCTTTTTACTTGAGGAACCCAAATATATAAATAATTTTCATCTACAGCTAAATGGGATTTATCATTAATTGGTAAACTTTCTGGGCTTCTTTCAGGAATAAAATCTTGATTTTCAAATTTAACTGAAGTTATATTAAAATTAGATAAATCCTTATCTAATTTTATTTGTAATGTTTCTCCAAGACGTTGAATTGATAAAATATAAGGTTTTCTCCAATCCCCTGAATCAACTTGTATAAAAGTTTTGTCCCCAACTATTTCGGGGACATTTTTATCTTCTTTATAAAATCTTTCCATTAATTAAATATTTGTTGAACTATTAACGGTTAAAAGTCCTTCCCAATATTTAGCTTTTAAATTTCCATATTTATCATAAGCTTCTAATTGTACATCATATACCCCAACTTTATCAAATATAAAAGGAACTATATCATTAAAAACTTTAAATACTATTTGTTTCGTAGAATTATTCCAAACAGTCCAAATATTTTTTTGATTTATCATATAATTGGAAGGATCAAAATATGATGTAAATATAACTAGGGTGCTCGTATCTACATATAAAGCTTGATTGAATGGATAATATGATCCTGATACTAATTTATCAGTAGACGGATCGTACCACTGATCTAGGACATATTCTTGATCAAATAAAATATTTACAAATACAAATGTATTATCTAAATAATATTGATAATGATAAATATCATTTAAATAAGTTTCAAAATTATTAGCTACTTCAGATGCTTGAGCTACTTCTACCTGAAAATCTGCAAATGATGAAAAAGAATGTTTTGCTGTAATTTTATATTTAGCAGGATTAGCTATTACAAAATTAGGCATTTGTCCTTCAAGAACATGATGATTTCCTGATACATCATGAACTCTAAAAGAAGATCCCCATCTATATCCAGTAGAAGGTTCACTGATAATCATTCCAACTAATTGATTATGTCTAAAAGAATAAGATGAAATATCTAAATTTAAAGAAGGAAATGTTATTGATCCATCTGTAGTAAATCCATTAACTAAATTACTTACAGTTCTTTCTGTATCATTTAATATATAAAGTTCTGTAGAAGATTCTTGATTAATAAATCTAGAAGGAACTCCAAGAGTTAATGTATTACCAGAAATTGCTGTAATATGTGTTGAAACTTCTTCTATCATTGAAAGACTTTTTTTATCCCAAAGAACAAGATTAACATTATCTCCATTAAAAAATTCTTGATAATCAGGATCTACTACAACAGTTGTTGTATTAATTGAAACACATCTTTCTGTTAAATTATAAAAACGAGTTATTGATCCAACTTCAGGTATATCAATAAAATAAGATATAGAAGGAACTCTTATAAATGGTAATCCTTCATCGTCATATTCTAATGTTAAACCTTGAAGAGGTATGATTTTATCAAAAATAGGATAAATATTACTTGCAATTAAAGCACTTATATCTTCAGGAGATAAAAGAGTACTTGTACAAATATTTAGACAAGATACTACAGATGTATCATCATAATACATTATTGAATTATCTAAATAAGAAACTATTTGTGGAAATTTAGTCCATACCGAATATAGAGATTTCATATTATTACGGAAAATATTATTTTGCCCGTCCCATCCAAAAATTTCTATTTGATAATTTCCAGTAAAATTAACATTAAATTGATAAATACTATTATCAATAACTCTAGATGGATAAGGGTCTTGTCCTAATTCATTTATAAAATACCAATAAAGAGAAGGATCATAAACTGCGATTGGCATTCTAGGAGAATTGTAAACTACATTAAGAGTAATTTTTTGTTCATTTAGAGAAGTATCATAATTAAAATTTAAATAACTTTCTCGTTGTACAATTTCATTTTTAGGACCTAATATGCTAGAATCCATATAAATTTTACCATCTAATATATCAAGATAATATTTTTTATTAAAATTTATTACATTTAAACTACCATCTACAAACCTATAATTTTTAAAACTTAATAGAGGAATTTTATAATTAAGATCAAGCTCATAAATTAATTCGGAACTTACATCCGGGGTAAAGATAGCATATCCAAAAATTTGATTTCTTATTCCTAAAGAACTTTCTAACCAATAAGCTCCATTTGTAGCTGGATAAATCGAATAAGATATAGAATCTTCCCATACATCATTTGATGGATCTCTTAAATAAGCTTTTTCTAATATAATATCTAAATCAGTAGATACATCATAAAATTTAGAATAAGTTTCAGTTACATCCCAAAATCTTATTTCGTTTTCATAAACAAAAAGAGGTTTAGTAACTAAATTATCTGTTAAAATTCCTGCATCTGTTTTTTCAACAGAAGCTCTCCACTGAATATCATAAAGACTAAACGGAAATTGAAATGTAGAACCAATAAATATAGTTGATGGATCCCAAACTACAGAGGAAGCATCTTCTGGACTAAAAGCTCCATTTGAAGGATCCCAATAATAGGATATTAAATCTTGAAGTCGAAGATTATAATTCTTCATATTAGTTTTTTCTAATTCTAATAGAGTTAATAAAATACTAGCATCCCCTTTTACAAGTTCTGAATTTCTAGTTAAAGCTATTGGAGTTAAAGACTGAATATAATTAGCTACAGATCCCTTATTTTGAATAGCATAAATAAAATTTTGAAATCTTTCAAAATAAACTCCTTCACCCGTTATATCTGTAATCCTAGCATTTACCCCAATAATCCATTTTTCTAACCAATTTTTTAAAGCAAAAAGTTTTATTAATATTTCATTTAAATTATAATTATAACAATCTTCAATAAGGGGATTTCCCCATTCATCATATTCACCTGTTTCTCTTGTGATACAATAAACAAGAGAAAGTTGATTAAGTTTTTTTAAATTTCTTCTTTCATCTGGTGTAAAATAAAGAATAGTTTTTGTTCTATCTGCTGCTTCATAAGGAACTGTAAGAGCTATATTGATTTTATCTTTTACATTTCTAAACCATTCTTTAACTTGAATATCTTCATATCCAAGCCATTTAATAGCATTTATTAAAGCTTTATAACTTCCAATATAAGGCATAATTTTATCATATTCTAAAATAATATGTTTTCCCTTATAATTTAAAAGTTGCCAATCAGGTAAATCTTCATTTATATCAGCTTCTTTAAATAAAGAAGGAGTATCTTTTGGTGCAGGTAATCCAAAATTTGCTATAAGTGAATCAAATCTTTCATCCGGGCCAATACTTTCAGCATTAACAAGAATTTCAGATAATAAATACTCTTGACCCCCAACAAGATGAAAAATACGTAATTTTCTTTCATATACTCCTTCATCATCTGATCTAAATCCTATATTAACCATTAAACCAGTTCTTTCAGTATAAAGACTAACATCAAATATTAATTCATCTGTCCATTCTACTAATTGATTATCTTCATTAATTTCAAATAATTTTATTTCTTTATCCCCAGCAGAATCCATCCGTAAGACAAGAGTATAATTTATAGGATCATATGGTCTAATCCATTTTCCTTCCGGGGTTTCTTCTAATATAGTTATATGTTCTGTTTCAACCAATCCTTGGGAAATAGGTTTTAAAAAAATTGCTGATGCAAAAGAAACAGAAGGATAAACAAAAGTATAAGTACTTAAATCCATAATTACATTTCCTATTCCTTTTGAATTTATAGGACTAGGATTAAAAATACTAACGTCTTTCCATATTATAGAAGCTTCTTGTTGAGATAAATTTTCTATTGGATTTCCAAAAACATAAGCAATATTTATTTGAGTATCTGGAGGATATTGCCAACCATTATTTACAACATGAACACCAGTAACTAAGGCACTAGTATCAGTTAAAGCATAAACTTCAGCTCCTATAGCATTTTGAGTAGTTGTAACAAATTCTAAATTTACATATGAATCGGCATAAACATTCATATTACTGCCTTCTTTTGTAAAAAACTTCCAATTTTGAGTATTCATTTAATGATATATAATTTAATATTTATTTATATATCATTAAATTGCTATAAATGGAAAAGAAATATAATTTTGTTTATTTAACTACTAATTTAATTAATAATAAACAATATGTCGGAGATCATTCTACTAATAATTTAAATTGTGGTCATACAAAAAATTATAAAGGAGGAGGAAAAATTATTAAAGAAGCTCAAAGAAAATATGGGAAAGAAAACTTTAAAAGAGAAATTTTAGAATTTTTTTCAACAAAACTGGAAGCTTTTGATGCACAAGAAAAATATATTATTCAATATAATACTTTATCTCCAAATGGATATAATATAAGTCCTACTGGGGGAACATATAATGGAGGATGTCATTCGGAAAAAACTCGTAAAAAAATAAGTAATTTAAAAAAAGGTATAAAATTTTCTGAGTTACACAAAAAAAGATTAAAAGAATCTCATTTAGGAATTAAACAATCAAATGAAACTATACAAAAAAGAATACAAAAAACTACAGGTTTAAAAAGATCCGAAGAGACTAAACAAAAATTAAGAATACCAATGTCAAAAGAAACTAAAGAAAAAATAAAAAATTCACTTATTGGAATAAAACATTCGGAAGAAAGAAAACAAAATATGAAAAAATCTCACAATTTTTCAATAGTAGGTAAAGAAAAATGGTTAAACTCCCATATAGGAAAAATCTTTTCTATTGAAACTCGAAAGAAATTAAGCAATGCAAAAAAAGGAAAACCCTTATCTGAACAACATAAACAGAGGATTAAAGATTCCTGGATAAAAAGAAAACAAATTAATTTAAATTAACTGAATTTTTATCATGTGCTATTGAAAAAGTTTTCTTAATATATTTTACTTGTTCTATAAGAAAATTGATCATAGCTTCTAATTGACCAAAATGAGGAGCTTGTAATGGATTACTCCACAATTCTGGAGAAGTCATTTTTTTAAGAATCTTTCCTCTATAATCATATCCTAGATTAATAAAATTATCATTGATATGTTTAGCAGAATTCATATAGGATTCTCTTACTTTATATTTAGCATCATTACTACTTAAAGCACTTAATTTTTGTATAGGAGTTGCCATTATCTATCTTTCATTATTTTATTATTATAATATAAATCCCAATATTCTTTTTCTTCTTTTAATGCTTCTTCTAGAGTATTATAAGCAATCGATTCATAAGATTTATAAGGTCTTTTTACGTTATGAACAGCAATAAATGTTTTTTTATTTTTATTATTTATGTTTATTTTAGATATTTTTATAAGTAAATTAGGATTATCTTCTTTTGGATAAGAAATTATATCTATAATTTTTTCTTTATATTCTGGTTTAGGATACCAATTCCATTCTATTTCATCACTTTTTCTTTTAAGTAAATATTCTTTACCTATATCCAAAGAAGAATATTTATCATCTTTATTTCTTTCAAAACTTATTAAAGATTCTTTAATTATTTTCATTTTTAAAGATTACTAACAATATTTTTATTTTGTTGTGAATTAAAATCATTAGCAGTAATACCTCTTAATTGAATATTAACTGTTGATAATTTATCTTTTGCAGTAGAATCTTCATAACTAATTCCATTATAACTTTCAAATCCCCCTCTTATTAAAGGATAAAGATCTTTAACAAGAACACTATTTCCAAATGCATCTTTTACGGATCTTCCTAATACAATATCTCCATAATCATCAATTCCATATCCTTCTCCATAAATAGAAAAATTATTCTTATCAGCATCAAACCATACACTAACAGAATCTACCCCATCAATCATTTCAATAATTCTAACTAAATCAGATTGAGGTATTCTATCTCTTCTTGTATTTTGAAGAAAATAATCAGAAGTTTTAGCTATAATAGATTCTCGAATTGTATTTAATTCAAAACCTTCGAATATAATTAAAGATATATTTAAAACAAAACGAGGATATCTTAAAGTCATAATAGCATTATCTACCGTAATTATTCTTTGTCCACTTTCTTCTATTAAATCTAAAATACCAGTTTTTTCTAAATCTGTTAATTGAAAACTATCTAATCCACAACTATAATAATTTTGATTAGCAGGTATTCTTTTATTAACATCAGGAACAAGATAAAGATATACGGTATTATCATCTTTCTTTTGTTCTTCTACTTGTTCTTGCCAATAATAAAGTTGTTTTTGAGCATTATCTACTTCTACTTTTTTAGCTATTGTTTTTGAAGAATTAGCTCCAACAGTAGATAAAAGAAATCTATATTCTTCACTTACACTTTCATAAGTTGTTTTAGCACTGTTATATTTATCTAAAGCATATCTATCTTCAAATGTAGCAAATCCTGGTATAGCATCTACAATGGTAAACATATTTAATTTTTTTAAAAAATAAATATAATTAGTTTGATTTGCTAATACAAAACTTCTAGACATATGAGGAGCTAAAAGACGTGTAAGATAAATTGGTTCTTCAAGTGCTCCAAATAAAATATCTTTTTGAATATTTACTTGAAGAATTTTATTTAAATCTATTTCTTGGCCATTTAATGAATATCCTTTTGTTACAAATTTCCAATTAGTAAGAGCTTTTGCTTCTGGGGTTCTTATATTACCATTTTCACCGTCAGTAATTAAATATTCGACTAATATAGATGCTCCTAAATTAGGAACTTGACCATTATATCCATTACCAAAAAATACGTCAATTCCGCCAGTTTGACCAGTTTTTACCATAACACTTTCTTCATAAAAATCCATGTCTAAAATGCTATCTTTTATTTGCCATTGTTTTCCATCTACAAATATATTTACGAAAAAATTATCTATAAAAGATCCTTTTTTAGATTGAAAATTAAAAGATTGTAATGGATCTCCGGTTCCAGTAGCTTGTTGATATTCTAATTTTCCTTGCATAATATTTACATCAATATAGTTAGTGATTGATGTAAGATCAAGATGAGCTTCCTGTCCGGGTAAAACTATTGTATAAGTAAGACCACTTGTAGTGGATACAATTTGAGTGTAATTAGGTATAATTACGGTATTTCCATAAATATCTATCTTTTGTCCATTATAAGTAAAACGAAGAGTTCCTCTTGCTGCTATACCTCTTGAAGGATTATGGCCAGTTAATACAGATAAACCTTTTACACTATTAGGTCTAGATGCTGTAAGAATATTTAATTCTGTAATAGAATCTTCAATATAATAAAGGATCATACGTCCTAAATTCAAAAGAACTTGTAATAATTGACCCAAAGGAGAAGCCATGGTAAATTGCTGACCTATATCATCATAAGTTTGTTTAATAAAATTTATAGAATCCTGAAATAATTCAGCAAGTCTTATTCTTGAATTTTGAATAATATTCATATTTTATTTTTTATTTTATCCATATTTTTTTATATATAAATCTACTTCTTTTAATCCTTCTTCTACAGTTTCATATATTCCTATATTTGAAAAAGAAATTCCTTTATGATAAGTTAATCCTACTTCAAAATGTTTATTTGTAAAATTATAATTTACCCAATGCATGAAAATATGTACAAATTTTGTATTTAATTCATTAGAAGTTGAAATACATACAATTTTATTTTCTCCTTTTTTTAAAAATTCAAGAGCTTTATTATATTTGTTAGCAATCTCTTTCATTCCTATAATAACTTCTTTATTTTTTCGTTCCCATATTTTACCAATATTTAAAGTATCTAAAGGATTTTTTAAATCTCTTTCGAAATCTAATTTTAAATTTTCTTTAATTATTCCTTTTGAATATCCTGCATCTTCTAAATAATCGTGAATAAATCTCATTGTCATTTCTCTATCATTTTCAGAAAAATTTATTAAATAATTATCAATATATTCTTGAAGTTTGAAATAATATTCATCTAAAAACCAAGTTTCATCATTTGTTTTAATAATATTTTTTGGAACAGATTTTTTACCTAATATTATTTTTAAATACTTAATTATATATAATCCAGCTTCTTCATAATTTGCAAAATCTTTATTACTAAAAATTCCAATCCCAAGAATTTTTTTAGGATCTACCCCTCTTTCAAAATTAATATGTTCTCTAACTATCCCCATTATTTAACTAATACCCCTATAGTTCTCTGATCATTAATATAAATATCTATAACACAATAATCATAGCCATCAGCTTTTCCAAAAGATACTGATGGAGATATTTTATATTGTGAAGCTTCAGAAATATATTGGGAAATTTGTTTTGAAATTTTTTCTTCTAACTCTATTTTATTAATACGAGTTTCAAATATAAGATCTTCTACTCCTACCCCAAATTGTAAATCTCCGAGAACTTGTCCTTGAGTAGTTCCTAAAATCATACGAATTTTTGCAATTATACTCTCGATAGGATCAGAATGAGAATAAACTCCATATTTATAATTTGGATCTTGAGGACTTCTAATATAAAGATCTTGTATCATCTATTCAGTTTTATTTATATATCTTTGTATTAAAGAAAGATGAAATAAAACTGATAACAATAATCCTATAAAATTATTAAGTAAAAAGTAAAGAGCTTTAATTAAGAATCATTTCACATAGAAAATAGTTTTGATGGGTATCAACAATATTTTCTATTTTTTCGATATTTATACCGCCAGATTTTTTTATTATATTTAACATTGAACCTTCATGAGCATGAATTAAAACATTTTTAATATTCATTTGTTTAAGATAATTTAAAATAAAATTATTCATTTTTTTACCAATTCCTTTTCCTTGATATTTTGGAGAAACTGCAACTATATGAATATAATAGCTATTATTTTTTCCATAATCTTTATATGTATTTGGATCCCAACATCCAAGAAGATAGGTATCGAAAAATTGCTTATTTAAATCATCTAAAGAAGTTAAATAATAAACTGCTATCATTTTTCCTTTATCATAAATAGCAAAACATAATGCGCTTTTCATTTTTAGCGCATCTCTTAAACCTTTTTCATCATCTCTTAATTTGGGGACAAAACATTCTGTTTCTAAATCTAAAATATCATTTTTGAAAAAATCAAAATCTTTAAATAATAATTGTTTTATATTAAAATCATCTCCTTCATCGGACAATTCTCCTAATTCCATATAAATTATTTTTTTATTCCATGTGTGTAATTAAAAATTCATCAAAAGTAGGATATCCATAAATAATAACTCCTACACTTATAGGATCGGGTTTACTATTATCATTTACAGCATGCCATCTCTGTTTTAATTCTGAAAATGTAAGATAATTTCTTGTAAAAGAATAAGGATCTTCAAAAATTATCTTATCCTTTGTGTAACCAATAGCAACTACATAATGACCATTATTATATGATTCAGTCCATTCTTCATCTTCTTTTAACCTCCATGCTTGAAGTAATACAATAATAGGTATATCTTTATCAATATATTTGATAAGATCCTTATCAGTCATATTTCTTTTTATTTCGCATTCAAATCCATAAAATTCTGCTCCTTTTTTAATTGCTGATAATTTTGTTCCGTTATTAAATTTTTCAACAGGGACGGTTTTCAAAATTTTCATAAACTCTGTTTCTCTTTCATAAACTCCATAATAAGTAAGAACTAATTGAAAAGCTGCAGCTCCACAATCATAAGTAAATCCTTGAGCAACTCGAGGAAAATTTAAAATTTTTTTGATTTGGTTATTTACGGATTTTTCTTCAGAAGATTCTTTTAAATAATCAGATAAACTTAAAAAATTTTTTTTCATTTTTTATTAAT
Source organism: Candidatus Nanoarchaeia archaeon (assembly GCA_028717785.1). The sequence goes on along the minus strand of JAQUND010000002.1, from coordinate 110,926 downwards.
TCATTTTCTTTTATTATATATTTCTATATATAATAACTTATAGAACTAAATCCATCCAAATGAAGATGCAGCTATTTCTCCAATAGTTAATAAATCGGCTCCTTCAGATTCCGGATTATCCTCATCATATTCTCCGTTTTTATTGCAATAACATTTTGAAATTTGTTCATCTAATTTATCCCATTTTTCAGCTTTCAATTTCCATTGTTCAATCTGTTCTATTGTATATTTTTCCATATTAATTAGAATTTATCATTTTCAAAGCTAAATTTAAAACTTCTGTATTATCTAAAGAAACTATACCTCCTTCTGGTCCTTGCTCAAAGTGAATACCAACACATTCTCCAGTTTTATAATGTTCTCCTCCAAAATAATTACGTACGGTATCTTCAGAAATATTTAGAATCTTAGCAATTTGTCCTATACTGCCCGAAGGTAAATTGTCCTTAATTTTTCTTAATTCATTGAATGTAATGTTCATAATTTAAAATATTTAAGGTAAATTTATATTAATACTAAAATATTATTAAAAGTTTTTAATCCGATAATTTTTCTAATTGATTATAAATAGAATCATTAAGAGTTTCTGCATCAATATCTCCACTAATTTCTCTAGGTAAATATAAAATAATTTTTTCTTCTCCAGTAGCTACTGTATATGAAAATTTTTCAAGACCATCAAATGAAATAGGAACTTTAATTTTTTCATAATATTCTTCTTTATCTCCTATTTCATAATGTTTTTTTATGAGTTTTTTTAAAATATTAAATGCTTCAGATTCATCAACAGAAGATTGAGCATCTGCAATAGAATATAAAATAATAGTTTTTAATTCTGATAAATTTTCATTATTATCTATTTCTATAAACATATTTTCAATGGAATTCAAATTATCTGAATTTGCTCCTAATTCTATTGCTTTTTCTTTTATTTTTTGAAAAGCTGAAATATCCATTTTCTTTAGAAACCATATAAATGATTTTATATTTTTATAATAATCATTATCATATGTAAAAAATTCAAATGCATCTCCTTCTAAAACTTTTGTTACAAATTCTTTATTAACTTTTGGATCTTCTTCAAAATAATAGCTAAAATTTTCCCAACTATCAAATAATAAATAATATTTTTCATCTTTTTGAATATATTTAAATTCATCATCTGCTATTGGAACATATGGTATCCAATGAATACCTAATTCTTTCATAACATTGTAATCAAATTCATCTAATGAAATTTTTCCAATATATTTTCGAGATTTAGATAATAGAAAATTTACCCATTTTATACGAGTTTCCTTATCTAAATCTTCAACATCTTCCCATGCTCCTGTAAGATATGAAATCCATTGAAAAGGATCCTTATAATTATTTTCATACATAAATTGGGAAATAGTTTGTTCTAATCCAATATTCATGGATTCTTTAGGATCTATTCCTCTTTCAAAATTTAATGATTCTTTTACAATCATTTAATAATATTTTTTTAATAAATTTGATAGTTTAGAATCAAAACTTTTTAAAGATGTAGATTGTGAAGTTAGTTTAAGATAAGCTTTTTTTTCAGGGCTTTCTGGTAAATTTAGTCCTTTAATTTCTGTCCAATAAGTAGATCCTACTCCATTTTTTCTAAATTCATATTTATAAGGACCTATATATGCTATAGCAAATAAATTACTACCTGAACCAAATTTATTTGATTCAGTTTCAAATTTAGCATCAATTTTAAATTTATTTCTTATATGATTTATTACCACATAATCCATAATTTCTTTTAATTTATCTATTTTATGTCTGAATTCTCCAAACATTAATTCTTCAGCTACCCCAGTTTCAATGATAGATTTTATATTTTGATAATTTTTATGTATTTCTCGAATTCTAGGATCCCCTATATTTAAAGCATCCATCGGATCTTGACCTCTTTCAAACTTTAACGATTCTTTAACAAGTTTCATACTTTTAATTTTCCTTTTATTTGACAGATTTTGCGTACTTCATTTTCAGTAAATTTAGTATCATTATCTTGTATATAAAAATCCCCATTTACTTGTTTTGGACATCCTGTAAGAACTTGCAATTTATTTCCATCTACTAAAAAATCACCATAAACTATTTTAGGACATCCTATCATTGAAATAAATTGATGACTTCTATTGATAAAACTTCCGTAACATATGTTAAATTGAATAAATTCAGGAAATTCCTCTAAATTAGGCATAGAATTAGTTACAATAAAATCTTTTTTAATATCAATTGTCCAATCTTGATTAATAGAATATGAGGATCTAAATAAATATGGTTTTAACCAATCTATTGTTTTTTGAAGACGGCCTAATTCTAAAATTTCAGAGGGATCTGCACCCCTCTGAAATTCAAATATATTCTCTCTAACAAGTTTCATATTATTTAAAAAATCTCTTTGTATTTTTCAATAAAAGCATCTACACCAGCTTTGTATTTATCTTTACCTGCTACTTCACCTAATTCATCGTGGATATAAGGATGAATTTCAAGCATTAATTTTAAACCTCTTGTAGCAAGAGATGGATTATTAAGTCTAATTAAATATTCTACATATTTAGAAAATTCATCAGGGGTTAATTCTCTTCCTCTGGTTGAAGTACAAACAAGTGAAATAAGAGCATTAGCTTCAGCTTGATCATATCCAGAACCAGCTTTTTTAGGCATACGAGCTTTATCAGGATGAGTAAGAACTTCTTTAATATCTTCTTTTTTAAATGTTTCAAGAAGACGTAAGAAAGCTTGAAATTCTGTAGCAATATCCATTCCAACATCAGAACCAACTACTTCAGTAATATCTTTTATACTTACATTTGTTCCTTGATCTTTAGCATCCTGCATTAATAAAGCAATATTATTAGAAGCAGCTTCCCATGAACGAGGAGATGCAAAAATACTTTTTTCCGGATCATCGTCTAATGTATAAAAATATTCTTGATTAAATTCTAAGAAATCTAAAATACGTGGATCTACTTTATCAATTGCCCATTCTTTCCATGATTTAAAATCAGGAATATAATTTACTTGAGAAAATCTATTACCAAGAGCAGTAGAAAAATTTTGAACACCTTCAGGATCATCCCCAGCTCTATTAGATGCAGATACAATAGACCATTTAGATCCTAATTTAGCATCCCCGATTATTCTTTCATCAATAAGTTTTAAACAAGTATTTTGAACTGATCCAGATGCACGAGAAAGTTCATCTAAGAATATTACTCCTCCTTCCCCCATATTTGCTATCTCATCTAATTTTTTATCTTGTTCAGCATTTCCAGTAGGAATATAAACAGGTAACCAGGATTTAGGAATATCTCTAGCTTTAATTTCTTCACCCATTTTATAAGTAGCTGGTAAAGCCCAATCATCTGGAGCCATTTTAGAAGTTTGAATATCTATAAGTCTACCTTTTTTAGTAACAATTAAAACTGCTTTTACTATTGCAGTTTTTCCAATACCAGGAGCTCCCCATATCATAAGAGGTTTTGCATTTGGATTAGCAATTACTATACGAATTCTTCGATAAAGAGATTTTTTATCTATATTGGGAACATTTTTATCTGGATGTTCAAGAGCAATTTTTGCTTCATTAATTGAATCAACAAAACATTCATTTACAGTATCATCTCCTCCTCTTTTATCTAATAAGACTTTTGCATTTAAACTACTCAATTCAGGAGCAATTTCTAAATCAGCTGAAGAGGGAACATAAGAGATTGCAGATTTATTAAGCATCCCCGATTTATCCATAATACCTATATTAACTGGAGCTATAGATTCTACTATTGGAGATCCATTTAACATGAAAAAAAAGAAATTTCCTATTTTTTGGAAAAACTTTTTTATAGCTCCAAGGGCTTTTCCAAATAAGCCTTCATCTATTTTTAAATTTTGAGCTTGAAACTCCAATAGAGATTCATTAACTAATATTTTTTTCATTGTATTTAACTATTTTTATTTTTTATATTTATCATGGATAAATTTTTAAATCTTTTTCTATTTTACAAATAGATCTAATATCAGTTTCATTAAATTCTTTCTTTTTTTTCCCAAATATTTCACATTTACCTTTTATAAATTTTGGGAAAGATTTTAATGATTCCTTAGATGTAAAACTACAAGCAAAATCCCCTTCTATTTTATTAAATTTTATATAAAAAGGTAATAAACCATATTCATCTATTGATATATCAAAAATAGGATTTCTATCTTTATAAAATTCTGGCCAAAAAATATCTACAGAAAGATTCGAATTTATTTTCCATTTCCAATTAGATTCAGGAAATTCATTTTTAAGATTTTCCATAAATCGCTGAACTTTATCTATCATTCCAATATTCAAAGAAGAAAAAGCATCTTTATTTCTTTCAAATGATAATAAAGATTCTTTAACTAATTTCATAAATCTTAATTCATCTTGTTTAGTTTTAGGCATATATTTTACTGCTTCCCTAACTCTTTTATCAGATAATAAAAGATCCATCATAGGTTTATCTTTATTAGTTATAGCAGCAGAAAGAGCAAAATTATTTCTATAAGCTGGATTACTTCTGCCATCTTTTAATAATAATTTTACTATTTCTAAATGACCGTTTTTTGCAGCTCTTCTTATACAAAAATTAGCTTCATCTTGTTTATATCTTTTACCATCAGGAGTATTTTGAGTAGGATCAACAGAAGGATCTTTTAATAATCTTTCAGCTATAAATGATTCCCCCTTTTCACAAGCTCTTCTTATTGCTTCATTAGATCCTATATTTAAATTAGTAGCTCCGTGATCAATAGCATAAAGTATTAATTCAGGATACCAATTTTTTTGACTACAAATAGAAAAAATTTTATTAGGATCTAATTCTTTAATCTTTTCTATAGTTTTCTTTTCTTTGTAATCCATTAAAATATGAATATTTTCATCAGTAACCCAGTTATTAGGAGAATTAAAAAGCATATCTATTTTATTTAAATCCCAAAAAACTTCAGTCCAAGTTCTATGATAGTCAAATTTATTTGGATTAAAATTTGCTATTCTTTCTAAAATTTCATCTAAATAAGGTATGTATTTAGAATCTGATTTATATAAATTTAAAAAATCCTCTCTTGATAAAAGAATTGCATTTTTTTCATTAAGTTCTTTTAAATTTTCTGGAATAGATTTAATATTTTGTATTTCTTTTTTATAAATTGTTGGGGAATTTTGGAAAACATTAAATCTTTCTATACATAATTGATTTAAAATATCTTTTATAATAGCAGTTTTTCCAATTCCTATTTTTTCTAAATTAGATCCTTCCCGAGTAAATGTTAAGGATTCTTTAATGTCAAAAAGATCTAATTTTAATTCTGCTATTGCTTCTTTTGGAGTATTTTTATGATCTGAATGATAATTTGTTGAAATAGCTACATATGTAGGTATAGTAGTATTAGATTTTAATACTAATATTGGAATATTATTAAAATTCCTTATTAATTCTTCTATAGTAAAATCTCTAAAAATATGGGGAAGTGAAAGATCCCATTCATGTTCTTTTATAAAAATTAAGTCGGATTCTTTTTTTCCTATCCTCATTTTTTCTAAAGGAGATTCAATACGTTCAAAATCTAATGATTCTCTTAATATTCCCATTATCCTAAATTAATTTGTTTTCCAAAAGGTTGTTGCCAACTTGGATTATCATAAATCATCCAAATAAATTTATGTGCATAAATAGGTTTTTTAGGATTAGAAGCTCCTCCATCTGTCATAAATACCATAAGAGATATTCTATCTTTTAAATGTTCGTTAACCCAATCAAGAACTTTTTGAAAATTAGTTCCCTCTCCTCCAGCTACATTTTTAGGAATATATGGTTTTCCCATTCTTTTTATAGTTTGAACACTCTTATCATCTACCCCATCATCAAAAAATAAGACTGTAATTTTATTTACTCTTTTTGAAAATATAATTTGATTAATTTCATTTAATATTTTTTTAATAGCTTCTTCTCCCATAGATCCAGAAACATCAACAGCTACAACTATATGTTCCATAGCATCCTGTTTTTGTTTTTCTCCATATCTTAAAAATTCCCCTCCTAAATGTTTTTTATTACCTATTTTTTGGTAAACTTCTGGAGATAATGCAGTCGAAACATATCTACGAAATAAATTTTGCCAATTAACATCTCCTCGATGTAATTTATAAAGAGCATTTACTAATGCAGTTCCTTTTCCTTTCCCCGCATGTTTTTGACCTTTTTCAGCTCTTTCTAGTAATTTTGATCCTTCAACTCTCCATTTATCAACTGGATTTTCGTCAGGCCCTATTTCATCTTCTCCGTATCCACTTTCTTTAGCAATTTTTTTACCTACATCAGAAGAAATAATTGAACCAGTTCCTGCTGGATCATAACTATCCATTTGATCATAGATACCACCTTCCCCTCCTTGACCAGGTTGAGGTTTACCTTTTTTACCTTTACCTTTTCCTTTACCAGTTCCTTCGCCTTCTCCTTCTTTACTTTTACCATTTCCTCCTTCACCTTCCTCTCCTTGACCAGGTTTATTATTATTTTTATTTGGATTAGGAGGCATTTTAGGAATATTTTTCTTTATTTCATCATAAATTTGTTCTACTGGAATATTAAGATATTTTACATCATATAAACCATGTATTTTTTTAATAAAATCTTCATTAAAATCATTTAAAGTATCTACAATAATAGCATTAATTTCAAAATCAGCTGCTATATTAAAAAGGGATACAGGTTTACCATCAGAACCAACAACCATTGCATCTCTTGCTTTCATTCTTTCCATATGAAGAAGTACACAATGCATAATCTCATGGATAATAACAAATATTTTTTGTTCCCATTCTAATTTATTTGCAAAAGCTGGATTAACAAAAAGTCTTGTTCCATCTGTTGCCATTGTTGGAACTAACCAAGTATAAATGGGAACAAATTTATGTACATAAGGAGCAAAAAGAGGGCTTTGAGAAACAATAGCAGTTTTAGCACTTTCCATTTCTTTTTTAAGGAAAGTCATATCTATTACTGTACCATCTTCTGCTGTAATTTTACCCATATCTTCTATTTTTTCAGATTTAGGTATATCTAATAATTCTTCTTTTTCATTTAAAAATGAAGTAAGTAATGGATAAAAAGGCTCTATTGCTTTTTCCATTTTTCTTAAATAATAGCTATTTTTAACACCAAACTGTTCCATTTACTTTAATTTTTTTTCTAATTTCATTTTCTAACCATTTTGATTTAGATATAATACCTCCTGAAGGTTTTGGATAAATCGAAAAATCTCCGAGGACTTCTTTTGGAAATCCCTTTAACGATTTCCAATTATTATGTTTTGCATAAAAATTTTTATATACTTTATTAAAATTTATATATTCTGGCAACTCTTCTAACCCCAATCCAGACAAATTTATATCTTCAAAAACATCAAGAGTTCCATCTTCATTAATTTTATAATCATCATTTTCATAAAGACCTATAGAAAACATCCATTTTTTAATTAAAAAATCTTTTCCTATATTTAATTCATCCATAGGATTTTCTCCTCGAGTAAAATTTAAATTTTCTCTTACTAATTTCATAAATTTTTTCTTCTTTCTATTGTTTCATCAAGCCAAATAGTATTAAATAAGTAAATAACTTCTTCCCCATCATCACTTATTGAAAAATTTTCATAATTTCTAAAAGCATATTTTTTCATTTCTTTAATTAAATGTTCTGCATCTTCTTTAGTTACACATGATAAAATTACATGATTACCATCTAAAATTTGATAAACTTGTATTGATATTCCAATAGATGTTTCAGCAGAACCTGTAATAATTATTATAGGAATATTCAATTTTTGTAATTTCTGGATAATTTCTTTTATTTTATAAATATCTTTAAGATATTGATCCATTAAATATTTTTCATCTTTTTCATCTGAAGAATGATGAAAAAGGATTCCATCTTTTTCCAGTTTATTAAAAATTTGTTGTTTAATATAAAGACTTTCTTTCCCTATACTCATTGATTTTTTAGGTTCTTGATTTCTTTCAAAATCTAAAGCTTCTTTAACTAATTTTAGCATATTTTTTTCTGTTTTCTTTTAAATCTTTTAACCAATCATTTTTTCTATAAAAATGAATATATGGATTCATAGAAGATCTATCTATATTAATATTATTTCCTTCAATCATAAATTTTTCTAAAGTTTTTGCTATTATTTTAGCATCTTCTTCAGTTAAACAATGAAGTAGAACTTGATTACTATCTTTTACAGTAAATCCTTTAACACAAACTGAATCTGGATATGCTATTTCTATATCACTTGGTTTTACCCCAAGATCAATTAAATTTTCAACATAATTTTTTATTTCATAAATATTTTCCAAAACTTTAGGGGGATTTAATGGATCAAAATCAATATAAATTTCTACCCCCATTTCAGAAAATTTTTGAAGAATTTGTTCCTTAGAATAAGTACTTTCTTTTCCTATATCTAAAGATTGTTTTGGATCTTTTCCTCTTTTAAAATTAATATTTTCTTTAACTATTTTCATAAGGATTTTCTATTTTTTTCTAATTCATCCAAATGATAATCTCTATCCATATAAATAGAAATTTCCCCCGAATTTATTTCTAATTTCCCATGATCTTTAGAAGAAAATTTATTTAATTCCTTAAATAAATATTTTGCTTCATTTTCTCCAAAACAGGATACAATTTCTTTATGGTTAATAGGATCATATATTATAAAACCTTTAACATAAATAGTTAAAGATCCAGAAATTCTTTCTATAGAAATTTGTAATTTTTGTAATTTTCTAATAATTTCTTCAATTTCATAAATATGGTCCAAATATTTTTTCATTATTTCATTTTCCTTAAAATCTCCTGGATGAAAAAAATTTATCCCTTCTGCTTCTAATTTATTAAAATGAGTTTGGCGAGCATCACGACTTTCTATTCCTATATCTAAAGATTTATTAGGTTCTTGCCCTCTTTCAAAATTTATATTTTCTTTAACTATTTTCATTTATTTCGATTTATATTTTCATCCATTTTATGAGGTTTCCAAACCTTTTTTTCACGTAAAAATTTCAAAATTTTTATAAAACTAAATTTATGGTTAAAATATTTTTCAATCTTTCTTGAACCATATCCTTTATTTAAATAAAGATCTAAAATTATAATTTCTTCTTCTGGAGAAATTATTTTATATGCAGAATTATCTTTACCATACCTAGGAGGACCAAAATTTTGAGCATGAGGTTTACCTAGTTGAGATAAAGACATATTCTTTCTTTGTTCTTTGGATCTTTTTTGACCTAAATTAGATTTAGCTATTTTATCTTTAGATTCTTTAGATAAAGGTTTTCTAATATGAATATAATTATCTCCCCCTTTAGTCATATTATATCCAAATTCTCTAAAATATGTTTTATTATTTAAAATCCAATATATTTCTCGTTCATTTAATTTAGAATGAAGTTCTTTTTTATTATCAAATGAGTATTCTTCTATAATTTCCCATTTAAAATTTTCCCATTCATGTTTTCGTAAAGCTTGATAAAAAACCCAATTTATTCCTTTATTTAAATCTCTTTTATGTCTTTGTTTTCTTTTTTCTAATCCTTGGATTGTTTGTCCATAATATTTTTTTGTGTTTGGACTAGTTGCACAATAAATAATTCCTTTCATAATATTTTTATTGTATATATCTTTAAGGAAATAAAACAAACCAATCTGGAGGATTATCCCCTTTAATTTTTTCTCTTAATCTTTCTAATTCTTCATTTCCTTCTAAACGATATTGTTCAAAATTAATTGTAATATTTCCTAATAAATTATAATTAAAAGCACCAAGTACACGTGCAAGAGATAATTTACATTTTGCTATTATCCATTCAATTACTATTGTATCTTCATAAGCTTCTTCAAGAGGAATATGATCCATACCTAATACAAAAAGACTATGAATAGGAGTACGTCCTGTTATAATTAATCTATGTGTATTTGGATTAAAATCATGATTAATATCTTTTAAATTAAATGCTCTTGCCAAATCCCAAAAACTCCATTGTATAGTACGATATGTAATTTGATCTGAAGATAAAGGAGTTAAATATAAATCTGAAGCCATTAATCTATCAAAATTTAAATCTGGGTCATTTATACCAAATACTCTATTTCCCCCATTCATTTCCATTACTTGTTTAATACCTTCTGTACAATTGTTCATTTGAAAGGTTCTTGTATTTTTCCATTCAGGAGTTTGATAATATCTTTCATGGATAATATAAATTCTATCTTGTAATAATGTACGATATTCCCTAAAAAGAAAACGCATTTCCTTTGAAATTATTCTTTCTATTTCTTTATCTGGAGGACTATAAGGTAATGAGCATGAAGCTGTTAGTTCATTTTTCACTTGATTTACTAATTCACTTAATAACATTTTTATAAATTTATTTTAGCTAATCTTTTTTCTTCCCAAAATTTACTTATTTTTCTTTTATGCTCATCAGAAATCTTTCCTTTTCCATTTTTTCTTCTAGTTTCCCAAATTTTTAAACTTCTCTCTTTTGTGTATCTTTCAGAATTCTTAGAAGAAAGTCCAATTTTTTGTTTAGCTTCCTCTGAATGATGCCACCCCCTCATTTTTATTTTTCTATATTCATCAAATTTAATACCTTTTAAAGATTTGGAATTTCCTTTTCCTATTTTAATTCTAGTTTCACGAGAAACAAAATGTCCTATTTGAGATATTTTACCTTTTTCTGATATTCTTTTTTTAGTTTCATCTGAATGCTTTTTACCTTTCATTCCGCTATAAAATCCATTTCTTTTAATAGGATCATATCTATTATAGCCATTAGGTTCAAACGTTTTATATTCATGCATATAAAAACTTTCCCTCTTTAACATTTCATTAATATCTATATAGTTATCCTGTAAAATTTCTTTTGTAAAATTTTCTATTCCATAAGTAGAAATATCTATATCTAAATATTTACTTGAACCCATATAAGAATCATTATAAATATTTTCTCCTTTATAAGCCATTCTACTGCCAACATATTGTTTTCCATCAATATTATTAGTAATTATATAAACGTATCCTTTCATAAATATTTTAACATTTAATTCTATTTTTCTCTATTTTACAATATTTTAAAACATTTTCCTTTATAAATTTACCAGGATTTTTACTACAATCCAATCCCCATCTTACTTCTAAAGGACAATATTCTAAAGAAAATAAATTATTATCGCTACAATCAAAATCTCTTCCTACAAATATAGGAGAACCTTTTAATGATATTAAATGATTATTATTACAAAAAAAATGGCCATCGACTTTATTAAATTGAATATATTCTGGAAAATAAAATAAATTTTTAAATGATAAATCTATGACATTTCCTTTTAATGCATCAATTGTATAATCATCTTTTATATTATAATCTTCAATCATCATTTCATTTAACCATTTTTCTATTAGATTTTTTCTTCCTAATCCTAAATTTTTCATAGGATTATTTCCTCGTTCAAATGAAATAGCTTCTTTAACTAATTTCATTTTACCATTTAATTTTAAAAATATTTCCGAATTCTTTATCTGATTCAGATGGAGTAAGATTCTTTATCCATTTAAAATCTCTAATCTCTTCGGGTTTTATATTTTGAACTACTGGTTGTTGAAGTAATTTATCCCCAATAATAACACAATGTTCATCAACTTTTGCTTCTTTACCAAGACCAGCATTTTTTATAATAGATTCATTAACTTTACAATTAATAATTTCTCCTGCATTAGTAATAATAGATTTAGAAATTGTATTTCCTCTATCTGCTCTTGTTTTTTCTAAATAGCATTCATTTATATTATTACCTTCTACTAAAGTAGATTTTATAAACCTTGAATTATTAGATTTAGAATTCCATAATGAACATCTTTCTAAAACTCCTTGTATTTCACAATTTACAATTTGCATATTTGAAATCTTTATTCCAAATAATTTAGCATCTTTTATTTGACAAACTCCTTGTTCTAAATCAAAATTAAATTTTCCTTTTTTAAATCCACTTTCCATCATAAGTTTAGTTAATGGATTTCTTAATTTTGGCCAAAAAGTTTTTATAATTTGATCCCCTGTTTTAAGATCTACTCCAACTTGTATTTCTTTAAATTCTTTTAGAAAAAACTCTGGATCATAATAACATCTTCTAATAATTGAATAATCTTCTAAAATTTTCCCCATTTGATATTCCATATCTTTAGAATATCCTGGTATATTTAAAACTTGGTAAGTTGAAATAATATAATATTTTAAAGCTTCATTAATTTGAGCTCCTTTATTTTCATATTCTTTTCCCCCAATATAATTGAATCTTAAAACTCCCATAGTTTGATCTGAAAAATCTATTCCATAATAAGAAGAATTTGGCATTTGAAATGAATTATTCAAATTTTGAAATGGATGAGATATATTAACAAATTCATTTACCGGAATAAATTTTTTTACAGTCATTGAAAATGGGGAACCTTCTCTATCAGGAAATCTTTTATAAAGATAATTTTCATCTATTTTAAGGATCATTTTAGCAACATCCATATTAGAAATAGTTCTAACTGTTTGTAAAGATCCATTATTAAAAGATAAAGAAACATTTAAACCTGTAGTTTTATCTGTTTTACAGCTTTCTTTTATCCAATTTAAAATTCCATGTAACATTGAATCTATGCTAAGATAATCTTGTTGGGCAAGATATAATTTATATTTAGGAGATTTTCCCTCATATTCTCTTAAAAGAATAGCATTTGACCATGAAGGTTGAATTTTTTCATCATTAGTAACAGTCACAGCTTTACCCGTTATTCTAGAAAGATCTTCAAGAATAAAATTTAATTCTTTTGAAGTAAAAAATTCAAAAATAAATCCAATTTTTGCACTATTGAAAACTTCCTGAATGGAAAAATCCCTAATATGATTATATAAAGGAATATTATTCATTATAAATTTTATTTTATTTATTCACAAAAAAGAAGGGGCTTTTTCAAACCCCTTCTTTATCGATTTAAAACAAAAAAAAGGACTTTCTTTCGAAAGTCCTGATTCAATTATTAACTAACTAAAATTTAAAATTAGGGAAGTACAAATATAATAAAAATTAAATTTAATTCTTAGAAACTATACAAAAATTTCGAGTTTTTTGTATAACTTTCTTATTTGAAGCTTCCAACCATGTTTTGGGTATTTTATAAAGATACCCAACCCAATGTTTTCCTCTAATAATCTTAGAAGTAGTAACATTTTTACCTTTTACTACTTTTTTAGATTGTTTAGTTTTTTTGTTAAACTTTTCGAAATTAATGACATAAATATATTTGTCATCATCCCCCCAGTATTGACCGTAATTAGAAACGGTATAACCATAAAGCCTCCAAGATGATATAATATCTTGCTTATTAGTTTTTATACATTTAGAGGGTTTAACTTTTGTTATAAGATTCATATTATTTATTTTTTATTATAGAACAAATATACAAAAATTCTTCTTAAGTAAAAATTATTTAATGAAAATTTTTATTCCACCACTTAAATATTTTTTGCCTAGATCAATTGCTCCCCTATGAGATACGTTAGTTTTCTTATCTGTAACAGAAAACTTACATATCGTTGTATCATAATCATAATCTAAGATAGCAAATACTTTTATTTCTTCACTATTCTTCATAATTCCAGAAACTTCTATAGGAGTTTTATTACAATTTATATCATTAGTATAAACAAAATTATGTAATTGATCTAAAGTAGTAAATCCTAAATCAGTACAAGCTTTATTAAATTCTGAATAAGCCCAATCATCTAAAGGTTTTTCTGCTATTCTTTTAGCATTCCAAAATTCATTAAAATTTTTAAAATCTGAGGATTTAATAGCATCAACTTTAGTCTTAATTTCTACTATATTATTCATTTATATTAGTTTAAAATATTTACTTTAAATCTATCATCAAAATCAAACCAACATCCTCCAAGTCTTATTTGACCTTTATGAATAGTAGCTTTATCCCCATTTTGCCAATATCTTTCTGAAATAGGGGCAAATTCAACTATTACTTCACCTGAAAAATCTTTATTTATTATTTGTTTCTTCTTTATGTTTTTAAATATAAGTATGGATTCATATAAATCTTTGTTTGCATGACAAACACTTTTAGATCCGCATACTGGACATTCCCACCCCATTCCTAAATAAGCAAAAGGTTTTAAAGAAAATCTATATCCCCCTTTTGGATACTCCCCGAAACCTATTACGTTATCCCAAGTCATTTCAGTCATACATACTTCAATACCTTCAATAACAGCAGGACATTTACCAATAATATCTTGTTCTAAGAATCCTTCAAGATTTATATTATATTCTTTAAAATCATTCATTTTTTAACTTTTCCATTAGTTTTTTACTTGTTTGTCTTTCTTTTTTCCAGAACGGTCTTTTAAATCTGAGATGAACTGCCCATTCTTTAGAGACCGTTAAAAGACCTTTCTGTTTATGTGTCATATTATTATATTATTAAATTTGAATTATTTTTATAAGGAACAAATATACAAAATATTTCCTTAGTAAAAAAATTTTTTCACAAAAAAGGAACTAAAATTAGTTCCTTTTAACAAATCTTTAACGTTTTTAACGAAACTTTTATCTCCCCCCGCATACAATAAGTGACTAAAGAAAAAAGAAGAAGATCCTTAAATAGAAAGAAATTATTCTTCTTTTTCTACAGAGGGTAAATTAAAAGTTAATTTATCATCCTTTTCTGAATAAAATTTCACTAAAATTTCATCCCCAATATTTAAATTTTTAATATTTATATTTCTATTCTTAAATTCTTTATTAGGAATAACCCCAGATAAATCATTAATATTTACAATAACCCCAAAATTCATAATAGCTGCAACTTTAGAACTAATAATTTTTTCTTTATTTGCTTCAATAAAATCTTTAACTTTTTTCTTTTTTTCTTCTGGACTCTCTTCAGTTAAAATAATTCTATTATCTTTAGATATTTCATTAATATAAAATTCAATAGTATCTCCTGGTTTATATTCCCTATTTTTAAATAGATTAAGAGTAGTTTCTTTCATTTTAGAATTATGTAAAAGTCCTGTAAATATTTCACCAAATTCTATAAATATTCCATATTTAGATGTTCCGGTAATAGTTCCTGTATATTTTTTATCCATTTGAATTTCCGAAATCTTTTTCGGCAAAACATAATCTATATACTTTTTATGGGAAACTATAAATGAATTCATTTCTTTTAAAAAATCTTCAATCATTACAACTACTTCTTTCCCTACTAAATTTTGGAAATCTACAATTTTATTTGGTGCTGCTAATGATCCTGGCATAAATGCTTCAACTCCTTGAACTTCAACAAAATATCCTCCTCTATTAGCATTTATTATTTTTGCAACATAAGCTTTAGAAGGAGATTTTACCTCATTCATAAATTCTTCTTTAGTTTTTTGAATATGACCTTGCCATAATGATATTTTTAATGAAGGTTTAATATCTGTAACATAAGCATAAAGTTTTTGTGAAACAAAATTTTTTCTTATTTCGGGATTAGAAAGAATTTCTGCAAATTCTAATGGATTATTATATCCATAAATTTGAATAAATCTTTTTTCCCTATTTAAATCAATATCTACAGTTAGCCCTCCGAGTAATTCAATAGACATTCGGTATTGATCTATATAGGGGATACTTGTGATAATAACACAATCTCCTTTAGATAAATCTTTTTTTATACTTTTATTTGGTGCTTGATCATAAATTTCGAATAGCTCTTGAGCATAAGGTTCTCTTGAAAAAACCCGTGTAGTTGAATCTGTTCCCTTAATATTTTCATTTGGTATTAATTTACTTCCACCTCTATATCCGTCTGTAAATAAATCCCAATTAAATTCATTTAAATCTTGTATCATTATTTTAGTTTTTAGGTGAATAATTACAGATTATATATTAAAAATTTTTTCAGGACTTTTTTATGATACGGATATATAAAATAAAACTTAAATAATATGTACTGGAATCAAATTTATTTAGACACATTTATACCAGAATTACCTAAACATTGGAATTATAATTTTGCTTCTGTTCAAAGGTCAATGGATATTTATTATGATGCTAGTCAAGGCATTTTGATAAAACCTCTTACTACAACAGGAAAAGTAAAAGCTTCAAAAGGTGAATTTGTTACAGCAATAGTAGACAATCTAGTTGTTAGAAATCAATATACAAATTTGTATGAAAATATTACTACTGCTGATTATTCATGGTATAGTGCATTTATTGGGCCTGATTCTTCAACGAGGGATTCTAGTATTTGGGAAAGCTCAGCATATAAATATCTTGATATTAATAAACCTTATTATAAGATAGATAACTTAAATCCTATTGCATTAAGATGTAAACAAGTTTCTCAAATTGTTGAACTTCTTTTTGATCCATGTACTGATTCCCCAAATGATTTTAAAATTCAATTAGATCCATGTACAGATGTAGCTTATTATTTACCTGCATCAGATGCTTCAGGAACATGGATATCTTTCATATGTACAAAATATGATCCATCTTATGGATCAACTTGGACAAGATACCATTTTGGATCAGATGTAAGTGCTAATGGTGGAGGAGGTGGAGGAGGATATGTTTTACCTATAGCATCTTCTACAGTTTTAGGTGGTATAAAAGTTGGTCCTGGATTAAAAATAACTGCAGGGGTTTTAACAGTTAATGATGCATCTTTTGTAACTAAATCTCTTTTTGATTCTTCCATAAGTTATTTAACTACTACAACAAAAATTTATGTAGATGGTTCTTTAGCAGCAAGAGATACCTCTATATCTTGGCTAAATACAAATAAACCTTCAAAAGCATATATAGATGGTTCTTTAGCAACCAGAGATATTTTAATAAACTGGTTAAATGCTAATATGATGACATCCCCTTATGTTGATGGTTCCTTATATGCAAGAGATGTATCTATTGCATGGTTAGCAGCTAATACAATTAATTTTTCTTCAGTTAAAAATTATGTTGACGGTTCTTTATCAGCAAGAGATGTTTCTATAGCTTGGTTAAATGCTAATAAAATTTCTTCATTTTATGTAGATAATGCTTTAATTTCCAGGGATGCTTCAATAGTTTTATTAAATACTAATAAAGCTTCATTAATTTACGTTGATGGTTCTTTATCAGCAAGGGATACTTCAATCGCTTGGTTAGCAGCTAATACAATTAATTTTTCATCTGTTAAAACTTACGTTGATGGTTCTTTATCTGCTAGGGATACTTCAATTGCTTGGTTGAATACTAATAAAGCTTCTTTATCTTATGTAACTTCTTATGTTGATGGTTCTTTATCAGCAAGAGATGTTTCTATAGCTTGGTTAGCAGCTAATTCTTTATCTTTTCAAACAGTTAAAAATTATATAGATCCTTCTTTATCTGCTAGGGATACTTCAATTGCTTGGTTGAATACAAATAAAACCTCTAAAATTTATGTTGATGGCTCTTTAGCAGCAAGAGATGTTTCTATAGCTTGGCTTGACTCTAATAAAGTTTCTAAATTGTATGTAGATGGTTCTTTATCAGCAAGAGATACTTCAATTGCTTGGTTGAATACTAATAAAGCTTCTTTATCTTATGTAACTTCTTATGTAGACGGTTCTTTATCTAATTTTATTAGAAGTTCTTCTACAGGAGCAACATTAAAATGGAATTCAGGAATTTTGGATGTTAGCACATCTTATTATGTTCCCCCAGTTTCTGATATACTTGACTGGAGTACTAATAAATATATTCCTTATGCTATAAAACCAGCAAAATTAGCATTTTATACAGGAACTGATGTTCCTGATGATAATACAAGATTAAATTTAAATGGCTATTTATATGCTTCTATGTTTGTAACTTTAAATAATGGAACTATAGGTATAAATAGTAATCAATCAGATTATGCAACTCCTGCTGTTAAAATAAATAATGATAGTATTACAGAAGATCCAAGTTATGGAGTTTTATATACTAATAGTTTAGTAGGAACTGCTGGAGCTTTTGTTACAGGAGAAAGTATTTCACCAGAAACTAATAATAGAATTTCAGTAGGTCATAATATTCTTTTAATTAGATCTCCTTATCCGGGAAGTAATATTTCTTATGCTGGTAATTTTATTAATATAATAGATGATCCAAGTACATCTGGCGATATATCTGGAAAAGTATTAAGTGCAAAAATAGGGGATTCAGAAAGAGTAAGTTTTTATCCTAGAGTTGCTGATAGTTCTTCAGCAATAGCTTATATGTTAGATACTAGTTCTGCGTTATCTATATATGGAGCTAAACTTTTATCTTTAAAAAATTCTGGAATAGAAAAATTCTATGTTGATGCAAGTGGTAATGCTTATGCTAACGGAATCTTATTAGGATCTGGTGGTGGAGGAACAACTTATAATTTCACTAATGGATTAACTTTACAAGATTCAAGTGTAAAATTAGGGGGAAATTTAAACCAACTTACAGATATAGATATAAGTGATTATTCTTTTAAAATTCGTACAACAAATTCATCAGATTTAGATAGTGGTAGTTTTATTTATTTAGATAATGCAACTGTTCAATTACATGGAGAAGATCCTACAGATACAAATGTTTATTGTGATTTTAGTTTTGGAAATGGATATGGAAATCTCTCATTTACAACATCTTTATTTATATCAGATGCTAATGCAACTCCAGTAGGTCTACAATATGGTGCAGATTATTCAGCTACATTTGTTGATAGATCTTTAGTAGATAAAGGATATGTAATTGCATATGCAGAACCAAGTTTAGGTAATCCTTCTATTGGGGGATACATTCTAAGTTCTACTTCAGATGGAGTAAGATCTTGGATTCCTAGTTCAGGTGGGGTAACTCCTGTTTCAGCTATATTAGATTGGAGTACTAATAAATATATTCCTTATCCTACAAAAACTGAAACAGGTGGTAATTGTTATTTTTATTCTTCAGGTGCTGCTGGTTTTCCTGATTATGCTGGAATTTTATTTTTAAATGGGGTTTTTATCCCTAATTCTATAACTATAGATACAACATCTACAGGAATAGATAGTCATTCAACTGTAGGAAATGGGGGAAATTTTAGTTCTGATGAAGGATATACCCTTTATTGTACACAAGCTGGTTCAGTTGCTCCATCTTCTCCTAATGTTCATATAGATAGATTAAGTAGTGCAGGATCATCAAATATTACTGCTGATTTGGTGGAAATTAATGATAATCCAACAACTTCTGGAAGTATATCAGGTTCTATACTTAAAGCTAGAACTGGAACAACTGTTAGAATAGATATGAATCCTAGAGTTGCTACAACTGCTGGAAATGCATATATTTTAGATACTCACAATGTTTTAACTACTTCTAGAATACTATCTTTAAAAAATCAAGGTACTGAAAAATTTTATGTTGATGCAAGCGGAAATGCTTATGCTAATGGAATTCTTTTAGGAGCAGGCGGTGGAGGGGTAACTCCAGTTGCAGCTATATTAGATTGGAGTACTAATAAATATGTTCCTTATGTATCTCAAACAACAGGATGTTTCGATAATAGTTCTACAGATCCTTCACATACTACAAGATTAAATTATGATGGTTATCTTCATGCTGGTGCATTTTTAGTAAATGAATCAACTGTCACAGGAGTAGGTTATATTGCTTCTTATTGTAATGCTACTTCTGTTGCTGCTATATATGGAGGAAATGGAGGTGCTGAAGGTTTTGCAATTGTTGGTGATGGGGTAAATACTTCTCATGGGGGTTGGTTTAAATCTGATAAAGGAAGATCCTTATATCTTACTAAAGTTCCATCAGGAAGTGATACTTCAGCACATTTATTAGAAATAAGTAGAACCGGAACAGGTAGTATTAATATTACTGGAGATATAATTAATATTACAGATAATCCAACAAATTCTGGAATAATATCTGGATCTATTTTAAAAGCAACTTTAGGATCAACTGTTAGAATGAATATGAATCCTAGAGTTTCAGATACTTCAACTTCTATAGCTTATATGTTAGATACTAGTTCTGCATTATCCATATATGGAGCTAAATTATTATCTTTAAAAAATAGTGGTACTGAAAAATTTTATGTTGATGTAAGTGGTAACGCTTATGCTAATGGAGTTCTTTTAGGAATAAATGGAGCTGCTTCTATTTTACCAATTCCTATTTTATATAAAGATGGAGACTTAGATTTAAATACAGCTATAGTACAATTATCTGCTATGGATAGCTCTGATTACTCATATGAGTGGACTTATCTAGGTTCATTCTTTAGTTCAGATAGGGTAACAAATACTAATACTAGTGGGACTTATACTTGTACAATAACTCATAATATATCTGGCAAAAAAGCCTCTGCAGATATAGTTGTTTATAATTATACTTCTAGAGTTTTTAATTCTAATGTTCAAATAAATGCTAATACTAATTATATACTTGATTTAACTGCAGGATCAGGAACATTATTCAATTTTGGAGCTAATGGAAAACAAGGTATAGGAATTATTACACCTTCTGCATGGTTACATTTAAAAGCTGGTGAATCTACTGCTGGAAGATCTCCTATAAAATTTACTAAAGGAACAAATTTAACTAATCCTGAAGTTGGAGCTTTAGAATGGGATGGAACTAATTTATTTATTACCAATGACTCTAGTATAAGAAAAACTATAGCTTTTACCGGGGATTCTAGCGGAGGAGTAACTCCTACAGATAATATATTGCATTGGGATTCTTCAAATAATTATTATATTCCTTATACAAGTAAACAATCAGGAATTAATTTTTATACAGGAACAACAGATCCTGATGGAACTACTCGATTAAATTTAAATGCGGATTTACATATTTCTATGTTAACTTGTGTTAATTCTTCAAATTGGGCAGGAGTTTATGTAGATAATGAATATGCGACTGGGGTAGGATTATCTGTATTTAATGGTAATAATGGTACTGGAATTGATGTAACTAATAGTCTTAATGGTAATGGAATAAAAGCAACAAATGATAGTGGAACAGGAGCAGCAATTTATATAGATAATAATAGTACTACTGGTATTGGATTACTTATAGATACAGATTTTAATGCAGGATTATTTATAAATAATTCTGGAGTTCATGGTGCTGGAACTACTGGAAATATGCTAGTTTTATCAAGAACTCAGAGTGGATCTGGAAGTGCAGAAGCAAATTTTATTTCTATTACTGATAATCCAACAAATTCTGGAACTATATCTGGTAAAATATTAACTGCAATTATGGATACTTCTATAAGAATAGATTTTAATCCAAGAGTTGCTGCAACTGCTGGAAATGCATATATTTTAGATACTTGTAATCTTTTAACTACTTCTAGAATATTATCTTTGAGAAATCAAGGGGCAGAAAAATTTTATATTGATTCAAGTGGAAATGCTTATGCTAATGGAATTCTACTTGGAGCAGGTGGAGGTGGGGTAACTCCTACAAATAATATTTTAGAGTGGGATGCTGGAAATAGTTGGTATGCTCCATATGCTACAAAAACTCAAGGAGCTTTTTATACAGAAAATGTTATGCCAACCCATTCAAATCCATTACTTTATGATGGTAAAATATATGCTACTGAATTTTTAAGTTATATTACAGGAGCGGGAATTGGTTTTTACGCAGAAAATTCTGCAGATGGAACTGGAATATATGTATCTAATTCATCAACGGGAATTGGATTAGATTTATCAAATGATTGGACAGGATTTGGTGTTTCAATTTATAATGGTTTAACTGGAACTGGTTTAAATATTTCAAATCAATCTACAGGAAAAGGAATTTCTATTTCAAATGGTTCTACAGGATATGGTATAGATATTAATCAATTTAATGGAACTGGAATAAGAATAATGAATTCTGTAGGAGGAGGGGGAAATTCAAATGGAACTTATATGGATCTTTCTCGTACTCAATCTGGATCTGGTAATGCTACTGGAGATTTTATATCTATTACTGATAGTCCTACAACTTCTGGAACTATATCTGGTAAAATATTATCAGTATTAGTTGATACTTCTATAAGAATAGAATTTAACCCTAGAGTAGTTGATAGTTCAAGTGCTATAGCATATAAATTAGAATCAAATAACTTTTTATCAACCCCGGGTTCTAAAATTTTATCAATTAAAAATAATTCTTCTGAAAGATTTAAAATTACTCCTACTGCTACTAATATAGTATGTGGATCCTCTAATACTTTTTCAACAGTCAGCGGAGTATTAAAAGATTTTTATATAGATGCTGGTAATGTAAGTACTGGAGAAACGGATTTATATACTTATACTGTTCCTGCTAATGTATTATCAATTAATGGGGATAAATTAATTGCATTATATTCTGGTGTTTATGATTCTTCCCATTCAACTGATTCTATAGTTAAAGCATATTTTGCTGGAACTGAGATAGGATCTATACAACCAGATGCAGCTTTAATAGATAATTGGATAATTAAAGCCGTAATAATTAGAGTATCTTCTACAGTTGCTAGAGTAAATACAGAATTTGAATATAATGCTGGGGGAACTGGAAAAAGAATAGTTAGTTATACTGAACTCACTTCTAAAGATTGGACAACAACGAATATTTTAAAAATAACTGGAACAAGTAGTGATTCTAACTATATAACATCTAAAATAGGAACTATTGAATATAAACCAGCAGCAGTAAATTAACTATAATAAATAAAAGTAAATAAAATATGAACAGAATTACTCCTTTTGTAAAAAGAATGAGAACCAATGGGGGAACTATTTATACATTTAGTTCTGCAGTTGAAGATATAGGATTAAATATAAATGAAAGAAACAATATTGTAAAAATTTCCAATTTTGCTCTTTTAAATATACCTAAAATCGATCAACCATCAGATTCATCATTTAATGAAAATAAATTTAATGTTAATGCTATTGTAGGTGCGTGGGAATATAATCAAAATACCACTGCAATAAAAGATGGTAGAGTTTTAATAGCAGAATCTTTTGAAAATTATGCTTTAAATTTAGAAGCTAATTTATTAAATCAAGATAGTTATCAAGCTAATCTTCAAACTACTGTATCGGAAAGAGTTTTTTGGAAATGGTTAAAAGAAACAGGAGCTATAAGATGGACAAAAGATTCTTCTAATCATTGGATGGAAGAATTAGATGCAGATGGTTCATTAGGATATAATTCTGTTGTAAAATATATTGGTCAAGTTTCTGCAGGAAATGTTCGTTCTGATACATTTGGAACTTATAATGAAACTTATATTCTTGTTCCAACTTCTCATGGACAAATGAGTACATATTTTCAACAAGTTGAAGATGCTAATTATATGCATGGTATAGAAATTGGAGATCTTGGTGAAAATATTTTAGGTAGAGAACATTATACATATCCACATCCTGATGGTCTTGACTATAGAGCTTATTATGATTTTGTAGATGGATCTACTTTAGTAGGTTCTTATAATATGACTGCTAATGGAATTCCAGGATGGTGGTATACTGCAGAAGGAAAAACCATTTTATCCCCAAATAATGCTTATCTTACTGATACAAGTTCTTATTTAACTTCTGGAATTTATGAGGATCTATTAAATTATAATAATGGAGTAACTTCTATAAGTTTTAGAAGATCTAGAGTAGATTGTATGAGTCTTATTTGGAATTTAGATACTCTTAAAAGTATCTTTAATGATCCAAATCTTACTTATGATAAAATGGCTATTGATTATGCTATTAATGATGCATTTGATTTTAATACAGTTCTTATCTATTATACAGTTTATAATTCAGTTCAAGATACAGTTCTTGCAACTAATCTTTTAGGAGTTCTTTTTATAGATGCTCCTTCAGGAAGTAGTTCAAATATTGGATTTGGGGGAATTTTATTACCTTCTTTAGAAAAAATACAAAGTGGTCCTGGTGGGTTTGGAACCTCTTATTCTTTACGTCTTAATATAAAGACCGATAATATGGTAGATGATACAGCAGCTACCATTGTAGATGCTGCTACAGCAGATGAACTTTATGTAGAAGATTGGAATGAAGCTTTTTATCAATTGGAATTAGCTGTAAATATTTTAACTCAAAATAGTGGTACACTTA
This sequence comes from Candidatus Nanoarchaeia archaeon, assembly GCA_028717785.1. The sequence continues at coordinate 86,649 of JAQUND010000002.1, read as the reverse complement.
ATTACATTTCTTCTAAATATAGTAATATTCAGGAAAATCAAATACAAATGTTTAATGATTTGTCTGAATTATCAAATACAGTAAATAATCTTGCATCAGTAATAGAAGGTACTCCTAATACTATTGCAATGTTTGCAGATGGAGCTGATTCTCTTACGGATTCTTCTATTTATATGAAAGGAGGACAAATTGGATTTTTCACTGGTGATCCAAGTTGGCCAATACATATGGATGCATCTTTAAAAACTAGAGATATTTATATTGAGAAAGCAATAAGAGATACAAGTGGAAATATTTTATTAGGATATGGTTCTCCTTTACAAATAGGTTCTCCTACACAAGATAAAATAGTTAATATTTATGCTCGCGGTAGTTTACCTAAAATTACTATTGATGTTTGTACTAATGTTAAAGGAAATATAAATATTGATGGATCTATATTTGTATTTGGAGTTCCTTTTATTGGAGGTGGAGGTGGGGGAGGCAGTGATGCATCTGAAATAACATATCATAATCCTTCTTATCCTACTGTTGAAGCAGCTTTAGATGAATTATTATATATTGCTCCTGTTGTATTATTAACTGGTGGTTCTGTTGTTGAAATAGGTCAAACAGTAACTTCTGTAGTATTAAATTGGACAGTAAATAAAGATATTGTATCTCAATCTATTGATCAAGGTATTGGAACATTACTTCCATCTATAAGAACTTATACTCATTCAGGACAAACAATTACAACTAATAGGACATATACTATTACTGTAAATGATGGAACAACTCCTGCAACTTCTTCTACTTCAGTATTATTTAGTAATAAGAGGTATTGGGGAACAAGTACATTAACTTCATTATCAGATGCACAAATTATTGCATTATCCTCTGAATTTTCATCAACACGTGTACAAACAAGAACTTTTGATTGTACTGGAGGTAAATATTTCTATTTTGCTTGGCCAACATCATTTGGTACACCATCATTTAAAGTTGGTGGATTATCATTCTCAGATATGACTTTAGTAACTAGAGCTTTTGTAAATGCTTCAGGTTATTCATCTTCATATGATATTTATAGGGTAACTAATATTCAAACTGGTTCAGCTATTGTTGTAGAAGTATCTTAAAATAATTTATTATGGCAAACATATCAGGAACAAATTTAGCAGCTAAGATAGTACCATTCACAACAGATGATACTTATCCAACTCATGAAGATATTTATGGAATAGGTGGGTTGATGAGTGTAGCAGATGTTAGTGCAAGAAATGCTATTTCATCAAATAGAAGAAAAGAAGGAATGAAAGTTGCAGTAATTTCTGAAGGAATAACTTATGAACTAAAAGGAGGGATTACAGATAGCTATTGGCAACCTTATGGTCCAGTATATTATTCACAATCATCAAAACCTATAATAGCTTATGATAATACATTCTCATTTTGGCAAGATACTAGTACATTTAAAATGTATATGATAATAAAAATAGGGGGAGTACAAAAAAAAGTAGAATTATCATTATCTTTAGATTTTACTCCATTAGGACAAACAAATAGAGGATGGAGAGGAATGACTGCTGCTCCAAATGGAAATGTATATGCTTGTGTTTATAATGGAGATATTTATATGCAAACTGCTGGAACAGGTAGTTTTGTGAATTTAGGGCAACCAAATACATTATGGCTTGGTATGGTTGCTGCTCCAAATGGAAATGTGTATGCAGGGGTTTCCGGGGGAGGAGATATTTATATGCAAACTGCTGGAACAGGTAATTTTAATACATTAGGACAAACTCATAGGAATTGGACAGGAATGTGTGCTACTTCAAATGGAAATGTATATGCTTGTGTTTATAGTGGTGGGGATATTTATATGCAAACAGCAGGATCTGGAAATTTTAATGCATTAGGGCAAACATCTAGAAATTGGTTTGGCATGGCTGCTGCTCCAAATGGAAATGTGTATGCAAGTGTTACAGGAGGAGATATTTATATGCAAACTGCTGGAACAGGTAATTTTAATGCATTAGGGCAAACATCTAGAGATTGGGCAGGAATGTGTGCTACTTCAAATGGAAATATTTATGCTTGTGTTCAAAATGGAGATATTTATGTACAAACTTCGGGAATAGGTAATTTTAATGCATTAGGACAAACAAGTAGAGATTGGTTTGGCATGGCTGCTGCTCCAAATGGAAATATATATGCTTGTGTTTATAGCGGAGATATTTATTTGAAATCATAAAAATTGAAAATATTATGGCAAACATATCAGGAACAAATTTAGCAGCTAAGATAGTACCATTCACAACAGATGATACTTATCCAACTCATGAAGATATTTATGGAATAGGTGGGTTGATGAGTGTAGCAGATGTTAGTGCAAGAAATGCTATTTCATCAAATAGAAGAAAAGAAGGAATGAAAGTTGCAGTAATTTCTGAAGGAATAACTTATGAACTAAAAGGAGGAATATTGGATGCTAATTGGAAAAGTTTTGGACCATCATATTTTAATCAATCTACTGAACCTATTCTTTCAGAAAAAACTTTTGTTTTTTGGAAAAATACAACAAATGATCAAATGTATATTATAGCAAAAATAAATGGATATCAAAAAAAAGCAGAATTAGATCATTTAGATTTATTATTAAATGAACCATTTGATAATTGGAGTGGAGGATTACCTGTAAATTGGTCAAATAGTTTTGCTTATAAACCCATAAGAGGTACTGTAACTAATGATTCTAATAGAGTTAGATTAGATTATACAGGTACTACTAATCAAAATATGATAATAGCTTATAGAGATTTAATCCCAGTTGGAGTAAATTCTATAAAAGTAATAATAAAAGTAGATGATATAACTCCAGGTGGAGGGGGATGTGCTTATACATTTCTTGAAGTTTTAACTGTAAATAGTTTAGATATAAGTCCTGATGGAGGAGGTGAATCTAAAGCATATGTAGATCCTGGACATGATACTCAATTTATAAAAACCCCAGGAACATATACTTTTACATTTCCTACTTTAGGATATAGAAATTTTGTATTAAAATATAGAAATGTAGATAATATGGCACATGTTCATGCTCCCCCTGTTACTTGTTGTGTAGATTCTGTAATAATTTATAAAGTTTCTTAATATTAAATATATAATTTATTATGGCAAACATATCAGGAACAAATTTAGCAGCTAAGATAGTACCATTCACAACAGATGATACTTATCCAACTCATGAAGATATTTATGGAATAGGTGGGTTGATGAGTGTAGCAGATGTTAGTGCAAGAAATGCTATTTCATCAAATAGAAGAAAAGAAGGAATGAAAGTTGCAGTAATTTCTGAAGGAATAACTTATGAACTAAAAGGAGGGATTACAGATAGCTATTGGCAAAATTTTTTAGGAAATTTTATAGTTCAAACTAATGAACCCTCTATAAATTATAATACATTTCAATTTTGGAATGATAGTAGTAGTTTATCATATTTAGTAGTTAATATAGAAGGAATACAGAAAAAACTATTATTAACAGGATTAGGTAATTTCATAGCTTTAGGACAAACAAGTAGAGTATGGTTAGGTATGACTGCTGCTCCAAATGGAAATGTGTATGCAAGTGTTTCTGGCGGAGATATTTATAAACAAACATCAGGAACAGGTAACTTTATAGCTCTAGGACAAACAAGTAGAAGTTGGTATGGAATGTGTGCTGCTCCAAATGGAAATATATATGCTTGTGTTCAAAATGGGAATATTTATATGCAAACTGCTGGATCTGGAAATTTTATTTCACTTGGACAAACAGTTAGAAATTGGTTAGTAATGTGTGCTGCTCCAAATGGAAATGTGTATGCTTGTGTTTATGGTGGGGATATTTATATGCAAACTGCAGGATCTGGAAATTTTAATGCATTAGGACAAACATCTAGAAATTGGGCAGGAATGTGTGCTGCTCCAAATGGAGATATTTACGCTTGTATTTATGGAGATATTTATAAACAAACTGCAGGATCTGGAAATTTTAATGCATTAGGACAAACAAGTAGAGATTGGTTTGGGATGGCTGCTGCTCCAAATGGAGATATTTACGCTTGTGTTCAAAACGGAGATATTTATGTACAAACTTCGGGAATAGGTAATTTTGAATCTTTAAACCAAACAAGTAGATATTGGGTTGGGATGGCTGCTGCTCCAAATGAAAATGTTTATGCTTGTACTTATGGAGGAGATATTTATATGCAAACAAATTAATAAATATAAAAATATAAAAGTATAATGGCAAATAATATTAATTCTTTTACACAAACTGTAGTAAATTTAACTAAAGATGTTAATATAGCTCTTCAATCTATGCAAGGAATGAATGATGCAATGACAACAAATGAGGATACAGTAAATGTTAATATAGAAGGTTCTAATCCTGTAACTGGTGAACCTTCAGCTTATACATATAGCATTCCTTCATTTCATTCTGTATTAGACCAATTGGCAAGAGTAAATAATACTATAGATACTTTTGTGTCTGGTAGTGGAGTAGTATTACTTAATGATGGAACTTATAGACAAGTTACTACAGTTCCAGTAGCTAAATCTCCAGTAGCTATAACTACTGTTGTAGCCCCTACTAAATTTCAGACAAGAGAAAATTGGTTTTTTGAAAGTATGCTATTTCCTGAATTAATTGTACAATTTGATCTTAAAGGATTAATAGATGATAGATCTGATAGAGTAGTTGTAAGAAGACTTATTTTTGATAATTTTGATGCATTAGAAACCCAATGGTTTAAAACAAATTTTATTGGTAAAAGTTATTCTTATTCAGGAGTTATAAATTTATTAGCTCAAAATGGTAAAAATTATTGGTTAGATGAAGAAGTTATTGAACTTCCTTTAAATCCAACAAAATATACAGGATCTTTTGCAATTATCGATAAAGCTACTATTAATAATAAAGATTGGTTTTATTTAGATACTTTAAATTATGGATTAACATCAGATACTTCTATTATTAACAATATTGAATTAAAAATTAATGATCAATTAAGATATGGAGAAAGTTTATATCGTATTAATTCTATAGAAGTAACAGAAAAAAGAGTATCTCTTACAGCTCTTGTTGGTTTAGGAAAACCAACAATAAATAATTATTTTTATATTTATTCTACTCCATTTGAAGAAAAACCTCTTCAAATTCCTATAGGTTATGATGAATGCGAAGTAATTTTTTTAAAAGGAATAAATGATGATTTTAATATTATTGCAGATGATTGGGGAATAGGTATTCCTTTTTATACTAATGATTTAACTCTTATTAATAGTACTATTTCATTAGAATCCTATTATTTAAGTCAGGTTGTTGATTTTGGAAAACAAATGGAGGGTCAAGCAAAAGAAAAATTTGTTTCTTCTTATTATGGAATTACCCCAGATCCTCCTACTATTACAGCATCACAATTTTCGGTAAAACAACTTAATACACAATTAAATGCAGCTTTAGATACAGATGCTATTAAAACAACTCAAACTCAAATAGAATCTACTAAAACTAATATTAATTCTTTAAAAAGTACTATTGCTCAACAAAAAGCAGAATTAGTAGCTTTAACGGATCCTGCTCAAAGATCTGATTTACAAGCTAAAATTGATAATAATATTAGTCAATTATCTAAAAAAACTGTAGAATATGAATCTCTTGTAAAATCTTTAGCAACTATTGCTTATGAAAATAGTGCAGTATTAGTTGATCCAATGTATAGGGTCAGGGGATTTTTTCAAATACCTGATGGTAAAACTCTTACATCAGATCCTAATGAAAGACCTCAAGAAATTATACAATTTGAAATTGCATATAGGTATTTAAGGATGGATAATACTGGAAATCCTTTAAATACTTATAGCCATACAGATCCTTCTACTGGTCAAACTATTACAGGGGTTTTTTCCGATTGGGATATTGTAGCAGGTCCTATTAGATCTAAATATTATGATACTTCTCTTGGAATTTATGTATGGGCAGATGAAAATATACAAGATGGTCAAGCAGTAAATATTAATCAAGTAGATATTGCTATTACTAAAGGAGAAAAAGTTCAATTAAAAATTAGATCTATTTCAGAAGCTGGGTGGCCTACTAATCCTATTAAATCAGATTGGTGTTCTCCTGTTATAATAGAATTTCCTAGTAATATTGAAGGTTCTGATCAAGTTGTAAATATTTTAACTGATGCAGCGTCAGAAACAACTTCAATACAATTGGAAGAAACTCTTAATTCAACTGGAGTTATAACTCACTTACAAGATGGAGTTCCTAATCCAAATTCTGGGACAGGAACATATTTTAAACATAGATCAGATTATATTGCATATGATCTTCCAACTAAAGGTCAAGATGGAAATATTACACAAAAAAATACAGTAGATCTACAAAGTACTATTGATAATTTACCTGCTAAGACTTATGTAACTTTAACTAAACCAAGTGGATTAGGATTAGCAGAACCTGCACAATTAACAATAACTTTACAACAATTATTTCAAGCATTAGTTAATCAGGATCCATCAATTTATGAAAATTTATCCACATAAGAAATAAAACATGACAAAAGATTTTGATAATACCATAGTATTAACAACTCAAGAATCCGGAGGATTTCTTATTTTTAGAAGAGAATCTGGAGATCCTAATTATTATATTATTCCAGAAATAAATTCTGATATTCCATCTAATTCTCTTTGGATAAATGGATTAGATATTAGTCAGGATGCTAGTATTTATGAACCTTCTTTAGGATTTGCTCTCTATATTGCATCTACTGGAGATCCTAGTATTGCTCCTTTTCATGTATATACAAGAGATCTTTTTGATTTTTCCTATAATATTAGATTTAACATATATTCTAGTCTAAATCCTAATGTTTATGTAACATCTTATGATGTTTCTGTGCTTAATAGACCTTATATTATTACAGAAAGTATAAATGTTTTTGAAAACTCTAATGTTCAAGTAGATGGGGAAACTTCTTATTTACTTTTAAGAACTAATCCGAAATTATCAGGAAATATAAAATTAGTTATTGATTCAAGTAATTTTCTTTATTTTGATACATTTAAAGTATCTGAAATATTATCTAATAAAAAATTTAGAAAACAACAAGTTTCATCTAATAGTGTTCTTTCGGGGGATATTCGTAATATTTTTTCTTCACTTCCTTTAGGGGAAATGTATAGATTAGATGCAGAAGATACTTTAGATGTTCAATTACCTAAAACAGATATATGGAAACAATTTAATTTAAATTATTCTTATGGAGTTAAATTTTTTGAAGATGAACTTTATGATGATGATTATTCAATTTTAGCTCCTCTTTGGGTAAATAATACTTTACCAGATTATTTTGCTATATTTAGGTTAGATGGAGTTTATAATACTGAAACTTATGATAAATTATCATTAGATAATTTAGCTAATAAATATTTTGAAAATAGCTCTCTTATTAAATCCTGGGGGATGAAAGATCGTACAAATTTAGGATCTTATTTAAGAAACCATTTATCAGAACTTAATAAAGTTATAAGTCCTTTATTTTTATCTCTTTCAGATCCAGCTCAAAAAGATCCTGATCCAAATATATGGTATGGAATAACTATAGATAAAGGTATTATAGCTGGAAGATCGGAAACAACTTACTTTTTTGATCAAAAGAGTTCAAATTTTACAGATATGAATGGATTTATATCTGAAGGGTTTGAACGTTTAAATCTTCTTTGTCCTAATCTTTTAAATTTAGAATTTTCATTTAATGATTATGATGCTTCTCTCTATTCAATGCATAGATATTTTGGCCTTTATTTAACTGAAAATCCTTTATATAAAATAGCTTATTATGCTACTGATCCAAGTTCAGATGTAAATATTCTTTCTCTTGATGAGAAAGAAAGTTCAATTTTCTTTACTTCTAATATTTTTGATTCATCAGGAAATATTTCATCAGATTATAAAAATAGAATTTTTACTTTGGATGATATATCAAAAATTTTAAGAATTACTAATGTTGATCAAGTAAATGGAGATTCTAGCTCAAATATATATGAATGGGTAAATAAACCTGGTGATAATTTATTTTCTATTTATGCTAAACCTCTTAATCAATTAAAACCTTTTTTTACAATTAAATTAAATAGGCCTTTAGCTCAAGGAGAACATATTAGATTTATTGATAAAACCGATAATAGAATTTGGGAAATTTATGGAATAAATTCAGATGTATTAGAAGCAGGGGAAGCTTGGACTTATGCTACTATGTATAAATCTGATGGATATCCAACAATTTATCGTACTACTTTTTCTATTAAAGGAACTGTAAATGATCAAATTACAGCTATTCAAAAAGCTTGGGATGTTTTTGAGGATTATGATGGAGCTCCTTTTTTAACTGGAATAGTAACTTTAGATTCTTTATCTTTTTATATTTCTACTTTTTTTGAAAATCACGATATTTGGTTTCAAAGGATAACTGCTCAAACATTAGATAATCCAGCAGATCCTTCTAGTTTTTTTAATGCAGGAGCTAAATATGATGATATTTGTTTTTATGGAGTATTTAATCCATCAATTGGAGATTTTGAAAGAATTTCAGCAGATAGTTCTTATGGACCTATAAATTTTGAACTTTATGGGGATAGAATGTCTATTATGATAAAACCATTGAATTCAGAAAATTATCATACTTATTCATTAGATGCTTCTATAATTGATAAATTCCAAGATTATATGTTATACTTATGCCATGATAATTGGTATAGACTTATTCAAAATTTTGATGTTAGTACATTAATTTCAGTTAGATCTTTTCAATATGTAGATGATCCTACAACAGATGATGATAGAGTTATTGTAATAACTGAAAAACCTATAGTTAATGTTGAAAACAAATGGAATGTTTATGCTGTTTATCCTCTTACAATTTCTCTAATGGGGATAAATCCTGTAAAAGATTTTGATTATACTATTTACGATTCTTCTTTAGGATTTACTAGTAATTATAATTATAAAAGAGAAGGAGATGTATCTACTTGGTCTTTATTATTAGCTACCGGAGAATCTAAAATTTTATCTATACGAAATTCTTTTAAAATAACTAATGGAACTGGATCAATAACTATTAATGGGGATACTCAAAGTTATTCGGGGACTTCTGAAATTTCCCCATTTAATTTTAATACATTTGAAGGAAGTGCTTATATTCAAGCTTCTTCTAACTCTATTATTACATATGGAATAATAGATGGTATCACAAATTTTAAAGGATATAAATCGGGGGTTTCAGAAGAAAATATTTTAGATTATTATAGAGTTCAAGATACAACGCTTAAATATGGTTTAACAGTTCCATATGTAGTTAAATGGGCATCTACAGGAAATGATTGTAGAAATAATCCTTTAAGATTAATATTAGATGCTTCTATATTTGATGTAAGTACTAATTTTATTCCTTATGGAAATAATTTTGTTAATGAAATATCTTATCCAAGTTTTAAATACTTAACTCCTGGAGAAAGAAATTGGGAAGATTATATTTTTTACGATATTAATGATGTTATTGAATATAATATTGATGGAAGTATTTACTATTCTACATTTAAGGATATAATGTTAAATAATCCTTTTATGGATGTTTTTTCTAAATTAGTTTATTCTAATGGTGATGTTGCAGGAACTAAATTAAGATCTTCAATAGTTTATTATAATAATTATAAGGATTCTATTGATACTATTATTAACGGTTTAAATTTATCATTTAAATTAGAAATTAATGCAAAAACTTTATTAAATTTAACAGATTGGGATAGATACAGAATTTCTCTTATATCAGTTTCTTCTAGAAATAAAGATAATAATTCTCCTATAGAATTTTTTATTAATGAAAATACAGAAACTATTTTAATAGTTTGGTATCAAGGTAATGATGTACTTAATTATAGTAAAAGAGATTCTACTACTTTACCAGGTAAAAGTCTTTTATATGGTTCATTAGGAAATGATATTAAATGGAAAGCTTTTCCTGATAATCAGCCAAATTATTCTCATGTTAAAACTCCTTTTGGAGTATTAAATTCTACTGCATCTACAAGTATTTTCAATCTTTATGATGATCATACTTTATATGATCCTAGTATATGTTCTCCTTTTGCTCAAATTAATGTAAATATTGGAGATAAATTACTTTCTATATTTAATGCTTATGATCGAAATATAGTATTATATGGAGGGGTTTTCTCCTTTAATTTATCATTTAATACATTTAAAGGATATGTAGATTATAATTATTTTAAAAATTCAGGAACTTATGGGGAAGGTATTGTAAATTTACCATATAGTTATTCTTCTAATTCTAATTTTTATAAAGATAAAACATGTAATTTAGATATTTTAAAATATATTTTTAATAGAAATAATATTAAATATTACATATTTCACGGGGATACTATTTTAACTAATGCAGATTTTGTTGTAAATCCTTTAATTATTTCTATAAATGAACCAAGAACTTATAAAGGAGTAACAACATATAATGGATGGTATGTTCCTCAATTTTATAATATTTTAAATTTTAATTATAACGAGGAAAAATATTTAATTGATACTGTTAGTAAAGATTTTACATCAGGTAATACTTATATTAGGTCTTATTCAAATATTCCTCAATATTGGTATAATAAAGTTGTAGAACAAATGACAGCTTATGATGTTTCAGTAAAAAATGCTATTAATTATATATCTGGATTTAATGTTTTTAAATCTTTATGGGATAAAGATTATTATAAAATATCTGATGAGGGGGTAGAAACTCCTATAGCTGGATATCAGTCTTCTTTAGAACTTCCTTCATTTTTTGGTTCAAAAGTTACTAGTTTGCCAGGAACTTTAACTTTAGAAGAATGGGATAATACAACTGCTAGATATACATTAACAGAAGAAAGATTAGTTTTAAATTTTAATTTAACTAGAAGTATTTTAAATTTATTTAAAAATGAAGGAATATTTACTAGTAATTGGTTAGGATTAACGGGTGCAGATAATATTATTAATGATTATATTAAAACAACTATTTTGAATTATTACAATATTAGTAAGCCAAAAATAACTGTTGAATTATGGTCTAAACCCAATAGAACAAATGAAATTCCAATATCTTATATATTAGATAATACTTTTATAAAAATGGAAGGAACTAATATCGAGGGGAATCTAAATTATATAAATAATGAATACATATACAGAATAGATTTAAATGTAAATCCTAAACAACAATATTTTGTTAAATTTATTCTTTTTGAGAAATAAAATATAAAAAATAAAATATGAAATTTAATTACGCACCAGGTATGCCTGGTTACGGAACAAGAGGAATTGATGGATCAACTGGTCTTACTGGTTTGTCAACATATTTTAGTCAATATGATGGAGATACAGAAACTTCTTTTATTAAATCTAAAATTCAAAATAATAAAATTTTATTCTCTGTAGATCAAGCTCTTCCTGATGGAAGAATTTATTGGACTGGAGATATATTTATAGACAGAAATGGAAAGGTTTTTGAAATTGATTTAAGTTTATCTAATTTATATAAATCTACAAGTATTGCTTTAAATGTATCTGGATATTTTGAAGTTCTAAAAAATTCTCCTTATTATTCATTTCAAAGATTATCTAATAGGTATTCAACTAACCCTATTCTTATTGATGTTGTCTATACAGATCCCGGAACAGGTGATTATACTACTTATCCTACTTCTATTTATAGTAATTCACCAGCAGATTTTGCTCAAGTAAAATATGATGATAAAGCTATTGCAGGATATTATCCTTTTGAAGTATGGACTATAGGTAGTGCTGTAGATGATGATGCTATAGCTCTTGTTAAAGAATCTATTAATAATTATTGGCATTTAGGAAATAAAGATGGAGCTACTGTAAAAAATGCAACTTTATATTTAGATTTTAAACAAACATTTATAGAAAGCTCTTCTACAAATATAGCAGGAAATGTTAATATTAGTGGAGGAATTCAAGTAACCTCACCAGCTTATTTTTCTGATGATTTTTATATAGGAGGGGAACTTCGGGTAGAAAATGGAACTTGGCTTCGACAAAATGTTGCTATTGGAGGAAAATTAGCTGTTGATTCAGATATAAGTACTTATGGTTCTGCTTATATTTCCGGAACTACTTTTATTGGAAGTGATGTTACAGCTCTTGGAAATTTATCTATTGGGGGAAAATTATCTGCTAATTCGGATATAAGTACTTATGGTTCTGCTTATATATCAGGGGATGCTTTTATTGGGGGAGGTCTTACATTTTTAGGAAATCTTGCTCTTGGAGGAAAATTAGCTGTTAATAGTGATGTAAGTATTGGGGGAAATACTAAAATAGCAGGAACTTTAGAAGTTGATAGTGTATCAAGTTTATTAGGATATGTAGGAGTTGGAAAACCCCCATCTTATCCATTAGAAGTATCTCCAAATTTAACAACTAATTTTACATCTAGTGCTTTTAGTGGATCTCAGGTAGTTGGCAGAATAGGAGATGGTACTGCTACTATAGATGATAATTATTTACCTCCCTATGCAATGATAGGGGGATCATTTATATCATCTTATATAAGTCAAAATTTTGATAATATAGGGGTATTTGGATTTGCCGAAGGTACTGGTAATTCTGAAGTAACTGCAGGAGGATTATTTAGTGCAAATCAAACTGGAGGTAGTAAAGCCGTAGGTGTATATATTAGAGCAGTAACAGGAAGTACTACTTATGGAATATATCAATTAGGAGGAGCATCAAATTATTTTGCTAGTCCTATTACAATAGAATCTGCTACTGCTGGTTTACCATTAATAGCGGATGCTAATAAAGTAATAACTACTGAAAATGCTGCTGATTTTAGAACTAGAATAGGATTAGGATCAATTGCAACTAATGATGAAGTACTTGCAGGAACTGATAATACTGTATTAGTAACACCATATAATTTATTAGCAAGATCTCCAGAAGGAACAGATGGAAATCCTGGTTTAGTTTATACTGCAAGTATGCTTGATATATACGAGGGAAATATTGATACTTATGGCCCAGTTGTAAGAGCTTATGAATATTATTCTCTTAGTAATCAATTATATTATCCAAATTATACAAGTTATAGTTCATTTTATGGTAGAATAATTCCTGCAAATTTATCTTTTTATTATCAAATAAATAGTAGAAATCAAAGACTTACACAATTTTATCTTACATTAGATATATCTACATCATCTTCTGGAGGTATTGGAAATTATATTCAATTTAATTATAATCCTCAATTAAGTGGTAGCGGTTCTTCGTATTCTACTGATAGATGGTCTTGGATGACAACTTATGTTTCTACAATGGCAGTAAATTATCTTACTAGTACTTTTATTCCTATATATATACAAATAGGCAATGTTAGTCCTACACAAAATTCTTTTCAAATTCGCCGACAAGATTATGGAAATTTTGCTAATGGACAAAAGCTTTATATTAATGTAGCTGGAGTTTTACCTTTACTTAATGTATATTAAATAATTAATTTATTTTTATGAAAACACAAATATCTATTACTAACGATTCTTCTTTTAATATTGTTTTATTAACAACTGCTGGAAATAGTTTAACCTATGATAAAATAATTAATATAGGGGATACTATTACATTGAATGTTGAACCTAGCATTTATAGTATAGACATTGCAGCTACTGATGTAAGACCTGATATTAATTTATTACGTTTTGATTGGTTAAAATATAGGGATTTTATAAATACTGAAGATAAGAAAAAAATTATAATTATTAATAATTTAAGCGGAAAAGAATCTTTTTTAAAAAATAAGGATTTCTCTTAAAAGAAATCCTTATTTTTTAAAATTTTATTTAATAAATTTATTCTTTTTCTAAAGCAAAGGAATTAGCTTCTTTTTCCCAATAAATATTTTTATAACCTACTGTTAAAAATTGAAATCCATACATAATATCAAAAGAGGAAACATCTAAATATAAAAATTTCCAATTACTTATTTTTTTATAGCATGGTATAAAATAATTGGTAGGAATAAATTGTTTTCTTTGATAAGAATGTATTAATTCATGGATAAAAACGTCACTGCAACTAACATTTTTTTGAAGTATTATATTATTACCTATCGCTTGGCCTAAATGTTTTGGTCTAGAAGTCATACTACGTTCTAATGTATCGATTGTAATAATTCTTGGCCATCTATATTCAAATACAGGTATTCCTGCAATTAATGATTTTTTAAGAATAAATTTACGGTCTGAAGATAAAAGATAAATAGTACTTATTAAAGAAATAGGTTCTATTTGAACAGGATTATTTTTATTCCAATTTAATTTTATAAATCCTATATCAAAAGATAAATTAGAAAATAATTTTTTGTTTGTAATAGAATTTGATAACATAGAATTCCCCATTTCATTTATTATTCGGCTACTCCAAACAACTTTCCAATCTAAAATTTGATCTTCTTTATTAACTTGAGTGGTTAATAATTGTTTACTTGCATTAATTACTACTCCACTAATACATCCCTTTTTAAAGCCTTTCCAAAAATTATTTTTATCAAAATGTCCTTTAGTAAGACATGTTCCAATACCTCCAAAAATACCATTAGATAATATATCGGTGGCAGTATATTTTATATTCTGAGAATATAAATTAATACAGAAGGTAAGAAGAATTATTAAAATACTAATTTTTGTTTTCATAATTTAAAAATTTAATAGGATAAAAGTACTAAATTCTTCTTAAGTAAAAAAATATTTTTTAAGTTATTTTTAATGAGTTTTAATAATTTTATTTAAGTTATTAAAAATTAATAACTTAAATATTAATTTTTTATATGTTTTTAAACATATTTTTTAAATTATTTTAAAAAATTCAATATATAGATATATATAATATTAACCTTTAATTAAATTAATTATGAAAATTTTAAAACTTATTTGGACCTTTATTAATTCTAAATTATTTGGATACGCAATAGGCATAATAGCTATTATATTTATAGCTCAAATGTGTCATAATAATGGTAATTTAAAACATGAAGTATCAAATCAAAAACAAAATCAATATGCTTTGATGGATACTTTAACAAAAGAAAAATTAAAAAATGGAAGTCTTCAAGTTTCTATTGCTGGATTTATATCCTCTGAAAAAAGCTTAAAATCTCTCAATAAAAATCTATATGATGAAATTCAACTCCAAGAAGGTAAAGTTATTTCTCTTAATAAAATAGTAGTATCATTGAAACAGGATGCTAATCAATTATCTAAATATGCAGACTCTTTAAAAACTGTTATAAATAAACCTATCAAAATTAATGATTCTACCTATATTATTCCTTGGACTCTAGCATATAAATATGATAAGGATAGTACTAATTATGATATATTCCAGGGACAAACTAAAATTGGATTAAATAATAAATTACCTATTCAATTAAATAATGAAGGATCCAAATTAATTTCTAGAAATACTCAAATTGAATTAGCATGGGGGCAAAAGTGGGAAAATGGTAAATTAAGAATTTTTGTTAATAGTTCTTATCCAGGATTTTCTGCTAAATCACTAGAAGGAGTTTTAATAGATCAATCTTCTAAAAAACATTGGTTTAATGGTTTTTCAGTTAACATAGGTATTATGCCTACTTATGATTTTATTAGTAAAAAAACCGTAGTAGTAATAGGCCCATGTTTTGGATACTCAATATATAATTGGTAATAAAAAATAAAAATATAAAAAATGGCTACAAATATTTCCAAATTTATTCAAATTAACGAATTTCTTTTATTGGAATATGAATTTAATAAAAGTAATATCCCTACTTCTCTTACAGGAATCACTTCTACGGTTGCTGTAAATAAATTTGGAACTTTACAATATTTTAACTCCCCTAGCGGATTAAATGTTACAAATAATATATTACAATTTAATTCTGAACCAACAAATGCAACTAGATCTACATGGTATACTTATCATCAAGATACTTCATCTTATTGGAAATATTTTGATAGTTCTACTGCAATTATAGTTCCCTCATATAATTTGGATACGGTAAAAGTTCATATTGTATCTGGTTATAATTTTGATGATGTACCTGGATTTTTACTTCAACTTAGGGCTAAAGATATTTCTAGTAATTTTGTGGATTTAGCTAATTTTACTTGGTTAAATCAAATAAATGGTAGTAATGTTATTAAATTTTCAACTAATGCTTTATTTTTAGGCAATAGATTTTATGACAAATATGTTGAATTTGAAATACCTTCAATTCAAGAATTAGGTGGGGATACAATTACAGCTTTAGGTCAAGCTTTAAATATACAAAGTCTTTCTGATGTTTATATTACATATAGTACTATTCCTTCTATAGATTTTGATACTTATAATGTAGCTGAAACCATATCCTTACAATTACCAGTTACCTCTTTAGCAGATAATTTTAATTGTTTTATTGCTCAATCTAGTGCAGGGGATTTTATAGAATTTTATGCAACATGGAACGATATTATTATAGGAGAATATATGGGGGAAATTGAAAGTGGCAGAATTAGACTTTATACTTCTAATAATCCTAATGATAATTATGAAACATTTAATGAACTTTATGGTGCTGGTGCAGCAAAATGGGTTATAATGCATGAAATTCAAGTATGGGAACAAATACCCGGAGCTAATTTATTAACTCAAAAGTATGCTTTTACCCAGGAAGATAGTTTTATGTTTCCTAATTATTTCAGACCAATTATCAAAAATTCTGATATTGCTACAACTTATACAATAGAATATGTTTGTCGTTTAATGAATAGAATGGACGGCTCCCAAATTATAAGAAAAGCTTCATTTGCATCTACAGATCCTAAAAAATATGGAAAATTTTTTACTAGAATTAATGTAGATAATTATATTCCTTATCATGTTTTTAATAGGATTGAAGGAGAAAGTAATACAACTATAGCAGGAGGGGGATTACAAAAAACCAAATTTGTAAAAGTCTTTTTTGATACAACAACTGTAATGATGAATATGAATAATGAAATTCTTCCTCAAGGAACAGGACCTCTTTTTTTAAAAAGAGGGGATGGGTTATATTTATTTAAATTTTTAAAATATGATACTGAATCTAATCAAAGTTCTAATGTAGATCTTACAGGAGCTTATAATTATGCTCTTCTTTTTGTATTAGATGATCAATCTAAAATAGAAATTGTTCCAACTTATTCTACCAATATGAATACTGCTCTTGGAGAATTAGAATTTAAGATTATGCAATCTCAAACAGATACACTTTTAAAACAAAATAATAATACATATTCTATAATAGTTAAAAATCCTGATGGGACTCAATATACTTTTTATGAAGGAGTATATTATAGTTATAAAGAATTTGATCAAGTTATATCTCAATTTAAAAATTTATTAAATATAACTTCCCTTAATACACAAATTGCTTCTCTTCAACAACAAGTTAAAACTCTTACTGATGAAAATGCTGCTCTTAAAGTAGCAAAATAAAATAACAAAAAAAATCTCTTTAAATTAAAGAGATTTTTTTGTTGTTAAATATGATAAGCTTAACGTAATTTTTTAATAATAGATTAATATACATTTTAAATTAAAATCCTGTAGTGAGCTTTAAATCAAGGTAGAGCTTTATTATTATATGATGGATTTAATCCAATTTAATAATAAACTTCCAAAATGAAAATGAATAAAAGCCCATATAAGAATTCCACCAAAAAATAATCTAGAAAAAATATATTTAATTGATAATCTATCAAAAGTAAATCTATAAATTGCGGCATAAGTTAAAGTTGGAGTATCTTCATTATAAAACTGACTAAATTCAGGAGTAAGATATCCAGCAAACCCTAAATCATCATCAAGATATTGATGAACTGGAGCTAATATTTCCATTAGACGTAATCTTTTTATATTGTCTGGTAAAAGAGCATCTTCTTCAGGTAAACTTGTCGAAAGATAAATTATATAAAAATAACTACGTTCTAATTTATATTTATTAAATTTAGAATTAGGATTATTAATTTCTTCATCAATAACTCGTATCCAATTTTTATAATTTTTTATATCCTGACAAACTTGGACAATTGGTATACGGCTCCATAAGGATCTTTTAATTTTTTGTCTTTTAATATTCTTCTTCGGCTTCTTCATAATAGGATTCAATTAAAGTAGGATGTTTTTGTTTTAAACTATCTGCAACATCCTTTCTAGCTTTACGTAATCGGGTTTTAACCGTATTAAGATTCCAATTAAGATCTTCTGCAATATCTTGAAGTCTTTTATTATTTATCTCTCTTTCGAAAATAACTGTTTTATAAGGTTCTTCTAAATTTTGAATTTCTAAAAGAGTTTTTTCATAAAGATAAATTTTAAGATCTTCTCCACTTGGACCTATTACTTCAGTATTTATTGAAATAGTAGGATCATAATTTTTTAAAATCTTTGAATGATTCTCAGTTAACTTTTCTCTGGATAAGGTTTTACTTTGACCCCTTAATTGTCCAAGTGCTTCATTTTTAGCTATAGCATAAACCCAAGTAGAAAAATTATAATCTTTATTATATTGATCTAATTTTTCCCATACAGAAATAAAGGTTTTTGAAACTACCTCTTTTATCATATCTTGATCTTTTACATATTTATAAATGAAAGAGATCAATCCTGGTTTTATTCTTTTAATAAGTTCTGAAAATGTTTTGTTGTCTTTTTGTTCTAAAAAATCGATTGCTAATGACTGAATAGATACTATTGTTCTTTGCATAAGGAGACTACTTGGTTATGAAAAATTTTTATATTTTTAAAAAAATTGAGAAAGAGAAATCTTTCTCAATTTAAGACTAAGAATAAAGTTAAAAATTATTCTTCAGTAATTTGCTCAACATAATCACCGATATGTTGTAAAATTCCAGCAATTACTTCATAAGGAAATTGTCCTAATACATTTACAATTTGTTGAAATGTATTATGATCAACAATTTCGACATTTATTGCATTCATAATTCCAGCAATTTGATTAAATGGGAATTTTCCAATAGCTTTTAAAACAGCTTGTTTAAATTCGGGTTTTAATCTATATGTAGGAACATATGCATTAGTTTCTACTGCTTGAGTTGGATCAATTACTGGTGTTGGTGTCGATGCTGGTGCCGGTGTCGATACTGGTGTTGTACTTTGATTTTTTTCCATGATTTATAAAAAGATTAAGTTATTTTTTATATATTTATAAAATATTTAAGTTTTTACCAATATACTGTCTAAAAAACGTTATGATTTTTTAAAAAGGTTAAGTATCAGTTAAATTTCAGAATATCCATTATTTCTATAATATTCTAATTCTTGTTCTAATTCTTTTTTAGTTATCATAATATCTTCTGTAATATTTCCTGATTTAGTTTGAAATGTAACTATATCAATAAGCCATTCATCCGGTAAATCATTTGTACAAAAAAGAACACTATTAATTCCTTTCTTTTTTTTAAAAAGAAAGAGTTTTTTGTATTCTTTATATTTTGTAATATTATATAAGAGTTTTTTTGTATTATTTATCATAAAATTTCGTCTATATATTTTTTATAAGAATTAAATAAATCTAATGGATTAAATAATTTATTTTGATTATCAATACATGAAATTATTTTACAATGATTATCCCAACGATTACCAGTATTATCCATAGATGAAAGATAATTAGATCTTACCTCATTTTGAAAATTTATATCAGATTCATGAATATCTTTTTTACCATTTAAATATTCTCTATCAGTTCCTTCTCTATTAGATTCTAACCTTTGTTTTATAATTTCGATAGGAACATCAAAAAATATATTTAAATCTGGTTTAGGTAATTTTAAAAATCCAAATTCAAATTGATATATCCATCTTCTTATATCTTTGTTTTCATCAGAATTAAGAAGATATTTTGCTCCTTGGTAAGCTATATTAGAGTACACATATCTATCTAATAAAACTATATAATTTTCATCCATGGCTTTTTTAAGTTCTGGTAAAAACATAAAACGATCCATGGCATATAAATTTGCAACAAAATAAGGAGAAACTTCTTCAATACTTCCAAATTCACCTCTAAGAAAGCGAGCAATCATTTCGCTAAACTTATTGTGTCCATACATGGGAAAATGGAAAAATTTAAATGATTTATTATTATCTTTTAGATATTCTTTTACTAATTCTGATTGAGTTCCTTTACCAGCTCCATCTGTTCCTTCTAAGACTAGAAGTTTAGCCATACATTTAAGAATTTTAAAAGTTATATGTAAGGTTATTTAAAAAGTTTTAATTTAGATAAAAGATTTATTATTCGATGAGTTAAAACACCTACTCCTAATAATCCTAAAAATGACCAATTAGCAGAAAATATAGTTTTTAAACCTATTCCATAAAGAATAGATATTCCAGTAAATTCTATAAGATGATAAATTCCAACAGATAATGACATTAAAGGAAGAATAGGCTCTGGCTGAGTAGGAATAGTATCTTGAATAATTTTTATTTCTTTTGTTGGTAGTTTCGGTATTTCTTTTCCTTCCTTTACCATATTTAATCTATCTGCTAATAAACTATCCCTTAACATATTTTTATTTTTTATTCTTATATTTATCTTCTTTTTCTTCTTTTTCTTCTTTTTCTTCAGCTTCTCCGTCTTTTACGGATACTCCTTTTTTAGTTTTAACTTCGCCTTTTATACCAGATTTAGAACCAAATTTAGTAAATCCTTTTCCTTCAACTGGTTTTTGTCCATCTTTATTACCGTCTTTAATTCCATCTTCTTTCTTTTTAGAGCCTTCGGTATCAGAAGTTTTAACATCACCAAACATTCCAGGTTTAAAATCTTTCACACTTTTTAAATTTGTTTCAAGATCCAATGCAGGTTTAAAATTAGAACCCCCCATGTTTATTTCGACTTTTACCTCTGTTTTCCCCCTCTGATATTCTTTTTTAAGCCAATCAAAAGATTTTTTATTTTCTTCAGGAATAATAATTCCTTCTATAGATGAGGTTGTTTTAGAAATATTGGATTTAGATTCGCTTTCTTCATAAAGACGATTTAAATAATCGTTTATATTAAAGGATCCTATCATAATTTATATTTTATTTTATCTATATATATATTCAATTAATATTTTTTCTTTTTCTATTTATCCAAGCATTTTTCATTTTTTGTTTTGTCTCTTCAGAATGTTTTTTTCCTAAATTTTTATTTATACTTCCATTTCTCATTTTTTCTCTAGCTTCAATTGAAGGATGCTTTCCTAAATTTTTTCCAATAAGACTTTTCTTTATTTTATTTTGATATTCTTCTTTTCCCCACATTAATTTGGATTTTTTAGATATTTTTCTTTTTGTTTCTTCAGAACATTTTTTACCTTTATTAGAATTTCCTATTTTTCTTTTTGTTTCTTCGGAATGACATCCATTAACGCATAAACCCCCTTTAGGACTTTTATTATATCCTCCCTGTGAAATATGAGTTTTATATAATCTAATATATTTTTCTTGAGCATCAAAAGCTTCTTTTCTAGTTGAAAACCATTCTAATATTTCTTTGAAGAACATATTAGAACCATATTTATTAATAGCTCCATAAATAGCTCCCCCACTACCTATATAATATTTTTTATCATTTATATTTATTGTATGATCCCCAATATATTGTTTACCATTTATAAGATTAGTAGTTAAATAGACATAATGAATTTTTTGAGATTCCATTTTATTATATTTAAATAAAAAGAGTTAAACGAAAGTTTAACTCTTTAATCATTTGTCGATAGCAAACTTCTTAAGCTGCTAATCGATTCTCATAAACATTTTCGCCGTTTATTGCGTTCTTGAGATAATCATTAACTCCCTCAACATATAATCAAAGCCAAACATCCCCAAAAATGATTGATTCTGGTTCAATCATTAAAACCTTGACAGATTACAAACCAAAGGTAAATAATTCTGTGGAGATGGAGGGAGTCGAACCCTCGTCTTACATGTTTACTCTATAATTAGCTTTTCAGCACTCTCAATATTTTAAATTATTATTTATACCTTTTATTTATCTGTTCCAATATAAAACTTATTATATCTTTATAGTCTTTAGAATATGCTTTGTTTTCGAAAAATCCATCAACTGTTTCTTTATTTATAAAAAAACCCCAATCCTCTCCTTCTTCCCTTCCTTTAGCAGCTTTTTCTGAAATATAATAAATGTCATATATTCTACTCCAAGATTTTGAAGATTTTTTATCTCTTAAATTAAATATCCATAAACCTTCAATTTCTGTTTCTTTTGTAGCCTCAATTCCTATTTTATCTAAAGCTTTAATAAAATTTTCAATATTTCTTTCATCTATTCTTCCTATATTTAAATTATCTAATGGATTTATATTAGATCTATTAAATGATAATTTTTCTGAAATTAAAAAAGCTTTCATTTTTAAGATTTTTTTATAACTCTAAAATAATCTATTAAATCTTTCCAATTTTTTGATTCAACTATTGTATCCTCTTCTGTATTTATAAAAAAACCGGGATCTATTCCTTCTTGTTCAGCAGCTTTTTCTGAAATAAAAAGAACCTTATATCTACCCCAAATTTTTCCATATTGTTGGTCTTCTAAATCAAAAATCCATACACCCTCAAGTCCATAAATTTCTTTTGTAGCTGTTATACCTATTTTATTTAAAGCTTCAATAAAGTTTTCTATATTTCTTTCTTCAATTCTTCCTATATTTAATTTATTTAAAGGATTAATATTTGATCTATTAAACGATAAAGATTCATGTAATTTTTTAATAATTTTATTTCTTTCATTATTTAAAAAATTAACAAGTTCTTTCCAATCTTTTGTAGGACCTATCAATATTGAACCATCCTTTTCATCTGAAATGAAAAATCCCCATTGATCTTCCCACCCTTCTCTTTCAGCAACTTTTTCAGGAGTGTAAAAAATATAATAATTATCATAATCTATTTCAGAATATTCTTTATCTTTTAAATAAAAATCCCAAACCCCTTCGGTAGTAACTGAAGATTTTTTTTCAATTTTAATTCCTATTTTTTTAATAGCTTTCATAAAATTTTCTATAACTCTATCTTCAATTCTTCCTATATTTAATTTGTCTAAAGGATTATTATTAGATCTATTGAATGATAATATTTCAGAAATTAAATATGCTTTCATAAATTTAATTCATCTCTATTTTTTTTAACCTCTTTTGCAATATTTAAATTATCTTTTAATTCATATATTTTTGAATTTAAATCTTTTATATTTCCAAATTTTAAATCTAAAATATAAGATATTGCTGCTTTCCAATCTTCATTAAATTCTTTCTTTCTATTACTTCCATAAAATAAAACTAAACCGGGTTTTTCATTTTCTTCAAGTTGAAAAAAATCTTCAGGAATATAATCTAATTCCCACATTTCATCTTCTATAAATCCTCCTTCATTATATCCCGATTCATCTTTTAAATTAAGTACATTAACCCCTTCATCATCTTCTCTATAATATGCTAAAATGTGAAATTTATTTAGTATTTCGGATATTTTTAACATAGTAGCTTTCACTCCCATGCCTAAACCCATTTTCTTTAATGGTTCTCCTTCCCTATTAAAATCTAATTTTTCTTTTATTAAAATAGCTTTCATTCGTAAATCTTTTCTAAATTTTCTTTTATTTCTTGAGCACCAACTATTAATTGATTAATTCCTCCTCCTGTAATTTCTTCTATTACTCCTCTACAGAAATCTTGCCATTCTGAAATTTTATAATTAAATATATTTTCATCATCTTGAAGAAGTAAAAAAATATCATTTTCATATATTCCTGTATAATTATTAATACTATTTAATATTTTTAATCCATTATTAAAAAAATTTATAATCCATTGATTTTCATTTTTATAATAAGTTAAATCTATATTTATATTATTAAAAAAATCTTGTATTTTAGATAAATATAATTCTTCTTTTTTACTTATTCTTATTTTTTTTAGGGGTTCTCCTTCCCTATTAAAATCTAATTTTTCCTTTATTAATTTAGCCTTCATATATTTTAAATCTATTTTCATATTGTTTTATAGATCCTACCATTAAATTACTTACTGGTAAAGCTACATTAAGATTTTTACTTCTATCTAAAGCTTCTTTAAGATCCCAGCATTGGAAATAACATATTTCTAATCCATCGGGTTCTATATCAATTTTTGTTACTAATACATAGGATTCTTTAAAAATACTAAGAGAACCTTTATTAGCAAATCTGTTATTTTTATCTAAAATAATATCTTTTTTGGGTATTAATATATCTCTTACTTTTAATTTTTCCCAATTTTTTATTCCTATCCCTAATTTTTTAAAAATATTAGATTCTTTTCGATTAAAAGTAAGAGATTCTTTTATATTATTATAATCTCGGGGTTGAATAATTTCATTAATTAATTTAGCTCTCATGAATTCACAAAAAAGATTGATAATTTTTTATATTTATCAATCTTTTATTTTTTATTCTATTAAATATTTATAATCCTAATTCTTCTCCCCCAGCAGTTGCTTCACCCCCTCCAGCTTCTCCTCCGGCACCTCCAATTTCTTCTCCTCCGGCACCTCCAATTTCTTCACCAAATCCTCCGGCACCTCCAAATCCACCAGCTTCACCGCCTCCGCCAAGACCGCCAAAACCTCCACCTCCTAATTCTCCACCTCCGCCAGCAGCACCCGGAGTTCCTCCACTTGCAACTATTATTCTAGCATAAGCTCTAGCAAGTTTTTTAATTTCTTCTTCTCTTTCTATTTTATATTTAGCATTAAGTTTTATATCTTGTTCTGTAAATTCCATAAATTTTTCTACAAGAAATTTTGGATCAAAGAAATTCTTTTCTCCGGGGGTACCATCAGGATTTACAGTAGGTTCTTTAATATTGGAAAGAGTAGTAACAGTATTAGCTCCTTTTTCAGCAAGATCTCTTTCTTTCATTTTTTTGAAGAGATTTTCTTCAACAAATTCAAGACCTATAGATCCCTTTAATATTTCATCTTCTTTAAATTCCGGATGTTTTAATATAAATTGAATCCAAAGAGGTTTAAGTAAAACTTCTTGATAAATGGATCGAATACGATTTATAAAATTAGAAAAACGTAATTCTTCTCTAGCAATACCTTCCCCACCTGTCCCCCAAGTAGCTGTAGTAGAACCCTCAGTATTATTACTAAAACGATTACCAGGAACTTTTGTTTCAACAACAAATCTTTGCCAAAAATATTGTAGAGATTCTGTATTAGATAAATCATAACCTGCTGGTTGAAATCCATCAATTTCAGTTTGTACTCCTTCTCTTGTAGGGATAACAAATGTTTTAGCAAAATTAAATTGAGGAGATCCATTATAGGTTACTTCTCCAGAAGTATCATCTATATTTAATTCTTCCTTATACATACCTCTTAATTCAGATAATCTTGTTCTTGCTTTAGCATCAGATTGACTTCCAATAGGAACAAGAATTTTTACTCTCATTTGGGCATTCCATACATTCCAAATAATACGGGAATTTTCAAGAGTTCTCATCATATTGAAAGATCTAACAAGACGTTCTACATATGATAATCTAGATATAAAATTACCTCTTGCCCAGGAAATATAAATAAGATTAGAATCTAAAAGTTCTCTTTGTTTACGTGAATCCCCTCTAAATTGAACCCATACTCTATACTCTTGCCCATTATCTTTATTAATACGTATTTCTGGCTCGAGTTCAATAGGATCAATTTCTTTAAGAGCTATAATATTTTTTGCATTTTCTTCTCCTTCACCATCATAAATAATTTCAAAAGATAAAAACCCATCAATAAGAAATTTTTTTAAATAATGCCATGCATCATGGGATTGATTAAATTTAAAAGCATAATAAACTTTTCTAAAAGCTTCATTTAAATCATCAACAATTTCTTTAGCTTTTTCTTGTTTAATAACAGATTTTAGATTTTTTGTATTAGGATATCCAAAATAATTATTATCATCATATATAATAGTTTCATCTGCAATAATTTCAAGAACATTTTCAATTTCTCCATTCATAGAGAACTTACGAAGAAAATCTCTACGAGTAGGATATTCTTTATCATAAAAGGCAATGAATTCTTTTTGACCATAATCAGTTCCTGCATAGTTACCTTGATAATATAAACCATACATATTATCTAACTGTGCTTCAGCAATACCTATAGATTTAGATTGTTTTATAATTTTTTCGTCCCATTTCATTCCTAATGAGGCGAGATCCCTAATATTTTTTTGTATATTACCTATAATACCTAGACGTTTTCCATCTAAGCTTTTTAGCACAAATCCTGCCATAACTTATTTTCTTTTATTTATATATTTAAATCTGGATTGGGGTTCATATTATTTTTATTTAAACTTAAATTATAGAGTTTATATAATTGCTTATAATTAAGTTTTCTGAATGCATCTTTAGGTTCATAAAATGGTATGTATTTCCATTCTGAGTATTCTACCATCCTTAAATTATCTACTTTTTCTATTAAATATTTTCTATAAGCAAAATTGAAATTTGCCCCATTTTTCTTATTAAATAATTTAATCATAGTTTGTCCACCCCCCGATTTCATAAAAGCTATAAATCTTTTATTAATTGCTTGCTTATTATTTTGAGCAAGAACATCTACTTCTCTTTTTAAGAAATCTTTAAATGTTTCATAAAAAGATTCTAAAAATCTAAGTCTAACATCAGAGGGGAGAGTATTAAAATTTATGCCTGAAAAATATCCTCTATCTGTATTCATACAAAATATTAAAGGAACTAAATCCACATATTCTTTTGGTCCTTTTTTTAAATCTACTATAACATTAGCACCTTTATAAATAAAAGTATAAACTATTCCTGGAATAGGAAATCCCCCATTTAAAGCACTAATGATTGATTCTTGATCTGTAGAATCAATTTCAATTAATTTATCAGATCCTTCTAATTGTTGGATCATATATTTCTCAAATAGAGTAAAATATGCTTGATCCTTTATATTATGAACATGTTGAAGAATCTTATTTTCATCTCGAGGGTGTATCATATTCTATTTATTTGGTAAATCAAATCTTCCTCCAATAATTCCATATCTTATTAATTGATCTTCAGTAAAAATATAGAATTTTCCTCCTGCTTTTTTTGCCCATTCATTTACTGCAGCAAATTTTGCTTCATTTATTAAATATTCTTTCGCTTTAATAGTAAAACTTTTTTGTTCTTTTAAAGGAGCTCCTGGTTTTGGCGGAATAGGTCGGGAGAGTTTATTTTTTGGTTTAATTTCAATAAACCATTTTTCAATATTGCTATTTGACATTTTTACTTCAACCCAAAAATCAATATTATAATTTTTAATAACCCAATTTTTAGGTTGATTTGGATCAAGTCCTAATCTTTTACATTCATCTAATTTAGAAACTCTATCATAATAAGGTATTTTTATTGGTTCTGAAGACCATTTAAGTATAGATGGGGATGCATCACACCATTTTATAAATGAAAATTCCCAAGAACTTCTGTATATTATCAAATTAGGATTTCCGATATATTTAGAAATATTTTTAATATTAGCATATCCTTGGTGAGTTTGACTTGTCCCCCCTTCAGATTTAGTTCCTGATCTATTTGGCTTATGCCAAAGTTTATAGGCTTCATTTGGCATACTTCTCTAATTTTTTATAATTTTTATCTAATAAAAAAAGAAAATTATATCCCATTTTTTCCGAATATTTTTTCTTTTGTAAGTTTTCTCCAAGTGTTTTTTTATAAATATAGGAGCTTTTTATTTCTATAATAAGATTTAATGAAGGCACATAAAAATCAGAATAATATCTTTTTTCTTTATTTTTAATATTATAAAAAATTGTTGGCCCATTTTCTATAACAAATCTATTATAGTATTTTTCAAGAAAATCTAACTCATAAGAAGATTGATAATGTAAATTTGAATTTAAAAATCTTTTTTTATGATAAAATGAATTCATTCTATTATCTAATTCATCTTTAAATTTTTTAGATTTAAAATAAGAAGATTCCCCATATTTTTCTAAACATGTTTGTTTTATCTTTTTTATAATTAAAGGATCTTTTATGGGATTATTTACCCCATATTTTTCTAAACATGTTTGTTTCCTTTTGTTTTCTATTAATATTTTTTTATCTAAAGTATAATTTTTCTTTTTATGGGATAAATTTATATTTTGACATTTTTTAGAACAAAAAATAGTTTTATGAAAATTACAAAATGAAATATTTATATTCATAGGGGTTTTACAAATAGGACAATATTTATCGGATTCTTCTATTATATATTTTTTTAAATATTCTTCTTTATTATGTTTTAATCCTATATGTCTACTTAAATTATCTTTCTTTTTACATAATATTCCACATTCCTCACATATAAATAACCCATCAATATTTTTTAATAGAGGTTTCATTAAATACTGTATATTTTATTATAACTAATACTTATTTTTTTACTTTTTGGCATATTACCATATAATTTACGCCATCCTTTTGCAAATCCATTTTTTATGACTTGAGTAATATATGCAAAAGCATTAACACTTTTTTCAGGATTATATCCTCTCCAATATTGATAACAATCCATTATTGCAAATGAAATACAATCTTCTTTATCCTCTGGATAAATATACTTAAATTTTGTACTAAATTTATGAGCCATTAGAATAAACATATCTAAACATTCTTTAGTTAATTTATCTTGAGCTTTTGATTTAATTAATTCTTCTCTTAAATCACGATTTTTTACATGTATTGGCATAACTTTTTCTTATTTAGTTATTATACAAAAAAAGGCACAACAAGTTTTTGTGTGCCTATATTCAGATTATTAATACTTTAAGGTTTTGAAATTTCTTCTTTTAATTCGTAAATCTCATTAGTTTGTTGAATAAGTTTAGTAGATTGATTTTTTAATGTAGAATCTATTTCAGGAATTTTTTCATTTAAATATTTACCTAATTTTTGATATTCAATATTAACTTGTTTTACTTCTGCTTTTAATTTTGGTGTAGCTATAAAAAAATCTACTATCATATAAATAATTAAAATACTAATAATTCCTATTATTATTAATGATTGGATATTGAATTTCTTATTTTTCATTTTATAATTATTTAATAGTATCTTCTCCTTCATATTTATATCCTCTTATTAAATATGTTTTAGGAGGTTTAATATTTCTATCATATGCTTTAGAAAGATTATTAAAAGATTCATTTAATATTTGAAGTTTTTCTATTAAATCTTTAGAATTTTTACCTCCTGAACTTAAAATCATATCTAATTTTCTGTTTGTATTAGAATTTAATTCTTTTACAAGTGTTTTTAAATTATTTAAATATTCTAAAATATCTTTATTATAAATATTTTGTTCTCTACGAAAATCATCAAAATTATCTATAAGTTTATATGTAGCATTAATACCTATTTTCATTGTTTGTATTTCTTTAATGCTAGAATCTTTTAAATTTTTAGCAAAAATGAAATAAGAGACTGAAATAAAGATAACAAAAACTAATAGGTATTTTAATGGCGTTGGGGTTTTTTCCCAGAATCTATTTATATTAAAATCTTTAAATTTTATAGACATAAATATTTATCAGTTTTTTTAAACTGAAAGAGTTCTAACGCTTCCTTTTGGTAATGTATCCATTTCAGGATTTTCGGAATCAGGGCCAAGAATAACTCTAACAGGATCTGCATCTCCAATAGCTTGAGAATAATCCCCAGCATGAACAAGAATATTAGCTACTACATCTTCATTTTCTCCAATAATAACTGCTTTAACATAATCTTGAGGATTAGCAAAATCATTAGGATTTTCAAATATTTTAACTTGTTCTTTTGGCATAATATTTAAATTACCTTCAATAAGAACATTTAATTGTTCTCCTTCTTTAGCTTTAACAAATTCTGAATATCTTACATAACAATCATTAGTTTTAATAGGGACATTTCCATAAAATATACCGCATTTTATAAATTGTTCAAATAATAATTTTTGAGTTTTATCATCAAATTTCATAGGAGGTTTTAAAGTTACATTTTGAACAGATCCTCTTAAAACTTTAATTTCCTTATCACTTGCGGATTTAGTAGATCCTTGTATTTGTATTATCCATTTACCATCGGAAGTTTGCCCTATTACATAACCTCTTTCTTTATTAAAAAGAACTTTATCTCCTAGATTAGTTTCATTTAACGATTCTTTAACGGATTCCATTTTTGGAAATTCTCTATTAATAAGATCCGCTATTAAATATATTAGGGCATCCCTTTCAGTTGGTTCTAGAGGGGTTTGTCCTATTTCTCTATTAGCTTTTAAAATAGGATTTCCAATATTATCGCATATTTCTCCAGATATAACTTGAACGGGTAATTTTAAACCTTTTATCATAATATTTTTATTATATTAATCGTTTACTTTTTTAACTTTTTTCTTAAGAAAAACTTTACGTTTTTTAGGAGCTTCTGAAGTTTTTTCATCAGAGGATTCTTCAGCTTTTTTTTCAGATTCTTCTTCATCCTTATCAGTTTCATCTTCTATTTTAATTTCATCTTCTTCTCCCCCTTTTAAATCAGCTGGTTCTTCAGATCCTTCTGGTTTTTCTTCTCCAGTATCAGTTTTTCCTCCTTCTGGTTCAATTTCTGGTTCAGTTTCAGGTTTACCTTCTCCTTCTGGTTTTTCTTCTCCAGTTTTATCTGCATCTGCTTCTGCTTTATCAGCATCTGCTTCTGCTTGATCTGAACCCATAGTTACTTGATCGTTACCTATAGTTGGAGTATCTCCTAATAATTCAGTTTGATCATCTTGAAAAGTTACTGCAGATGCAGGTTGTTGTTCAACTTGGTCTTTTCCTACTTCTGTTCCTGCATCTTCAGGTTTTGTTTCTGTTTCAGCATTTCCTGTAGTTCCTCCATTATTTGGAATAGGAACAGTATATTTTTTACCATCTACGTCAACTGTAATTGTAATAGCTTCTCCTAATGGTCTTGTATAACGTTCAGCTACATTTAAATAATTTTTATAATCTTCTTGAACTTCAGAAAGTTCTTCATTTAAAGCTTCAATAACTAAATTACTTACTTTTGAATCTGTATTTTTATTAAATTCTTCTATTTTAGATTCAATAAGAGTTATATAATTTTGATATTCTTTTTTAGTTTCTTCAATTTCTTCCATAATTTTTTCTTCTTCTGGAAGTAAACCTTCAAATAAACGAGATACATCATATCGAAGATGTTCCATCATAATTCCTTTAGCTTGTATAGGATTAATGTTACGATAAAATGTATTTTTGCCATCTGTAGTATTATGGGTAGCAATGAAAATATTGCCACGAAGCTTAAATACATCAGCAGAATGATTTTGATCTTCTTTTAAGAAAACTCTTTTTGCAAAATCTATTTCAGCTATTTCATTAAAATTTCTCCTTAAAGTTTCAATAAGTAATAAGAAAGATCCTCTACCAGTCCACTGAGCTATTTCAGCACTTTCAGCAAATTCTTTAGAACTTATTTCTTTTTCATTAATTATAATTTTATCATCTTTAATAATAGCTTTATCCTTACCTTCATAAACGGTTATGTCTTTTGGAGTAATAATAACATTAGGATTATTTATAGCTTCGCATAAATGAATAAATTCTGAATCTAATCTTTCAATATATTTTTCATTTAAACGGGAAACTGTATTTCCTTTTTTAATATAATATAATCCTTTAACACTAAATACTGCTTCATTTTCGCCAAGATATAAAATAGGACTAAATACTTTTTCAATATCACATTGAGCATTAGCATATTCTAATTGAAGTTCAGTAGCATCAATTGTAACTAAATTAATAATATCTCTAATAAAAGGATCATATGAAAATTTAACAAGAGTTTCTTTTAAGAAATGTTTAGTTTGTTCTGTTTTATTATCAAGATAATTTTGTACTACATCTTCTATTAATGGAATGAGATAATGACTTCTACTATCTTTCATAGTTTCAATAATCTTAGTTATTGAAACATCTGATCTATAATTATCGACATTATCTTCTATTGCTTTAATTGCATTTCCTACTTTTGGAAAATAATTGAAAGAATTCATTGCAGTTATAAATTCTTCATATAATCTTACTTCAGGAACTTCTCCATCTATATGAGATTTAAAAGATTCAAGAACTGTTTTTAAGGATGCATTGTTTTTAGCTTCAGATGCAAGAAGCATATTTATGCTTTCTCTAACACCTAAATTTTTTACTGCATAAATTCTCTTTTGGTTTGTTAACCAATTTTGAACTTCTTCATCTTTAATATCTTTTAATCCTTCAAAAAGGGATTTAATAGAAAATTTTTCTATCTCATATTTAGCTTCTGGTGTAACATTATTATAAAGACCTGAAGTTAATCCAGCTACTGCAGCTTCACATAAAGACTTAACGCTATTTAATGCGGTTTTGTTCTTTAGTTGGTTAATTTTTTCTATCATATTATACTTTTATATTAATCAATTGTTTTTTCTATATATTTATTATACCGTTAGTTTTTTATGCTTTTTTAATTTTTACCAATTTCCCCAATATGAAATACTAATTTGATCAGAATAACAACTAAATTTTGTTTCTTTAGGAATATCTTTTTTAGTTAAACCTGATTTATTATTA
The DNA here is from genome assembly GCA_028717785.1 of Candidatus Nanoarchaeia archaeon. The sequence goes on along the minus strand of JAQUND010000002.1, from coordinate 53,798 downwards.
CAGGAAAGTCCAGATCCAATTTCTTTAGCTAATCCTTCTAACGATTCTAAAGGATTTTGCCCACAATAATAGGTACCCTCTACTATAATTGGGCCTCCAATTAAATTTTTAAGATTATTTTTAGTACAATCAAAATTTCCTTCTACAATTTTAGGACATCCTCTTAAAGTATTCATTTTATTTCCTGCTCCAATTTGAAAATCCCCATTATTATTTTTATTAGTAAATATTTTATTAAATTGAATATAATCTGGAAAATTTCCTTTCCATGATGTTGCAAAAAAACCATAAATATCAATAGTTAAATCATCGTTTATTTTAAAATAACTTTGTTTAGTTGCTTGAGATGTAACAATAAAATAATTATATAACCAATCTGTAATTTTTGGTTTTATTCCAATATTCATTGATTCTTTAGGATCTAATCCTCTTTCAAAATTTATAGATTCTTTAACTATTTTCATTATACTATAGTTAAATTATGTACTATGCCAAAAGCATCTGTATTATTACTATTAGTAACATGAATATTTATATTTTTATAATCTATTGTTCCTGGAAAAAATATAGAAGCATCTGATGCTATAGAAATTGGGGTAGATGCATCTAATTGATTTAATTTAATATTTGCCCAAATAGCTCCATCAGAACTAAAAGATATAGCCCCAGTATCATCTTTCATTTCAATTTGAATATCTATAGAAGCATCTGTAAGAGGAGTTAAAAAATAACCAGAACTAAATATAAAAAAAGAAGATGGAGTTATCTCACCAGTTGATAAATCTGGAATAATTTTTATTAAAGGCTCTCTTAAAACTGAAATAGATGGAGTATTCCCCCATATGATTGCTGGTTCTTTAAATGAAGTAAAATCGTCTGGAATATTCCAAATATAATATTCATAGTTAGGTTGAAAAAGATCTATATCAAATCTATCATTAGTATTATAATAAAGCCAATAAAGATTTACTTTAGGTATAGAATAATTTTCTTTTGTATATGTCCATTCAACCCAATAAGGAATTCCTTTAGGAATTATCGTTCCTTCTGAGGGTTTTGTAATAACAAAGGTTCCTGGATTTTTATTATCTATTTGATGCAAATCATAAGAAAATCCTTTAATTTTTGTAGTAGCTTTCATTTCAGTAGTTTTATCAAAAACTGGTTGATACGTTTCTACTTCTAATTGAAAAGTTAACTTTATTGGATTGTTTGATTCAAAAGAATATTGAATATTTTTTTCTATAGCTAAATCTTCTGGGAACCCAACTGTACATCCTACTCTAAGTCCTTTAAAATAAGTATAAAAAGTTAAAGTTTTATAAAAGGTTTCTCTAATTTCTTGTTCAATTTTAAGAGCAGTTATTTGTCTATCAATCAACATTTCACATTCAAATCTAACATTAAGGGGGATTGAATACAAAAAAGAAACATAAGATTCAAGTTTACCATTTACCTCTTTAACATAACGTCCCTGCACATATCTAGAAGTGATTCTTTGAGCATTTATAGTAGACCCATTATAAGTTATAATTCCTCTAGGAACCATATCAAAATTACCATCAACTGGTCGAGGAGGAAGACAATCTCCATAATGAGTATAAAAATCTTGCATAAATCTTTCATCTCCTGATTGATTATAAAACCAAGGAACTTCTACAGTTTCAATATCATCATTTTCCCAAACTTGTTTATATTGAATATGGTTATTTAAGACATCGAGAAGACCTGCAATGACCCCACGAATTAAAATGTCTTCATTATTAAATTTTTGGTAAAGTGCCATTAATAAATAGATTTGTTTTTCTATATATTAATGGACTTGGATGTTATAAAAAACAAATTTTATTAAAAAAATTAAAATTTTAAGAAATTTTTATTATATTTGCACAATCAATTACATACATTGATAATTTGGATTTGTTGGTTAGTGTATCAAAAAAGCCTCGTCGGGAGATCAGGCTTTTTATTTTTTTATTAAAATCTTACTATAAAATACTTCAAATGTTATAGTAAAAGTGCAATAAAATATTAAAAGATCTAAAATATTATTCATTAAAGGCTTATACAAAATAGCAGATAAACAAAATAAAACTATCATTAGAAATTTACATAAATGCCAAAAATCTGTTAAAAATACTAATGAAGTAGACATAATAAAATCTACCCAATTATATTTTGACATCCATTTATTTTTCCAAGATTTTGTTGGATCTATCCAATCTTGATTTGGCCAAAATCTAAATATACTTTTTGACCATCTTGTTTTTAGTACATCCATACAGGAATTAAAAATAGAAGCTAATAATATTAATATAATAGAAATCATTTTTTATAGTTATTTTAATCTACAATTATTTCCATGCCATCTATTGTAATTTCCAATATCCATATATTTATCACAATATATACATTTAACTTTATTTCTATCTTTAGCTTTTTGTATTATTTCATCATAAATTTTTTTATAATTCATTAATTTTTTGTTATATTTGTATTTATATTCCGTTAGATTTGTTTGTTAGTGTATTGAAAAACTTCGTCATTAGATTAGGCTTTTTCATTTTAAATTAAATTTTAGAGCTTTAATAACTCCTTTTGCTGCATATAATCCTATTTCCATTTCTTCCCCTGTATTTTTATTAATAAGTATAATTTTATTACCCTCAGGATGGTTCCTTATAAATAAATTTCCTATTTCACTATCACCTGGTTTTTTAAATCTATATTTACCTATTTTTAATGATTTTTTAGGGTCTTTATCTCTTTCAAAATTCAAAAATTTAGCTTTCATTATCAATCTTATTTTGATATTTATTCACTAATTACTTGTAATCTTTGCATAAATTCTATGGGAAAAGCTTTTCTATTATTATGTATTAAATCCCCAAGTGATCCATCAAGAATATAAGTTATTGCCCAATCTTTTTCATTACGAACACTTCTACCAGTTCCTTGTAAAATACTCATAATAGCTTTCCATCTATACCAAGAAGGATTTATAGCTAATTTTGCTTTAACAAATCTATCACCTAATGAAAGATATGGAACTTTAGCAAATATTTGAAATCTACTCCAATCATTTTTTAAATCAAGACCTTCTAATAAAGAAGGACCGATAAGGACTCGACTTTTTTCATATTTTAAAGTTTCTAAAACTTTTCTTTTTTCTTCTGTTCCATTATAAACAAGTACTCTTTTCCTATTTTTAGGAGTTAAGTGTTCATATATTTTCATAGCAAGATCATAGGAAGCTGAGTGTATAATTCCATTTTCCCCAATATGTTTATCTATAATTTCATTTACTTTTTCATAAAGCCAAGGAAGATTAGCTTGCATAGTACTTTGAGACATCCTTCTTCTATTATAAAAATAAATGGGGCTTTTTGAAAAATCAAAGCAACTCTCAACCTTAATATATTTAGCATTTTTCAATGAAAGACTTAAAAGATAATCAGTTGGATCAGCAAAGGTTGCACTCATAAATACTCTAAACCCTGTCCATCTATGAAAATACCTATGCATAAGATAGGATTCTTTAAGACAATTAAAAACTAAATCTTCTCCTTGGGGGTTTTTAACAAGATTTCGGGAAGAAGTTTCTTCTATAATTTGTACATAATCACTTAATTTAAATTCTAAATCAGATAACCAATTAGAAATATAAAGAGCTTCTCTCCATTCTCTCGGGGGTTTACCTTTTGGATAATCTTGTTTTACTTTTTCTTTTAATTTTGAAATAGAATCTAAATATTCTTTTAATAATTTACTAATTTTTGATAACATAGATAAAAGATTATCTTGATTTTCTTCTTCCCATAATTCTTTTATTAAATTTTTTAAGTCAATAAATTGATTTTCATGATTAAAAACTTTATAAGTTTTAAAAAAATTAGTTATCTTTTCTATTTTTTCTAATGTTTTATTATCAAATTTAGGACTATAATTATTTTGGATTATATCAAGTATTTTATGAGCTTCATCACAAAATGTAAAATCTCTTGGCTTAAATATTTGTTTATCTTCCCCCATTATTAAATTTACATAATTCATATGTATTAACCAATAAGCATAATTTAGAAGAGAAGTTTGAGAAGTAGAAGCATGATCTCTTGCACTATAATAAGGACATTCAGTATAGCAAGACATTTTTCCTGCATAAATATCTTTTATTTTACAAGTTCCTATGGAAGCTTTTTCCATATTATCTATGCAAATATAATTATCTATCCCCTTTACACTACCCCAATTAAGTTTTAATTTTTGAAAATCTTTTTCATATTGTTCTTGAAGAGAAATATCAGAAGCAAGTATATAACCTTTTTTATTTTCTCTATTTAAAATCCATGCAGAACACATAGCTATAATAGATTTTCCGGAACCTACTGGAGCATCTAATATGACTGTATCATAACGTTTATCGTAATAAGTTTCTATTATATTAATAATAGCTTCTTTTTGACCTTTTCTCCATTGAAAGTCTTCTGATAAAAAAGACTTTTTAAAATCCTCTATATAATCTTCTATTTTGTTGATTTCCATAATCATTTTACACTAAAAAAGCGCTAAGTTCTTAGCGCTTTAAAAAAATATATTTTTAAATTATTCATTTTATTCTTCAGTATCATCTTCAAAATCTTCTTTTTCAAGCTTATTTTTTTCTATTTCATCGAGATATTTTTCAAGTTCTTCTTCAGGTATTACATTAAGTAAATCTTCTAAAAGTTCTTCAGAATCTCCATTATATAATTCTAAAATATCTTCTAATCTTTCAGGATCAACTATTTCTTCATGTTCATCTTTTCCATCTCCATCAACTTGTGGATCTTCTACAAACCATTCATGAAGAGATTCATTAGTATCAAATCCTAATTTTTTTAATTCTTTTGAAGCTTCTACAGGATTTTTATCAGATCCAGAAGAAATAGCTTTATAAGCTTGAGCAAATTTCTTTATACCCGAAAAATCTACTCCTGATACAATTTTTTTACCTATTTCTTCAGGATTAGCTTGCCAATCATAACCTTTTCTTAAATCCTCTATAATTTTTTTCATAGCAATATCAAAATTTACTATAACTTTTTCTTTAAAAGAATTTATTTCATCATCTATAATTTTATCTAATTCAGCTCTTTTCTTTTCTGCAAAAATATTAAATCTTTTATTTTGAGAAATTGATGATTTTTCAAAATATCCTTTAGATTTTTCTAAAGGATCTTCTATTGATCTAATTTCAGCTCTTTTTTGACTTATTTTTTCTCTTTCTATATCTTTAACTATAGCATAAACTTCTACTTGTTTACCTTCTGTTTGTAATTTTTTTATAAATTCTATTATTTCATTTACCGTCATTGATCCAACAAGACCAGATTCTACATAATGATGTCCTCTTCTAGATTCTGATAAAAAAGATTCTTTAATATTATTTCTTTCTTGTTCTTGTTTTTTTCTTTCTTCATCTCGTTTTCTTTTTACTTCAGACCACATATTATCTGCATCCCAAACTTTAAATTTATTTTGAGATTCTTGTTCAATTAAATATTTAGATATTCCATTTACTTTAATTATAATAAATTTTGATTCGGATTTAATTATTTTTAATAATTTTTTATAATTAGTAGAATCTTCTATCAATTTTATTTCTGATTTAGGACCAATTTTACCACCGGAAGAAGTTTTAAAAAATTTATCTCTCCACTCTGAAGGTATGTTTCCAAATATTTTCATTGTTCCCATATCTTCATTTAAAAATGCTTCTAAATTTTCAAATACGTATGCCATTTTTTTAAACTATTTTATTTAATATTTTTTTTGCAACTTCTTCATAAGGAGTATTTAATTCATAAGCTTTTTGTATAGTTTGATCCTCATCTAAAAGTTTTTTAAAATCCTTTGTTATAAATTTACAATTTGGAAGTTCTATTTCAACATAATCTATAACAGATAAAATATAATCTAGTATAGATAAAATATAATTTTCAAAATTAACTTCATTTTTTTCTTCAAATTTATTATATACAATTGAAATAATATCAGATAATGGAATTTTTTTAATTTGATTATCTATTTTTAAAAGAAAAGAATTACTTACAGATAATTCAGCCATTGGAATTCCTTCTGTTTTTTGTCCTTGATAAAAACATTTTACCCCCATTCTATTAAATTCCGGAACAAGAAGTTCATTTCTTAAAAATATTTTAATTTCTTCTAATTTATTAATAGAAGCTTCTTCGGAATCTAAATTTTCCATATCTTCCATATCTTTTTCTTCAAGTTTAAGTTCTGGAATTTCTTCATCTATATTATAATTTTCCGAAACCTCTTTTTTCATAAATAATCCATTTTAAAATTTTTACCTTCTGGTGATTTTCCTCCGTGAAGCCATTCATTTAAATCATTATAATATGATCTCTTTTTATGTTCACCAATATGATAAGGCCATCCTTTTCCTTTTTCTAAATCCTTCTGATTGGTAGACATAAAAAAGTGAGTATTATCTATTTTTTTAACATACCAAGGATAATTATCTATAAACATTTCAACTATTTGTTTATCTTTAAAAGATTCTTCTAATTCTTCCCCTTCTTCATCTTCTTCTCCTTCATCTTTTTCATCTTCTTCAGTTTCATCTTCGATTTCATCATCTATATCTGAAAAATCATTTTTTATTTCTTCTTGATCTAATTCATCTTTAAATCCTTCTTGTTGATTTAAAAAATCTATATCATCAAAAGTTATTTCATCTTCTTCCTCTTCTTTAGGCATTGGAATCTCTTCCATATCTTCAGGTTCTTCGATTTCTGGTCCTTCATCTTCAGCTTCTCCGGGAATAGATACTGGCTCTACCACATCTTGAGGAACTGATTCAGCAGGAATTTCATCTTCTCCATAATCTACTTCAAAATCCTCTATAGATGGAACAATAGGTTCTTCTGGAGCTGGAGGGGTTGAAGGAACTGGTATAGGTTCAATAATTGTAGTTTCATCTTGACCATAAGCTAAATTTTTTCTGACAGATTCTAAATAATCATCAGCTTTAGTTAAATAACTTTGAACCCAAGCTTCTAATTCCTGACAATCCCCTATTTGATTAAGTATTTGACCAGCATTATTTAATATATTTTTTAATTGAATTCTTGCTAATTTACTTTCTCCATTGCAAGGATTATTAAGATTTTCTTGAAGAGATTCATATTGAGCAGCTGGATCATCTTCATTGCCATAATGAATTCCTCCTGCAGGATCTATCCATTCTTCATCATCGTCTTCTATTTCTTCTTCTGTTTGTTCGGGTTCTTCCAATTCATCATCATTATTATCTTCCCAAAGGGAAAGATCTACATAACCTTTAAGAATTTCCATAACATCCTCTATTTCGTCTCCTAATTCAAGCTCATTAATAACATATTCTGCTAAATTATATAATTCTAAATCGTTTTTGATTATTACATTTCTTAAATTAGAAGCTGCATAATCTCTTACATCTACGTTCATAATAATATTTTTATTTATTTTATATATTTATGAACTAAAAAGGAGAATATAAATATTCCCCCTTTTTATTGTTCCCCTTCTTCATCTAATTTTTCAATTATTAAATCCGAAAATCCTGCATTTTTTTCTATTTCCATTCGATAAGAAAAATATTCTAAAGGTAAAGGAGCATGATTTATAATGAAAATATTCATAGATAATTCTTTAGCAGTTTTTTGAAGAATTCCTATAATATCATAGATTCCGTCTCCATCAATAGATGAAAGAACTTCATCAAGCATAAAAATATTTAAGGAGGGATATTTTCTTTTTAACATTCTTATAATAGAAATTAGAACTGCTAAATCTACTCTTTTCTTTTCTCCAGTTGATAAAGTTTCTACACTTACTTCTATACCTAATTGATTTAATTTAGGTTCAAAATCTGAGTTAAATATAAGGTCATAGGGAAAATGTAATTCATGAAGTGTAAATTCGATTTCTTTATTTAAAGTAGGTAAGTAGGATTCTAATATTTTTTTCTTTACTCCATTATCACTATATAATTCAGAAAGAATAACTAAATATTTGTATTTATCATCTATATTAACTTTTTCTTCTTCCTTTTTTTGTATTGAAGATGAATTTTTTGAAATAATATTTTCTATACTTTTAAATTCCTTAGGTTTATCTTCTTGAAGTTTATTATATTCTTTTTGAAGGGTTGTAAAAGATGAACGAACTTGAACAATATATTCATTAATTTTTATTAAAACTGCATTTATTTTTTTTCTAGCTTCTTCGTATTTACTTTCTCCAATTAATAAATTTTCAAGTTCTGTTGTTTTTAATCTTAATTTTTCCGATAAATCCCCTTTAATTAATTCAAATCTATTTTCATTAAATGGGGTTTCACAAGTAGGACATTTATCTTGATGAAATAATTCTATTTTTTTATTTAATTGTTTAATTGCTGATTGAATATTATTTTTTTGTTCATTAAAAGCATTTTGAGCTTTTGTTAAATCCTCTTGTTTTTGTAAATAGATTTTTTGTTTTTTATAAGCATCTTCAAGTTTAGGTTTAAGTTCTAAAAGTTTTTCTTTAATTAATTGTATTCTTTTTGTATTATCTTCCTCTACTGATTTTTTAAGCTTTTCTAATTCTTTTATAGCACCAGCAATAGAATTTTGCAATGCAGCTATTTCTCTATCAAATAAATCAATATTAATTTTAGCTTCCCTTAAATCTTTTTTAACTAAATCATTCATTCTATTTATAACTTCCATAGCAAAAAGTTTATCAATAATGATACGCTTATCGTTAGGAGTCATACTTATAAAACTTTTAAAATCATTTACTGATAATGAAATGATATTACTAAAAATATGATAAGGTAAACCTATTACTTCTAAATCAATATAATCTTGATAATTTTTTATTCCAGATTTACCAATATCATTAGAATCATCAGGTTCTTCATCAGTCATATATTTATGAACTTTAAGCTCCGATGGGGAAAGATTTCTTTCAATAGTTACAAAAGTTCCTGGAGATATTTCTACTTCTCCTTTTATCCAACCATGGTGATTTAATCTATTTGCTATTTCTTCTTTTTTAAATTTATCAAGACGACCATAATATAAAATTTTTGGTAAATTAACTACAAAAGATTTTCCATTGCCATTTTTGCCAACAACCATCCAGAGTCCTCCGTTTGGATCAAATTCAATTGTTTGTAATTTATTTCCGTATGGGCCTACATTTCTCCAAGAAATCTTTTTAATGTTCATTATCGCTAATGGTTTAAATATATTATGTTTATAGGGGGTTTATTAAAAAAGTTTCAAAAAAGAAAGGGGCTTTTTAACCCCTTTCTTATAACCTTGTGACAATATTACTTTTAATTAATATTTAGTTCCGCAATTTGGGCAGAACTGATGAGATGATTTTTTTCTTTTTGCTCCACAATTTGTACAATAAACTGATAAATCTTCTTTTACAAATGGTCTTTGAGATTCTGGAAGAATTTTCCATGTATCTTTCCAAGTAAAATAAGTATTAAATGTAGTGGAATCATATGAAAATCCTTGATCTGAAAAAGATCCTTTTTCAACTCTACCAGTTTCTTGCATCTTTAAATCAACGGATTTAAGATCTAAAGTATTATCTATATTACAAGAACACTGAACTCCTGATGACATTCCTCTGGATGAAGAAGAATTTCCTCCAACCAATCCTCCAGTATTAGAATAATATACTCCTGGACTATAACCTGTCCAATCCCAATGATAACTTGGAGGATTATAAATTATTTGAGATGGATTCCTAAATTCTTCATAAAATTCTACTTCTAAGTCTCCATTTTTTTTAATAGCTTCTTTAACATTAATGTCATTAGATGCAACTTCATATGTTTCAAAAAGAAATTTTTTAGCTTCATCTAAATATCTTTCGAGAAATACTCTTTCTCCGGGGCGTAAAACAATTCCGGAACCAAGAGAATTTCCATTAATACTTATTTTTGCTAAAATTTTGTTGGTGGTTGGATTAAATAATTCGATTTCGAATTCTTCTCCATTTTTTAGATAAACGTTATTACCATACTGTTTTACTCGTTGTCTACCCTTGGTGACAAATGCTGTGGGTACAGTTACCCTTTGAGATTGTAAATTTATTACCATTTTCCTTACGTTATTTTATATTTGAAAATTTATTCATTGGTATTTCTCCAATTCAAATGTTTTTACAAACACTAAATTTTCAATCACAAGGTTATATTTTATATATCTAAATTTTTTAAAAAATTAGATTATTTTTAATCTTCATCTAATAAATCTTCTTCAATTTCTCCTTCATTAATATAATTTAAAACTTGAAGAGCTAAATCTTTAATAGAATAAACAATTTCTATTTCTGGTCTTGCTAATTCAGTTTGAATTATAACATCCGATTGTCTTTCATATTCTTTATCCATTCCAATAAAAATTTGTCGTGGCGAAGAATTCCCCCATTTACCTAATTCATAAAGTACAATAGGATTTAACGAACCTTTTGCAAACCAAAATAAAATCATATCACTAGATTCTAAATAATTATATTCCCAAGTTATTTGTTTTTTAGAAGCAGTTGGATCATGTATTGGAAAATTTTTCCTCCGAGGATTATACATTACTAAATCAGGAACTTCTTCAAATAATTTTATTATTTCTTTTTGCCAATCTGGACATGAAGTTATACCTCCAGCTAAAAATAAAGAAATTTCATTTCTTTTAGGCGTATACTTTTCTGGTGCTTCAACTATTTTTGACATAATTATTTAATTTTATTTTTAATTCATTTATATTTTTTAATTCATTTTCCCAAACTATTAAAGTATTATACCCGGATTTTTTAAAAAGATTTACTCTTTTTTCAATTTTTTCCTTTGTATCATTTCTATGCCAATAATCCCCATATAATTCTATAATTCTTTTCTTCTTTAAATTTATAAAATCTGGAATTTTTCCTTCTATAATGAGATATTCTGCTCTAGTATTTAATAAAAATTCTATATTAAATTTTTGAAGAATTTCAAATAATTTTAATTCCGATTTATTAGGTTTTAAATTATTCGATTTTATCCATTTTTTAATAGTATCTGGATTAGACATAGGATTATTTTTTCCAACTGATAATTTTCTTTCTATTCTAGTTTTACTTACTTTTTTATATATTTCTTCTTTTAATTTAGGATCATTTATTACTTTATTTCTAAAATCTTTAAAAATTTTCCGGGTTTTTTCTGAACATTTCTTATAATTATGATTTTTTTCTCCTAAAGCCGAATTCCTCATTTTATTTCTTGTACTTCTCGAATGAAAGCGTAATCCTTTAGTATTTCTTTTTCTTAATTTAATATTATTTTTTAAAAGATAATTTCTTACCTTTTTATAACTCCATCCGATTTCTTTAGAAATGTTAATTATGGATTTATTTTCTATTAAATACATTAAAATAATTTTATCCATTTTTTATTTTAATGAGATTATTATACCCAAATATCATCTAATCCTGGAATAGGATCTCTTTTTTCAAAAGTCCATAATTCTTCAACAACTTTAATTTGACTATTTTCTTTGTAAAAAAGTTCTGCATCCAAAACTTTGTCAAATGAAGAAAAATAAAATCCATTATTTTTCATTTCCTGCCTTAATGCAATCCTTTTTTCTGGAGTTGGATTTTTTAAACTCTTAAAAATTTTCATAATACTATATCAAATTTAGTTCTACATTCTCTACATTTATAATATGGATCTTCAACCCATGAAAAATAATCATCACTATTAAGTTGGCCATTATTTTTTACAGTTCCTTCTTCAATAATTTTTTCACTATTACATTCAGGACAATTAATTTTTTTTATTTCTTTTTCCATGTTAGTATATTTTAAATTATATCATAAATTTCATTTTCTTTAGCAGCTTTATCATAATATTCTTTATTTAATATTTTAAGTTTTATAATCATTTCAGCTAAATAATCTAAATCATCTAAAGCATTTTCTAATAAAGAAATAATATCTTTTATTTCTTCTCCATTCATTAATTCCCCAAATGATTCATCAAGTTTTTTCTTTTCTCCTACTGTCTCTATTTTTTTATAGTTACAGCCTTCTAATAGTTCTGTGAATCTTGTTAAATTAAATAAATGAATATATTTATCAGGAACAATAATATCTGAATAATTATTTTCAAGAATTTTATGAGTTCTTTCTAAAGTCCATTCAATTAAATCTTCTAATAAAATTCTTTGAAATACAGGAGATATTTTATTAGGAATAAATTCAATTTTATCTTTATCTGGAGTAAAAACATAAAATCCTTTTTTATTTCCTATATCACTTCTTTTAGTTGAATATGGAGAACCTATATAAATAGCATCTTTACTTTCTTGTCTTTTATGGACATGACCAGAAAATAATTTTTTAACTCCTTTTATTCCTCTAAGTTTAGCTCCTTTAATAATTTGTCTTCCGTTATCATAATGAAGACCTGATATATCTGCATGAGCAAATATGTAATCTGCCGGATTAGATTTTGCAATAGCTTCTTCTTTTTCACTATTTCCTATCCAAGGTAAAACTAAAATTTTATTATTTCCATTAGTAATAACTATTGGTTTTTCATAAATAGTTACATTAGGAATAAATCTAAATGCTGCTAAGGAATTTACATCAGTATCATTTTTTTTATAAATATCATGGTTACCTGTAATAAAATAAATAGGCATAACATCAGCAAGATCAAAAATAAGATCTATAGATTTACTCATAATATTTATGTCTAATAATTGTCTATTATCAAACCAATCACCAAGCATAAAAAGAATATCGTTTTCTTTTTTATTTTCTTTTAAATATGGAATGTAAAGTTTATAAAAAAAATTTAGTTGATTTTGAAGCCATTCAAGAGAATTAGCTCTTACTCCAAAGTGTAAATCTGATATTAAAAAAATTCTATTATATTGTATTTGTTGTATAGAAACTTCGTTTTCAAATGATTCAATATCCATATTTCTAAAATAATATCTAAATATTATATCATAAAAAAGCTTGATAGTTTTCACTCTCAAGCTTTATCATTATTAATATCCTGTTAAAATTTAAATAAGATTTTCTAAATCATTTATAGAAATAGTAACATTTCCATGATCAGTTATAAATTCACAATTAGATCCTTCACAATTAATATCTTCTATTTCAATAATATCATTTTCTTCTAACATAGATTTGTAATTTAATTTTAATTTAGAAGCTATAAGTTGTTCTAAAGTTTCAGGATCAATTTGTTCCCTATCTATTTCTTCCCAATCATTAGCTCCAATTCTTTCGTTGGTTATTATAAAAACTTCTCCATCTTCTAATTTTATTTCTTCGAAAGTTTCGCTTTTTGGTTGATTCCAAGGTGCATTTGGGTCATTTTCTGCTCCAGCAGGATAATTTCCAGATTCTTCATTAATAAAATGTGCTCTCATTAATTAAATTATTTTATTTTACCCAGAGGTAGTTTTAATATTTATCTAAAAAAGCTTACGGGTTTTAATTTTATTTTGAATTTTTCCTTTCTCGGATAATTCTTTAAGAAGTCCTTCTTTATCTACTACTCCTATTTCTGAATATAATTGATTATAATTTACTTGGAAAAATTCAGCAAATCCTATAAAAATTTGCATTCCAGAATAAGTATTAAATTTTACTAATTTTTCTTTAAAATAGTAAAACATTTTAATCATATCTCCTTTATCAACACGTTTAGGGGTTTTATATTTTTCGTGATAAGGACTTTCTTGAAATAGTATATAAAGATCATCATCTAATTTTTTTATAATTCTTTGTTCTACCAAATTATCTGATAATTGATCTTCATATAATGATGCAACCTGATCATCTACTTTCATTGAACTAGTAAAAGCCTCATATTCTATTTCACCAGTATTAAAAGAGTTATTTAAAATTTTATCTTCTTTCATAGGATTTTCCTCGTTCATTTCTGAATAATACATTTATTAAATTATTTTATTTAGAGATATTTATCTCTAAATTTTATAAAAGTCCCATAGCCTTTTCGGGTTGTGGTTCCTCCTCTATATGATTACTAATTTTAGCATCAATTGAAATATGATTTGATTTTGGTTTTTTAGTTCCCCCTCTATTTTTTGAATTTGAAGATATTAAGCTATTAAACATAAATTCTAAATCTTCAATTTGAGCATTTAAATCTTCATCAATTCTATTAAATTGTCGAGTAAATATAAATCTTTTTCGAGTATTTTCCATTCCAGAAACCCTATCTGCAAGATATTTAAGATAAACTTCTCCTCTTGCTTTCATTTCCGGATTAATTATAATACCAAAAAGACCATCAACAGTATGTAAAAGAGCTGCAGATTCAGAAACATTTGTAATTGAAAGATCTGATGTATCCCAACCACTTCTATTTGTTTGAGTAGCTGATATAAAAGCCCAATCATTTTCTTGAGCACCAGCACGTAAATCCTCACTAATTTGTTTAATTTTCATATAAAGATTTTCACTATTAGGATTTCTCCAATTTTTCATAATATTAATATAATCTATGAAAACATTTTCAAATTTATATCCTAATATTTCTTCTGTTTTTTTCAAATAAGTTACTAAATCATTTGCTGATAAAGTAGAAGATGGAAATTCTTGTATATGAAATTGACCCATAGGTTTAAAAGAGGAACTTCTTAAATCTGATAACCTCTTTCTCATATAATCTTTGTCTTTAGAATTTATTTTATATTCTTCAATAGGCATGGAAAGCATATTTGTACCTATTCTCATAGCTACAATTTCTTTTTGAAGTTCAAGAGTAATATATGCTGTATTATATCCATTTTCTACAGATTTAGCAGCAAGATTACCTAACCATGTAGATTTACCTGATTTCGGGCCAGATAAAAATACAATTAATGATCCTTTCCACCATCCACCATCAAGACATAAATCTATAAATGGATAGCCTGTTGATGTTCTTGATAAACGTTCTTGTTGATGTACTTCAGGATCAAAAAAATCAGAGCCTAATTTAAAAGAAAAATCTATAGCTGTTTCTGAAGAAAGCATGTGTCGAATTTTTTCTACTACTTCTGCAGCATTTCCAGCTTCAAGCTTTGTGGTTTTCATAAATGCAATAGCTTTTCGCATTACGAATTCCAAATTACGTATTCGAATCCATGGGCCTACATTATCTTCAAGCCATTGTTGATCATATTGTTCTAATTCTTTTTTTGAATTGTATAAAGCTCCTAAAATATCGTCATTTATTTTATCCGAAAGACCTTTTATTTTAATAAGAGAAGATAATTGTTCTTTTGATGGGGATTCTTTATATCTTAAAGCATGATCCTTAGCTATATCAAATATTTCTCTAATCATAGGATTAGAGAAAAATTCTGATTTAGTAGTATTTAAAAATATAGGATTATTTAAAATATAAAAGAAAAATGAACTTTCTTGATATGCATTAATCATAAATAATTTTTAAAATTTTATGAAAATAAGAGGTGTTTGTTTTAATTGATTTCGTTAAATTTTTGATTCCTTTATATTTTCTATAGCTTCAATTATAGCAGGAATATTTTCACGTTTAGCTTCCATAATCCTAAATGGAATATTATGTAACAGAAGTAAATCTCGTATTTCTTTATCTTTTAATTTTGCATCATCTTCTGTTTGCATTCTACCATTAGGATTATATTCTTTTTTTCGTTCTAATAAAATATTGAAATTATTAAATTTATTAAAATATTTAAGAATTAAAAATTTAAATTCTTCCGGTTCATTATGACCATAAATAATTCCTAAAGGTAAAGGAGAATCTGTTATTACTATATCTAATTTACCATTTAAACGAATTATTCTTTTATATTGTTCTGCTGAAACAAAATATTGATTTTCTAAAAGATGAGTAGAACCTGCCCAAACTTCTTCTTTAGCATATTCAGTTGCCATTTCTACATCATATTTTTTCCATTTTAATTCAGCAAAAATATGAGCCATAATAGTAGATTTTCCTAAACCCGGACCACCAAATAAATTAACAATTAAAGTATTTTTCCTCATCCCCTTCATTTTGTTTAAATTGTTTAAATGCATCAGTTTCTGATGGAATTAAATCAAATGATACAATTTCAAAATTTTCTATCTCTTTTGTACTTGGATTTACATTTCCTATTCCTCTGGGTCTAATGGACATAGATTGTAATTGATTTTCTTTTAATAAATCTTTTACAATATTACCTTTTGGAGTATCTAAAATTCTAATAGTTCCCTCTAAAGAATTTTTTTCAGAATTAAAATGTATTTCCTCTACAATATGGGATACTTGACCTAATGGAATATCAAAATCTTCGGGATATCCAAAACTGCCATAAACATCGCAGGATTCTTTCTTTTTATTAAATTGATCTATAATACTTTGAGCAATTTCTTTTTTGTAAATTCTTCTGTTACCATTTTCTCTATCAAAATAAAGAAAAGTTCCTTTTATTTTTATTGCCATGGATTTTTTAATAATTTATATTTAGTCCAACCTTTATGTTCAATGAATCCTTGTTCTTGAAGAGCTTTTAAATCTTTTTCTAAATCCCCCGATATTCTACAACGAGTTTTAAGATTAACTTCTTGTTTTATAAATTCATTATCTAATCTGGATTCTTTTTCAAGAAAAGAAACAATTTCAAAAAGTAAATCTTCAATAGTAGGTTCATCTATTAAACCAAGTAAATTTTTTATCTTGATTTTTTTCTTGTTTATTCCTTTTATCATAAAGTAACATTTTCTTCTATTTCTTCATTATCCTCTTCTTCATTATCCATTTCTAATTCACTGGTTAATTCAGCAAGATCTTCAAGACTTTCAATAGAAGGAAGCATAAATGTAGGCTTTATAATATTTTCATCAAGTTCTTTTAAAACTTCTTGTGTAAAAACTTTTGGAGTAAATAAATCTATAAGAGGGGTTTCCCCTCCTAAATGTTTGCATACAAGAGTTTTGGCTGTATCTCTGGGTTCTAACCATATTTTTCCGTTAGGAATTTTATTTGAAATCCCCTTTTCATCAATAACTATATCAAAACCTTCCCACTGAAAACAAGATTTTTTTTCATTTTCTTCTAATTTTTCATATTCTTTTTGAGTATGCATTTTACCTCTAACTATTCCACAAGTATCCCAGGATGCATATTTTTCAAGTCCAACAAATGGATTGGGAGCTTTATAATATGGAATATGAAATTGAACAGGTATTGGTCGAGCAAATCTTTGTTTAAATGGATTAATATAAACAGTGATACCTACTTTGGGTTTTTTTTCTTTAGAATCTTTCTCTTCCCCATCAGCTTTAGCTTTTTTCAATTTATCTTCAGCTTCTTTATCTTTAAGATTTCCTTTAGCTAATTGAAATATAATGGAAGCATTATATTTCAATCCACCTCCACCTGAAATTTCTTTGGGTGTAAACATACTCATAGCATCGTATGTATGAGCATTTACAATAAAAGGAATACCTAATTTAGCAAACTTTAAGCCATTTACTCTAAATAGTTTTCTAATAGCTTGTTGTTTAGTCATATCTCTTTTATTTTCCCCTTTGGTAGTATCTTCTGATTCTTTTTCTGATGATAAATTACCTAAAGAATCTAAAACAATCATAATTTTAGGAGGGATTTCTTTTTTAGCAATTTGGGTTTCAAATGCTAAAATAATTTGAGCAGCAATATAGGAGAATTCTTCAACTGTGTTAACTGGTTGTAAACGAACTCTTGATGTATCAACACCGAGACGAGATACAAAATCTATATCAATAGATCCTTCAGAATCAAAATAAATAATATCATAATCATGATAACGAATAGCATTTCTACAAATTGATAATGCTATATAAGTTTTACCAGTTCCCTCTTCTCCTGCAAGAGCAAGTGATCTTCTATTTGGTAAACCTCCAAATAAGGAACCAGATAAAGCTGCATTAAGAATATAAGATCCTGTTGAAATCCATTCATCTATTTTTGCAATAGGATTTACTTCAATCATTTCCCCATCAGGGGCAATTTTATTTAATAAGTCATTTAAAGCGGAAAAACTACCTTTTGTTAAAACTTTCTTTTTTGCCATAACATTTATCTAATTTTATTAATCTTATGGCTTTTATCAATAAAAGTTTTAGGTTTTTGACAAAGAATAACAATACAAATAATAAGAATTATTATAGATAGGAAAGTAACATATATATGAATTATTTGATGCAATTCGGATCTAATAATTCCAGAAATTTCATCAAATATATGGTTTAAAAATATCCATATATTATATGTAAACCAAAAAATAAATAAAATAATAAGAGTTCTAATCGTTCTTTTTCGATATAATTCTCTCTTTTTATAATCCAAATTCATTTTCAGTTCCTCCGCCTTCTTCAGGCTTTTCTTGAGGTTCTGCAGTTTTTTCTTCTTTTATATTATCTAATACAGGTTTTAGTCTCCAAAAGATTCTTTGATTAGCTTTATTTTTTAATATAAATCCCGCCCAATCAATTTCTTTTTTATCTGGAATTATTGCATTTTGAGTAATAGCTATTTTGGGTTTTGCTATAAAATAATAAACCCTTTTATATGGGATACCATTTTTATCCTTATAATCAATATAATCGGGTTCCGTATCCTCAATATCTTCTTCACTAATAGTTACCCCCATTTCTTCTCGGGTTTCTCTTATAGCAGCTTGTAGTAAGTCTTCCCCCTCTTCGACATTACCTTTTGGTATAGAATAAGTACCCCACCATTTTTGACCTGTTGGATGGCCAAGAAGAATAGATCCATTTTGGATTACAACTAATCCTGCAGATAACTCAATTGTTTTTTCTTCTTGTTCTATTAATAAAGATTCTTTGACTAACATATTTATAAATAATTTTTATAGTATTTTATCCAATGTTTTAATTGTTCTACACATTTATTTAATTTTTCAATTGGAAGTTGTTCTCCTTTATAAGGTGCATCTTTTTCAGTTTGAATATACCATCCAACAAAAAATCCAAAATCTAATTCATAAGTTATATAAAAAACAGGATATAATGGATCATCATTTAAAATAAAAGATTTTTGAATTAATTTATTTTCTAAATTAATAATGGTTTTAATATCATTACCATTATATTCTTCAGCTACTTTTTTTAAATATGGATAAATTTCTTTACCTTTTTGTTCTAATTTTCTTTCTAGAACTCTTCCTATTTCTAATGAATCAAGAGGATTTTCTTGATCCCTAATAAATTTAGCTTTCATTTTATATATTTATAGATCCTTTATATAAATTTATAATCCACCATTTTAATTTATTTACACATTCTTCTAAAGTATCATATTCTATTTCATCAGCTTTATTTTCTCCTATCCCTCCTAACATCCATCCTGTTGCAAAACATTTTAATTTTATATAATATCTAATATAAAAAAACATATTATCACTTTTTCTTTTAAATCCCCAATGGATAATGGATTCAGAAATAATATTTTTAATTTTTTCAGCAGTAGGACAAGATTTATGAACTTCTTCAATTGCAAATTTTATTTCATCACTTTTTTTTCGTAATAATCTTTCTTCTACTCTACCTATTTTGAGTTTATCTAAAGAATTTCCAGTACGTTCAAAATTAAAATTTTCTAAAACTTTTTTTCTAAATTGATTATATTTAGTTTTATCATCTAATACAGATATAGCTTTTTGTAAAACTTCATCTATATTTTTTTTACCTCTTCTTATACCAAAATTTTCGTCCCAGCCATTTTCTTTTGATCCAATTTGAAATGTTCCATTATAAAATGAAATATAATGATCTATTTCTCCCGGATTTATTTTAAAATAAATCCAATCATCATCAGAAAGGTCTTCAATATATTTAGGTTCCCATAATTTTGATAATTCATTAAATAATTTATATTTAATAATTTGATCTTGGCCTAATTGAAGTTTATCTAAAGAATCCCCAGTACGTTCGAAATTTATTTCATTTATAGTTTTAGCTCTCACCCCAATTTATAATATTTGTCTTTATAATTTATACCTAAATAACCATAATCTTTTAATTCATTAGAAGTAAGGCCAAATTTAGTATTATCCGTATTATTCATAATAAGAACCATAATATTTGATGGATAAAATCCATTTTGTATATTTTGTAAAAATTTCTTTTTATCATATTCATCTTGTATTAAGTTTCCATTTAAATCCATAATAGCACTAACTTCAGCAGTTTTTGGTGAATATTTTGTTCCTATTTTTAATTTATTTAAAGAAGAACCCTTTCTTTCGAAATTTATTTCATTTATAGTTTTAGCTCTCATTAATCTTCAAAAATATTTTTTGTTTGAGGAATATTTATTAGTTGAAGTTTTTCATTAAAATAAGAATCATTTAAACCTTCCCACCATTCATAAGTTTCTTCATTAGTAAATGTTGGTTCGGTTCCCCCATAAAATTCTTCACTTATATAATCATATAAAGCATCTTTCATTCCATTAATAACATCTTCAGATCTACCTAATCCATAATTTTGAGCTAAAGTTGGATAAATACCTGGTATTGTTACCCCAATTAAATATCTAAGATTTCTAGGATTATCATCAATTAATCGTAATGTAAGTCTATAGGATTTATCATATAAATTATTTAAATTTTCTTTAATTAATTTAGCTTTCATAATAGTTTTTATTTATTTATTCACAAAAAAAAGGGAATTAATATCCCTCTTTTATTCAATAGTTTCTAATTCATCTTTTTTAGCCATTATTTGACAGATCTCATATAAATTTATAGGTCTCCAAATATTTTCTGTTAATTGATGAATTTCATTATTATCTATTCCTACATCGAAAGCTAATCCTGGCAATTTAAATCTTCCATGAACATGACCATATAAATGCCATGAACCATGTACTTTTCTATTCCATGATGCAATAGGATAATGACATAGAACTATATGAATATTTAATCCAAATTGGGAAAATGTAAAATCCTTTATCTGAGTTATTTGGGCAAATCTAGTAGAATTATGAATATTTTTATCATGATTGCCTAATATTAAAGTTTTTTGTCCGTGAAGTTTATCGATAAATTTTTCTGCTTTTTCCTTTTTTTCAAAAGATAAATCTCCTAAAATATAAACAGAATCCTTTTTATCAACATATTTATTAAAATTTTCAATAAGCCAAGTATCATGATCTAAAATAGTAGTAGGTCTATTACAAATAGAAATAATTTTATTATGCCCTTGATGTAAATCTGAGCAAAAATGGATTTTTTCCATAATAATTTTTACTTCTTTTGTAATTAAAGGTAAAATGTTTTTCGTTCTAACAAGTTCCTTTGTATTGCTATTTCTCATTTAAAAAATACTTTTATTTACTTTTGGATCTTCTTTTTCCCAATAATCTCTATAAAATTTAATTTGTTTATTTAAATTAATATTTTTATTACAAATCTTTCTATGGAAAGATTTTAAAATAATAGAACTCATATCATCTGAATGATATATACCTTTTTCATTAAACCATTTTACAATTGGGGTATCTTTATTTCCAAGTTCCCAATCATTTCTAATTTCTCTACCTATTTGATGATGATTAAAAATAACAAAATTTTCTTCTCCAACAAGTTTAAGCTCTTTTATATCTTCATCTTCTAAAATATCATCCATAAGTAATAAAATAGCTTCCTCCAAATTTCGTGGTTTCCCTTTCATAATATAATTTTTTAATCTAACCCTAATTTAGCTCCCCTCATATAAATATTAGTAATAAATTGAGATATTTGATTAAATGTAAATTTTTTACTCATATCATTTTCATATTGCTGAATTTTTTCTTTGCTGATATGAGTTTCAGGATCTTTTATTATTTTAAAAAATTCTAATCTTAATCCTTGGGGATTTTTTCTATAAAGATTAGCATTTATCAAAAGAGATTCCAGTTTTTTAGATACACTTTTACCATTCTCTATTCTTGTTAAATCTGGCATACTTTTATACCTTTTTTTTAATTTTGTCATTTTTTTAAAAATTTTGTTTGCCTCTTATATAATTTATTTTTAAAAAGTTTTTTATTATTTAAAATAATGATTTTGCATAAATTAAATTACCAGGTACAGGATTAAATCCGAGGGTTTCAATAAATCTATTAAATGGTTCTACAATAGTTTTTTCAAATTGCATATTATAATCAATTTCAGGAGCAAATTCATTAGGGAAATTGCCTGGTAAAAATCCAAATACTTCTTCTTCAGTTTTACTATAATAAAATTTTATTTTATCACCCGTTTTTATTAAATTGTATTTACTTTTCCATTTTGTTTTTTGAAGTTGGTGATTATAAACAGCTGCAGATCTAACATTTATAGGGCATTTATCTGCTAAAACTATTTTATTTTTATCCTCTAAACAATATTTTTCATATTCACCAATACCCATACCTTTAGATATATCATCAGGATTTTGAAGAATAAATTGTTGTTTATATTCTTTTAATTTTTTAACAGCATGACTATAATTAAGAGTTTTACCATTTTCGAAAATATATTTAATAAGTTCTTTGAGTACTTTACGAGCAAATTTAGGAGTTGAACTTTGAACAATTTCTACACCTGTATAAGTAATTTTTTCTTGAGGAGAATATTTTATTCCTGGTTCTTTCCATGCTAAATCCCCTACATATTTCTTTTTAGCCATCATAAGTGTAGAATAGGAGATTTTTTCTAATTCTAAATTTTGAAGATTTGTAGTATTAAATTTAATAGCATAATCTTCAAATTTTTGTTTTAAATATCCATTTAACCTTAAATTCTTTATTTGAAGTATAAGTTCAACAGGACTTAATTTACTATCACAAGAATTTATAATAGGTTTAAGAGTAATATAAGTAGAATCAGTATCATTATAGATAATTAAACTTTTCTCTCTTATAGGATTAACATGTGTAAGACTTAAAGCATTATGTAATTCTTTATCTTTATGCCATATATTAATAAAATAGTCATCTAAAATAGCATTGGTATAGTGAATTAGATCTTGTCCTTGAAGCGTTACAGCTTCAGCAACATAAATATTATACCCAACAAAATACGGAGAGGCACAAGCTCCGTACACAGAATTAATGAAAATTTTAATAGAATGTTGAAGGCCATTATATTCCTCTTTTAAATCCTTTAATTTTTTTATTTCATTTTTTAGATCTTCTAAAGAACAAGTATAAGGATCTATTTTACAAACTTTAAATTCATAAGACATATAATCTTTTTATTATTCTTATGAATTTAAATAAACTAAGTTTTAATTTAATTTAATTTTTACAAACTATTAACGATTCTTATTAAATAAAAAAGAGCATATAAATAATATGCTCTTTAATTTTTCCTCTTTAATTTTTCCTTAAAAATCTGTTAATGATTCATCATATTTTTCATCTCTTTCAACCATAGATGTTACTATGATAGATTCACTATTATTAGATTTATAAACTATGCGATCTTCTGCTAAATCGATTGAATAATCTTCAAGATCAATTTTATTAAATTGATCTTTATAAATAGAAATACTACCTTCTTCTTTACCTTCTGATTTGAAAAGGGTAAGTTCAAATGTTTTCCCTCTTACTACTGAAATCCCCTTTGATACTTTAAAATCTATAAACTTATAATATTCAGCATCTAAATTAGATAAAGAATTAATTTGATCAATAGTACTACTTGCTAAATTAAAAGTAATAATAGGATTAACTTTAGCAATTTTATTTAAGAATTGATCATCTGTGATATATTTAAAAATATGTAAAGAACTACATTCTACATTTAATTTAATAGAAGAATTTTTTAATAATATACCAATTCCTGCAAAACCAGCATTTTCGCCAATAATTTCGTCATATTTAAAACCTATAGAAAATTCCCCTGTAAATTGTTCAAGAGATTTAATAAGTCTGGGAATACTATAAATCCCTATTTTTATTCTTTGATTTAAAGAATCTTGAGTTTTAATTTCAAGACCTGCATCTTCAAAAGATATTTTAGAAAATTTTACAATACTTCTTTCATCATTGTGGGTTTTTGCTATAAATTGTCGATTTTCTTTATCTACTTCAAGGAGAAGGGATTTACAAGTAGAACTAATTATAAATTTTTTTAACCATAGGGTAAAAGGAATAACATTTTTAGCTTTAAACTCTAATACTTTTGCCATATATAATGTATTTTGTAGTTTTTATGTATTAAATAGAATTAAGTTTTAATTAAACTACATTATATTTTATTTTTTTAACTATATTTGATCCAGTTGAAAACCAATTTTCCATCATTATTTCAAAATCTTGTTCAAACCATGCTTTTGATAAATTATTCATAAATTCTTTAGCTTCTTTAGAATTTTCATTTATTAATGAATCAATTACATCTTCATTAAAATGATATTCATCTATCCACCATCTAGCTTCATCATAACCATTTTCAAAAAGTAAATTAGGTTTATTTTGTAATTCATCTATAGAAATACTTTTATCAGTATCTAATTGCCATCCTTCTATTAATTTTTCTCGACCAAACCAAATAGTATCATCATCTTTTTTATTTTTTCTGTAAAATAAATTAACTTGATATCTTTTTTTATTATTAAATGAATCTTGTAAATAAATTACAATATTTAATATAGGTTTTTTTTCATGATTTATTCTCCAAATTTCATAAGATTTTCCAATTCCTAATTTACGAAAAGGATTTTTTTCTGATTTATTAAAAATTGTAGATTCTTTTAAAGGTTCTCCATAACTATCAACTATTTCAAGTCTTTCTGGTTCAAATTCATAATATTCATCTTCTTGATCTACAACTATTACCATTTCATCTCTAAAAGAATCAACAGTTCCAAAAAATTCATATTGATGCAAATCATCTCCAATAGGTTCTGGTGCATTTACATTATCCCCAATTTTTATGGATCTTCCATTTTTGTCTCTTCTGAGGTGAGATTGTCCTACATCTATTTTTTTAAGGGGATTTGATTCTTCTCTATTAAATTCTTGGATTTCAAAAATTTTTTTAGCTTTCACTATTTAAAAATTTTTTTAAAGATGGGTAAAAAGATTCCCCCATAATTCCTTGACTTTCTGTACGAGTTCTTCCTTTACCTTCTTCAGACCATTGATAAATTTGTTTAAGTATTTCACTAGGCATTTGTTTATCATAAATAGTTACTTCCCCGGTTTCCCCAATATGAGCTATAGTTTTATAATCTCCGTGTTCTTCACGAGATCTATCCCATACAGTTAATCCATTACCTAAATAACCTGCTCCAATATCATATAATTCAGCTGGTCTTACATTGTCATCATCAAAAGATTCATTTACAGATTCCTCTTCATTATTTACAATAAATTCTGCAAATTCTTTTAAAGAAATATTTTCATCTAAATATCTATATAAAATTTCTTCATCTGCATAATTTTCTAAATAATTAAATATTTCTTCAATTTTTTCTTCTTTTGATAATTCTTCACTATCTAAAATATTATAATATTCTTGCATTAAATCAGAATCTTCTGGCATCCATTTATCCATTTTCCATAAAGCTTCTTGTATACTATCAAAATTATTTCCTTCATATGATTCATTTATAGAAAAAATTTTTTCCATTTGAGGAACAACTTCTTTCATATATTTTATTAAATAATCTATAACAGAATCAATTTTTCCTTTAACTTGTCTAGGAGGTTTTATTCCAGCTTGTTTTTGTTTAAAATGCCTTGTAATAAATGAAAGGGAAGCTCCTTGAGGATTTGTATGTATCATTAGTTGTAAATAACCCGGATCATTTTGTATAATTCCATTTGGCCATTCTCCACTACTTCCTAATGCAAAATTAATAGAAATAGAAGGGGTTAAATTAGTAGAACCTTTAACTAAAATAAAATTATTAGCAGTAATAGAAGATAATTCCTGAAGTATTTTATTTACATAAAAATCTAAATTATTTGCATTTAGAGATATTTCTTCATTTTCATTTACATTGGATACTGATAAAATTTCTTCTAAATCTAATTCTTTTATAGCTTCAACTGGATTTATTCCATGAGCTTCAGCATTTTCAATAGCATTTATTGTAGTAGGATCTTCTAAAATAGTATCTATTTCATTTTCAGAAAATCCTCTTTCTTCTAACCAACGATAAACTATATCTAAATATATTTCTATTTTTTGACCCCAAGATTCGTTTACTTTTTTCTTTCTCCTTTTTCTTTTAGGTAATCCTTTATGTTTAGTCCTAGCAAACTTTTCTAATTCTTCTGCGGACATTTTATACATATTTTTGGATGCTCCATATAAAGAGGATTTAGGTCTTTTACCTCTTTTAACTGCTAAAGCAATTCCAGCTGCTTGCTGTTGAGATTGACTTTTTGATGGCATTTTAAATAATAATTTTATTTAGAGTTTTTATATTTATTCAACCTCTAAAATTTCTTTTTTATCTTCATCTATTTCTACATCAAATGGATCTCCTCCATCCCATATTGTAATGCCATCTACTTCTGAAATATCCTCAATATCAAATAAATCTACTGACATTTTCTTTGAAGATACTCCTCTTTCTAATGTAGGATCTTTCATTAAGTCAAAATCTTTTTTAACTTTTATAAGATCTTTTTCTTTTAATTTTAAATTAACTTCTAATTCTTTTATTTTATTTTTTGTAAAAATTAATTCGTCTTTAGTAAATTTTTTAGAAGTTAATCCTTCTAACCTAATTTTTATTTCTTTATTATAAGGGGTTAAAAATTCATCGATTTCTTCTATAGTTCTTTTTTTAATGATAATAAAATTTATAAGTTCTTCTTTAGCTTTATTAAAAATAAGTTCCTCTGATATCCAATTTCTTTCCCATTCAGTATTTTTCCATAAAAGCCTTTTAATTTGCCATTTATAATCATCCAAATATTGTTCAATAGAATCGTAAACAAGAACTTGGTTATCTTTAATAAATACAGGATTTTCTGTAACTATAATAGAAAAAACTCTTTCGATATAAGATTTTATTTCTTCCCATTCTTGATTATTATGTCCTATATAAATAATATCAATATTAACTTTTGTATTTGAATTATTTAAAATTTTAATTAAACCTTCATATCTATTAAATAAATAATCAAGTCTTTTTAAAACTACTGAATAATTTAAAACAGGAGGAAGTCCTTTTATTTCTAATCTTTTATCAATTATATTTATTTTTGAAGATAATATCCAAGCTTTATTAAGTTCTTTATGTTTTTTAATAGTTCCTTGAAAATCATGAAAATAAGGGGGAACCAAAGTTCTTTTTCCTATTAAATATTCTTGTATATCTGAAAGTTTTCTTGGGAGTATTGTTGATTTATATCCTACAGCAATACCTACAATAGTAGTTGTAAGTCCAAGAGGAATATCTACCCAAAAAGGATCATATGGACCATCAGGTTGTCGGGTAGTTAAATTTTTATATTTTTTTAAAATATCAGAGGTTTCTTTAGATAATTTAATAGATGTATATCTTGCTGCAGCTGGATCTGGACAAACTTCTGTTCCAAAAAATCCATATCCTTCTAAAACTTGAATGCTCGATCCAAAAGGCCGAGCAAGTTTTGCAATAGCTTTAGATAAAGATTGATCCCCATGATGATATCCATCTTCAATACTTTTTCCTACAACTGATAAAGTTTTTGTAAAACTAATAGGAGAATTCATTAAAATATATCTTTGAACAGGAGTTAAAGAATCATAAAAAGATGGAATTCCCCTAGCTTCTAATACATAAACCGAATAATCTCTAAATTTTGTATCAATAAATTTAGAAATCGGTAACTTAACAATTTTTTGTTTAATTTGAGTCTTTTGTTTTTTTATCATTAGAATGTTTCTTCAAATATATAATCTTCATCAATTAATTCATTATACATTTCCATTAATTCATTTACATCTTTAAATTCTTTATTTAAAATTAAATGAATTTTTTTTATATGATCCTTTTCATATTCATCAGGATTTTCTAATTCATCCTCCCAATGTTTTTTAAGTTTAGATAATATTTTTTTAATTGAACTACCTAAAACTACTACAGACATATCGCCATAGTTTGGATTTAAAATATACATATTTTTAAATATTAATTATTCAGTAATTACATAAGGATATCTAACACTATAAATTTGTTCATATCCACATTTTTGACATTTATGAGGAAATTGTGGAGGATTAGAGGTTAAAACAATTCCTGTAGGTCTCATCCATCCATTTTGACAAACAGGGCATTTTTCATCAACTTGGGATGTTTCTACTTTTCTAATTTCTTGCATATTTTTATTATTTTAGTTTTTTACCTTTATTCCACGGAATTCTTCCTTTTCCTGCTTTTGATATTTTTCTTTTTGCTTCTTCTGAAAGAGGCTTTCTCATTTTTTGTTTTGTTTCTTCTGATTTTTTTCTTCCCTTTTGAAAAATTCTAATTTTTTCTTTAAATTCTTCACTTCTTTTTTTATCTTTATTTTTTCCTTTAAGGGATTTTCCTATATTTATATTATGTTCTTTTGAATGAGTTTTACCTAATTTAGAGTTTTTAATTTTTTCTTTAGCTTCTTTAGATAGAGATCTTCCTTTATTATTAGAAGGTTTTCCTTTTTTTGATAAACTTATTTTCTTTTTTGATTCTTCTGACCACCCGGGAGAACACTGAAGACCCCCAGAAGGACTTAAATTATATCCATTAGGATATAAAGTATTATATTGTTGAATATATTTTTCTTGAGCATCAAAAGATTTTTGTTTAGACGGAAAAAATTCTAATATTTCTTTTTTAAAATTTTCTTTTCCATATTTTTTTATAGCATTTTTTAAATATGGCCTACCACTTCCTAAATAATTATCATTTATATTATTTGTTGAATGATCCCCAATATATTGTTTTCCATCAATTATGTTTATTGTTAAATAAACATAATTAAATTTTTTCTCAGACATATAAATTTTACATTATATATCTTTAGATTAACTTTTCTAACCTCTAGCATATATTTTATTTTTCCGGGAGACCTTTCCAATTATCCCTAATCCAATATGCTATATTATTATATTTAGCATGAGAAGCATATTCATGATTAACTTTTATATCTTTTGGAATTTTAAAGATACTTCTAAAACTTTCAGAAGATTTTTCTAATACATAAGCTTCATATTGTTGTAAAAGACCCGGATTATCTCCTCTAGAATCTAATTTATTTTCCAATCCATTTATAATAAGAGATTTTACAATTCTTCGATCATTCCATCCAATATTTAAAATTTCACATACTTTTTCTGAAATAGATTCAATAAATTTTTTCTCCGTATTATTTGATAGGGGTTCACATTCACAAGGACCATCACAATTTTCTTCATTTTTTCCTGGTATTCGATAAATAGGGTTCATTTATATATTTGTTTTAAAGTTTCTCTTACTTTCATTAAAACTTTTCCTAATAAATTTTGACCTTCCCAATTTTTTTCATCTAAAATTCTATTATCATCCCATCGAATTTTAACTCCCCAAATTGGGTCAAATGGGGAACCTTCAACTAATATCTTATTTTCTGTTTTTATTAATTTATCATGAAGAGTTTTATCTGAATTAAATTTTGCTAAAACAGCTCGATACATCATTTCTTCTCTAACATTATTCCATGTTTTTTCATTATAATTTTTTACTTTTCTACCAAGATCTTTAGCTATTTTTGGATCTGTTCCTAATTCAACAATTTCTTTAGCAGTTTCTTCATCCTTAAAATATTTAGCTTTTAAATACATAAATATTTGTTCAGAATTAGTAAAAATATTATCATCAAATTCAATAGAAAGATTTGATGGAATCCAATTTGATAAAAAAGATCCCCAAAAATATATGTGAGTATTTGTTGTTCTCATATTCATTTAAAATAATGAATTGGCTTTTTCGACAGGTTTAATAACATCTTCAGATTTCCATTCAGGAACTTCTATACCAAGATTATCAAAAATCCATTGACTTACAATTCTACGATGACAAAATTCCCCCGATGGTTCCCAACAAAGTAAAACCTTATCTTTAAATTTATTATAAATTTCTTGAGGATTTAATTTAGATAAAGTTTCATCATAAAATCTTTTTTCATATTCTGCTTCATCTATTTTATTAGCTTTTTTCTCAAAAAAAGTAGATTTGGATGGAGCTAATTCCATGTAAACATCTCCTTTCCAATTAAGAGGAGGATATAAACAAATAGCTATTCCATCAGATCCTTTGTAACTTTTAAAATTACTAGTTTTCATTCTTGAGGGGTATTAATTATTTTTCTATACTCTTCTACTATATTTTCAGGAGCTGGCAAAATATCTACTTTATCCCAAATATTTTGTAATTCAAAAGAGGGGTCATCTCGAAGTTCATTTCTTAAATTATTTGCATCATCTATTGTAGGTTCTTTTTCAAATCCACAAAAATGTAAAATATCCAGTTCATCTCCTTTTTGTTCTGGATTAACAACTATTAAACCGTAATTAATTGCAAATTCCATAATATATAATTTTAAGATAATTTAGAACTAAATCCTATTAATTTCTTTTCAGTAAAAGCTTCTTCATTTCCTTTTACTACATCTTCGAAATAATAAATTTCTGCTAATGACATAGGATCCTTTATATCATCTAAAGAATGCCCCTGTTTAGCCATAAGGATCTTAGATTTATCTACAGAAAGTTTATCAAATTTATAAGCTTTAAGTAATCTACCTTTCCTTAAAAGAGCTTCATCTATATTTTTAGTAGATGTATTAAATGTAGCAACAATGGATATATTTATACAATCTGATAATAATCCATCTGTTAAATTTAAAATATTTGAAACTGCTCCGGTTCTTCCATCGGAGCTTCTTTTTTGTATAGCAGATTCTGCATCTTCTATAATAAGTATAGAATTACTATTATCCATTAAAAAAGGAATAAAATCTGGTTCTGTAATATTTTGAACCATATCAGGAGGGATAAAAATAATATCTCTTTTTAATTTAGAAGCTAAATAACGAATATATGTAGTTTTTCCGGTCCCCGGTTCCCCATGAAGAATAACTAAACCTGTTTTCTTTTTATTATTTAATTTTGAAATAATATCTTTAGAAACTTCAGAAAATCCTTCATTATAATTATCATCTAAATTAATATTTTTAATTTTCTT
Organism: Candidatus Nanoarchaeia archaeon; assembly: GCA_028717785.1. Next base: position 22,514 of record JAQUND010000002.1, on the reverse strand, counting down.
TAATGAAAAATCCTTCTTCTCAAATCCATGTGCGTTTCTATAAACTACATATATTTTATTTCTATTTATAATAGGTCTTTTATATGATTTAATAATACCTAAAAGAATACTTAATTCATTTTCTTCTTTTAATGAATTTTTTTGTTCTCCTGGAAATATAATATAAGTTCCGTTTCCATCATAATAAAGAAAAACTTTACCAAAGTTACACCATATATTACCTAAATCTGCTTTCTTATTATCATACCTATAGGTTGATATATAAGAATCTGTTGACATATTTAATCCAGTAATAAATTTTTCGAAAAAATCATTTTTTAAAACATCACTAGATAAAAAAATCCAATTAGGAATAATGTTATTAATTTTAGTATATTTATAAACAACATATGCTAAAGCATATTCTGCTTCTAAAGCAGCTTCTGACACTTCATTAAAATTAAAATAATCACTTATCTGTGATTGTTTTAATAATTTTGTTTTTGGATCAGAAAATTTTATTGATTTTATTTTTTTAAAGTTAAAAGTCTTAATATTTTGTAATCTTTCTTCTTCATCTTCACTCCATAAGTAATTTTGATCGTTTGGCATACCTATAATTTTTTGAAATTCCCCTTCTGGTAGATTACTTATTATATCTAACATAAAATCAGGAACTTGAATTATTTTTGAGTTTGTATTATAAATTTTTTTAGGCTCCATTTTCTAGCCATTTTTTTCTTTTAAGAGAACTCTCACCAAATGCTATTTCTAAAAATTTATTAGCAGATCTATCTTCTATAATTTGAAATAATATTTTATTTTTCATTACCCATTCCCAATCTTCAATAGATAAAGATCCTAAACCTTTTAGATAATTTATACTGGAAAGTTTTTTAATTTTACTAAATTCTTCAAATTCAGATAAAGTATGGAAATATTTTCTCTCTTTACCATTATCACAAACTACTAAAGGAGTTACTAATTTAAATAACCTACCTTCCTTAATAATATTAGGAAACCATTTATAAAATAAATTAATAATAAGTGATGAAATATGTTGACCATCTGGGTCTTCATCCGTAGCTATAACAATTTTTTCATAAAGAGGGGATTTATTACTTTCCGGATCAATACCTAAAATAGACATAATTTCCATAATTTCTTTATTGTCAGTTAAATCGCTAAGTCTTTTAGTATTTTTTATTTTTCCTTTTAAAGCATAAACTCCTTCAGATTCACTATCTCTAGCTTGACGTACAGATCCAGCTGCTGAAAGACCTTCTGTAATATAAAGCATTCCTTTTTTACCTGATGAAGGACTATATTTTTCTGAAATTTTTCTTTTACTTTTTCTCTGAGCTTGTTTAATTTTTTTTATATTTTCCGAATATAATCTTTCTTCGATTTTTTCAAATATTTCTTTAGATATATCTGAATCTTTTAGTTCTCTAATTAACTTATTTTTGAAATTATCAATCATAAGTTCTTCTATTTCTCTTTTATCTACTGCATATTTAGTCTTATTTTGATCAGCAAACCTCATAAGGTTAGAAGGAACATCCAAAATAATAAGGGTTTCATAAAAATGGTGAGCTAAACTATAATCGAATTGTTCATTTAACCAATCATTTATTATTTTTTGCTGAATACCAGTACATTGAGAACCATTTACAAAAGATAATGAACAGGAATTTTCATAAGAACTCCATAGGAACACATAGCCAAGTTTATTTTTTACCATAATATATTTCTCTGGTAAAAATGGTTTCGATATGCCTATATCTTCTAATGATCCATTACTAATAAATTTTGCTTTTATATTTAACCCTCTTAAAATAGGATCTTGATTTAAAAGAAATTGTTTAAATGATAAATAAGTTTTTATTAAATCTTTATCCCATTTTAATCCTCCAAAAACATCAACAGAAGGAATAAATGAAACTTCAGTTCCTTTTATATCTTTAGATGTTTTAGTTCGAATTTCTTCTTTAGTTACTTTAAAATCTTTCCAAGTAAAATGAACATAACTTGTAGAATTTACCGTAGTAACTGAAAAATTTTCTGAAAGAATATTACAAATTGAAGCACCTACTCCATTTGTTCCTAAAATATTTGAAGAAGAATCTATAAAATTACTTCCTGCATGAAGTTCTTCAAAAGCAGTTCTGACTACATTCTTTTTTGTTTTTTGGTGTTTAGTAGCTGCTTTATGAAATCCATCCCCTTCATCCCTAATGGTTACATTATTTGTATCTAAATTAATATCTATGAATATATTTTTCATCTTACCTTTCATCCTTTTTGCTTCATCAATAGCATTTTCTAGGATTTCTATAATAAGGTGCATAAATCCTGGGGACCAAGTTTTGTCTTCAGCTATTAATTTATCATCTTTTATAATAGGTAATTTATCTATAAAAGGAGATATTTGTCCCAAATACATTGTTGGGCGAAGTCTTACCGCTTCAAATATATCAAGAGCTACTATCTCTTTTTGATTTTTAGTTTCTATTTTTATTGCCATATAATTTATAGAAAAATCATGTATAAGGTTTTAACTTATACCTAATAGTTTTTTTAATTTTTCTTTTTGAGTTAAATTTCTGATATTTATAACAGGAATATTATTATTTTTAGCTATTTTATAAGCTTGTCCAGTTCCTCCTAATATATTTCCATTATTGTCCTGATTAGCACAGCATATTACAAAACTTACTATAGGATAAATATCCTCATATCCCATAACTTGATGATAATTTCTAGCCATTAAATTTATACCTCCATTATTTAACGCCATGGGATTAGGATGGTATTTAAAAACAGAATTATAACTTTCTTTACTTGGTAAAAAATAATCCATACATTTTTCTTTACATTCATAATCAAATTGAAGTTTATTAAATCCTCTCCAAGGTATAAAAATTACACATTTTCCTTTAGATCCTGTTTGAAATGCAATATCAGAACCTTCTGCATTTCCAGAATAGCATACATATCTAAATCTTAGAATATTTGAAATAGATTCTATAAATTCTTTTTCTTCATCAGTTATTGAACGAGAACCTATTCCAGCATAACTTTTAACCATAAATGTTTTTTATTAAAAAAATAAAAATACAACAAAAAATCCCTAGCCTTTTAAAAGACTAGGGATTTAATCTGTTAATAAACTGTTAAAGTTACGAAAGTTTATTACCAGATACCGGGAATAAGCGACTTCCGGATTTTACTTGGTATTGACCCTCTCCAAGATCAGACACCACCTCTACGGATGTTAATTCTCCTTTTGCAGTTTTGTAGTTATAAAGCTTTCCAACTTCAATAACTGCTTTTACATCAGAAATAGTTCCCATGTATTCTTCAGCTATTGACCAAAGAGCTTTATTGAAAGACAATGAACGAGCTGCATTGGTAATTTCCCTGGGACTGGACTTTTTTCCTTTTGGACTCAAACGTTCGTATTGACCTTTCATGGTCTTTTCCTGAATAACGTTAAAAGTAATCCAAAGATTTGGTTCGCTATCCGCTTCCCTATTTGGGGTAAGGAGATTTTCAGGATTCAAAGCTGTAGTAATTTCTTTTACGTTTGGTTTACCATCTTCGAGCATAAATCGTTCTGGTTCCCTTAAAGCAAGAGCTTTGATAGCAAATTCGATGCGTTCGTCCTGAGTTAAAACCCTCTTTTGCATGTCAACAATATGATTTGATATTTGACGATATTGTTCAGCTGCTTCGGCTAATACTTGTAAAAGTTCGGCCTTATCTATATTGATATGACGAAATTTTATCATAGTAGAAAGACCAGGCATTGCAATAACTAAACCGTTTGTACATACTTTACGGAAAAGTCCTAGATGCATGGTAGCAGGAGTATATCCGTCATGGCTGTTATCCAAAAGGATATGAGGAGTAATATCGTCCACATTTACTGGGAGAGCACCGAATTCTTCATTTGCTAACCTAATAATATGTCGACCGTAAGCATTATCTCCATGTTGTTTAGCTGAGAAAATCTTCCAACCTATTTTTTCAAATGTGTTGATAAGATCTATTGTTGACACAAAGGTATAACGATCACTACGGTCTGGATGTGGACCTTCTGCAAAAGCTGCGGGTACAAATTGACGAAGTTCGTCTAAAGATTGAATTTTGTATCCTACCGAGGAAAGATTTTGATTTGACATAGTTTAAAAGTTTAAATTAATACTTAAATTTTATAAAGCAAATGTACAATCAATTTCCATAGCTAAAAAATTACTGGGGAACAAAATTCGTTAAAAAACGTTAAAATCTATAAATAAATATCTGCATAATTATTGTATTCTTTAATAGAAATATTCAATTCTTTTGCTATCTTTTTAACTCTTATATTATTAAGAATTACTCCAGCAAATAAAAATAAAACTAATATAGCTAATAATATACCATAGGATAAAGCAAAAAATAATATAAATGTTTTACCTAATTTTAAAATAGTAGCTATAAATCCAATAATAAATAAGGATACTAAGATCCAAGTAATAGATCTTTTAACATTGGAATTTTTTTTCTCTGTAGATTGAGAAAAATATTTAAATACTATTTTTGATATCCAAAAGGGGGGATACTTATCATAAGCCTCTATAAATAATTCTTTAGTCATATCTATTATAATTTAATTATTAATCTTCATCAAAAAGTCTTTTCTTTTTTAAAATTAAATCAGTTGCATCTGAAATAGAAAATTTTTCTTTTTTAAGGTTACTTACTTTAATAGTTTCAGAAATCAACCAACAAATAGATGGAGTTATATTTAAATCTACCATTCTAAATATTAAATTATATTCTTCAGCTTGTAATTTAGCTTCCTTTTCTTCTTCTGTTTTGGGAAATAAATTTACTTCTAACTCTCGAAGTTTAACTGCTAATTCAAACATTTGACATTCTACAGCAATTTTTTTTAAACTTTTTAATTTTTTCTTATCTTTTTTAGCTTCCTCAAGAAGTAATAACATTAATTTTTCCATTTTTTAATTATTAAGGTAATAGTTCAATAAAACTCGGTAAACCCCCTCCATATTTTTCAGTAATCATTTTATATAGAGTTCCATCTTTTTTTACTCTTAAAATCTTATTTATAAATATTCCATTTTCAAGAACCGCTATTTGAAAATATACAGAAGGTTTTCCAAAATGTTTTTCTAATATTTTATCTATTTCTGTAGGTTGTTCCATTATGATTCACTATAAATATTAAAAGGAATTCCCTCCATTGATAAAGATGCATTAGATAAATCTTTCAATAATTTATCTAATTGTTTATGAGATAAGTTTTCTATTTTTATTTCCCATCTTTTAAAAAGCATACATTCATTCTCTGCTCCTACTAACTTTGGATATTTTTTCCATGAATCATAAAAATACATATAAAATTTAGGAAGAGGATTAGAAGTAAATTTAATATTATGTTCTATATAAGATAATAAGTGTTCTAAACATTTTTTTCTAAAATCTATATTTAATTTATTATCTTCAACATAAATATAGGTTTTTTGTATTTCCCCCTTAGGAACATAACCATCATCGTAAAAATCGTCCCAAATATTAATAGGTATAGATTTTATATCTTTTTTCATAATAATTTTAAGATTCACAAAAAATTCTTATAGATTTTTCTATATGAGGAGCTATTTTTGATTTAATTTCTAAAGTATCCCAAAAATTTCTTATATCATAAGATTCTTCCCAAATAGATTTTTTGTTTTCATCTTCCCATTTTTTATCAAATATAATAAATTTTAAATGAGTTCCATTAATATTTCTGATATCAAATCCACCAGTTGATTTACCAGCTAATACAGCAATATAAACAAAAGGATTAAAAAAATCTATAAATTCATCTTCAATAAGATTTTCAGAAATATACATATTTTAATTATTAAGGTAATAGTTCAATTAATTTTGTAGCTAATTCCATGGTTTTAGTAACATCTAATTCGCAATAAGTTTTTATTCTTTCTAATTGTCCATTCCAATAAGCTTCTTTTACTTTAGAACCAGAAAGATCCCCCTTAGAACTTTTCATACCTACAGCAGCACAAGCTAATTCAAATGGAGTAAAACTTTCTTGCATATTACCTTGACCCCAAACTTCTGGTAAATCAAATACTTCTATTTCCCAGGGTTTTTTACCATACATACAAAGAATTTTAGGGGGTTGTATTCCATTAGCCATTAATCTTTTCGAAAGCCAAGGCATATCAAATCTTTTTATAGCATAACCGCATAAAGTAAAACCTAATTTTTCAACTTTACCAAAAAGATCTGGTATTGAAGTTAAAAGCTTTTTTTCATTATCACCATAAAGAGATTTCACTATAAATTCTCCTTTATTAAAAAATCCATAAGAAACGCAAATTATTTTACAAAACTCCGGATAAAAATGAGCTTTTTCTTCCCACCATAAACCTTCCCCTTTCTTTTTAATAGCTCCATTTCTAATAAATTCTGCATCCCACTTTTCACATTGATGAGTGAATGCTTCTTCTAAAAGAGGATAATCTAATTTTAAATTCATTAAATTTTCTGTAACTGGAACCCATTCACAGTCAAAATAAAATAATTTTTCCCGGTTTATCATATTATTTTTCTATATAAAATTTAGTACCTTTAAATATACATTCTCCATCACAAAGAAAATTACATATTACATATTTCTTTTTACTTAATTTAAATGGTTGATATTGAGAACATATCTTATTTTTATATTCAATTGGTAATATTGTCTTTTGTAATTTTTTCTTTTGTTTAAAATATTCTTTATTAAAAAAAGTTTTCCAATTGTCTTTATTAATCCATATAGGAAATGAAAAAAATAGTAATAATAAAATTAATCCTGTAATTTCTGTTAAAATTTTCAATTGTTTATTTTTAAAGAATTCTCACATCTGATAAATATTGGTTGCATTCAGGTGGTTTGCCAATGGGTTTCCTATTTTTTTTCGTAAGTCTTCTTAATAATGTCACTTTAGACATAGGATCTAGCCAATATCTTTTTGCTTCAAATAATTGACCTGCTTTAATTTTAAATCTTTCATCATCTTTTAATATTTCTACAATCATTAGTTTCATTTTAATTAAATTCAAATATATACAAAAAAACTCCAATAAATTTTGGAGTTTTGTTAAATTTAGGTTAAAGTAACATAATAGTTAATATTCCTTTATATTGATTTTCTGGATCTTCATATTTTATTTCTATTTTGTCTTTAAGAGATTTATGTTGCATGTTAATTAAAATATGATGAATTTCAACAAGTGCTATATATAAAAAATCTCTTTGATCAATTTGAATTCTTCTACCATTAGGAAAATATTTAAAAGAGTCATCCATTTCCCCCATTGCATTTTCTAAGGAGTATTTTATTTTTTTAACAATTTCTTTATCTAAAAAAGTTTGACCTATATCCATAGCTTTTTTAGGATCTTGATCTCTTTCAAATTTTAAGGATTCTTTTAAATTTCTTTCTTTAAGAACTATATCACGATAAGAATCCCCAAAAAAAGATTTTCCTTTTATAAAATCTTCTATTTCAAAATAAGGATGTTTTGAAAACCATTCTTCTATTTTTGTTTCTTTATCATTATTTAATTCAGAAAAAACCCTTATTTTTATAAATCTTTTATTTTGATAGTTTGAATTCATATACCTTACAAACAACTCTGGAAAATCTTTTGAAAATTCATTTTCTAATTGTTTATATTTAAATTCTTGACCTATCCCCATAGATTTCATAGGATTTTGTCCTCTTTCAAAATCTAATGATTCTTCTATTTTTTTAGCTTTCATTAATAATATTCCTGAATTTTTTATATTTATTCAGGAATAAAATATTCTTTCCATTCTTTTAACGCTGATTCCGAAACTGCTTTAACTACTTTATTTAAATCATTACCATACATTCCTGCACATGAAAAACATCCAATTTCTAATATTTTATATTCCCCCGATAAAGTTTTAGTAATATCTATTGTCCAACATTTATCAGGATTATACATTTTTGCCCATTGTTTTACTTTTTCCCATACATTTGGATCATCACATTCTTCTGCTACTGAATGGGAATGCATGAGTACATAATCTTTTGTGGTATGACCATATTGAAGTTTTTCGGGTTTCGACCAATCCCTATATAAACTCCCACTAATAGGTTCTTCATCAACAATTACAAATCTCCATTCTTTTAATAAAGGTATTTCAAATGAAATTAATACTTGCATATCTGGTTCTACATCATAAAAGCTTGCAAGTTTAATATTATCCTCAAAAGAATCCCAAGTACATATCATTCCTGTAAATTCTTTTGAATTTGAATCTGGTCTAATAAATATTTTTCCGTGTCTATCTTTTTTTGAAAATTTCTGAAATAAATCAAAATATTCAAATATTTGTTCTTTTTTATTTATAAGATCTCCAAATGGTAACATCCAATAATTTTCATGTAAGAGATATTTTTTAAATACAGAATAATACGAAGAACATTTTAATGCTTTATCATTTAAATATACTCCAGGAACCCATGTAGCTTTTTTTAATTTATGTCCAAAGTTAAGAGATCCATAAAATATAACACAATCATTTTCGTCATATAATTTAGAAGTTTTAATTACAATATCATCATCAAATGGAATATATTGTAAAGTTTTATAATTATATCCAGCATTTTTTATAGCTTTTAATAAAGCATCTTGATTATCATCAAATACATCTAACTCAACAAGCCATTTAACTTCCGGTATATTCATTATGGTAAAATATCTTTTAATTTATCGGATTTTTTTTCTTCATCAGGAATTTCATTTTCGGTTAAAGGTTTTGCCATCCCAATAAATGTATTAATAGTTGTTTTCATTCTTTTAGCCCAATCAGCCCAATCCTCAATATCTCCGTGAGACCACGATACTAATGTAGATTTTTTAAGTAAATCTATCCCGGATAATAAAATTTTCTTTTCTGTTACTTCCATTATTTTTTAATTATTTATTCTAGAAAAGTATAGGTTTTTTCCACCCCGAACATCCCCCTCCATTACTTACAAAAGCATAATAAACTTCTTTATTTAATTTATTAGCAAAATCTTGTGCCATAATTTCTATACGAGAAAAATCACCTATTTTAGGTTCTTTATCATAATAGAGAACTTCTTTATGAGAATAAGTCGATAAATTTCCTTTAACTGGAGTAGAATCAAGAGCAATTATCCCCTGAGTAAGATGTTTATGAGTAACATCATATTGAGTAGCAGATAGTAATGAACCCGAATTACTATGCCAAGGTCCACATACCTTATCAATAGTTCCATCTTCTAATTCAAAAGAAATAAAAGATCCACAAAATCCCTCTTGATTTTTTTTATCTTTATATGCTACATAAATATTATCACCTTCATTAGGTTGAATAGCAATATACCAATCTTTATTAGATTGGGAAATCTTTTTATATTTTTTAGAAGATTGTTCGGATATTACACTTTTCATCCCTTGTTGAATAGAAAATTCTATAGGATTAACTTTATCCCACATAAAACCGGGGTTTCCTTCTTCTTCCAATTCATAATTCCAATCATCATCCCAATAATAATGAGCTAAACAATTAGGACAATCCCCAAAAGAATAAGGTTCTGTTTTAATTTTAGTTTGGCAAAAAGGACAAACAATAATTTCCATTATTTTAATTTTATAATACCTAATTCTTGTAACTCTAATATTTTCATTGAAAGAGTATCAAGCCATATACTTGGGAAATAAAATTTACTATTACCTGCTTCATCTAAAACATGAACAGATCCATTAGCATCCAAATTAACAAAAGATTCATTAATTATTCCTATATCAAATAAATTTCTATATTTAATAACATTGTTAGAATCAATATAGGTGCCGTCTTCATTTTGTAAAATATAAATAGATCTTTCTTCTGATATCCTAAGTAATTTTCCAGATTTCATAATTTTTTAGAACTTATATGGATATCAAATTTTATAGTTTTATTATCTTTTAATTAAATAGATAATTATTTTATTTAAATCATAATCATATTTTACTTCAGAAACACAATATTCTTTATTTTTAAATTTAATAATCTCATTAACACGGGGAACCATTTTAGAACCTAAATCTGTAAAAAGTTCTTCATAACAAATATTATCATTTTCAAAAAGATATAATTTTTCTTCTAAATTTTGTAAATAAATATCTGTAGCCATAATTTTTAACTTTAATAAAAGATAAATGTACATAAAAATTTATACCTTTTATTTTAAGTTTGTTAAAAACTTGTTAATTTTTATCAAAATAAGGTCTTACACTTTCTGGTAAACTATTATAGCCATACTTTAAAAGAATTTCATTATATTGGTTAAAAGTTATATCTGATCTTTGATAAATTTCTAAATCTTCATTAACACTAGTTTCGAATTTTTCAAATTTTTGAATATTAATAATAGAAGCATATCTTAACATTAATTTTTTAGTTTCTTCTATAGTTAAATTATCTATAGTTTTTTCATTATAATTTTTATTTAATTGATCTATAATTAATTCTGCTGCTCTTTGTCTTCCGAATACATGTTCTGCAAGATATTTAAAATCTTTTGTTTGAGTACTTTTAGAATGGAATATTTTATAAATCTCATATTTTTTACCCTTTGAATAGTCAAAAATACTTGTAGCTAAAATACGAAGATATTTATTTTTCCAATAATATTTTTGAGGATCATTTATTAATTTAAATTGTGTAATTAATAAATCTTTAAATGGTTGTAATTCACAAGCATCACAATGATCTGTCTTTCCTTCTATTTCAACACCGCAATGAATACAGTGTTTTATTTTCTTAGCTGCTTTACACTTATCACATATTTTGCGTCTTGGATTTTCCAATTTGGTTCCACATTCTTTACAAAATCTTGCTTTTTTAGCTTCTTCTTTAGCAACTTTACATTTATTACATAGTTTACACCGATTATTTTCTAATTTTGCTCCACATTCTAAACAAAATTTTTCTTTCTTAAGTTTACCCATAGTATTTGAATTAAAGGTTAAATTGACCTCATTTAATTGTTTAACTCTTATAGGATAAAGGATAAGAAAGTTTTTATAGAAATAAAAAACTACGTTAAAGTTCAGTTAAAATGTTTATTAAAATTTTCTAAATAAAATTTTAAAAGAAAATATAATTGTATATTTGGATTTTACTATAAAAACTTAAAAAGTTTTAGATAAATCAGGAGTAAAAATTATGAAGATTAAAACAAATCATGGAAATATTGTTTCCATTTCTGAATCTTTAAAATCATTCACAGAAGAAGAATTAAAAGCCATTGAAACTGATACTTCACATATTTTAAAAGTATGTACAATGGAAGAAAAAGAAAAGAAAATAAGAACCTCAATTATTTATAAAATAACTGGTATAAAATATAAAGAATAAAATATTGAACTCTTTTATCCAATTGTAGGCATACATTATATAAAGTATGATATTCAGCAATACTGTAATCAGGGTACAACCTTGTAAGAGAGTTCTTAATAATATTAAAAAGTCAAATTTAATTTAAACTAAAATGAAAGCAACTAAAGTATTAGATGTATTTTTAAACAAAGTGGTTGAATTTAATCAACTCGGAGGTCCGAATTTCAAAGGTTTTCTTTACAAGAGTAATATTTATGGTAAAGAAAATGAGGTAAATTATTACATTAAAGTAATTGATAGTATTTCCGGAACTCAATTAATTAATGATAAAATCTTATTAAAAGAGGGAGATGAAAAATTTATCAAAGTATCTCTTAAACCTAAATTAATGAGGGTTAGTTTAAAATCATGGCATTATAGATTAGTTAAATATGTTCTTGGAAATAATGCTCCTACACCTAAAAACCTACAAAATGGTTGCCCCTATTTTTGGTTGCTAATTTTTTCAATAATAATTTTACCATTTAAATTAATTGGGATAGGAATTTGGGAGACAATATTATTTATTCCAAAATTATATATTTATTTTATTGAACCCCTTGCATATTCATGGATTAATAAACTTGACGATGAAGAAGCATATGATCATTATATGAATGAAAAAAAGGGTATACCTCTAACTACAAAATTATTTATCAATACGAGATGTAAAAATGACTGGGATTTTAGTAAACAATTTATGGAATATTTTATATTGGAAAAATATAAAATAAAAAATCCAGATTCTGAAGAATTTAATAAAAAGAAAGAGGAATTAAATCAAAAATGGGAAGAATGGTGTAAAAAAATTGCTATAGAAAGAAAAGAACTTTATAAAAAGCAAGAAGAAATTAGGATGAAGCACCAAGTAAAACATATGGAATATTTACGAAAGAAAGCAGTAAGGGATGCTAAATGGGAAAAAATAATGAAACCTATTAATGATGGTTTATACAAATTATTTAACTCAATAATAGAGGTTTTTGAATCGATCCACAATCAATTTAAAACTAATCCTCAAAATTGGAAAAATATTATAAAAAGAACTAAACAAATTGTTGGTTTTTTTATTACTATAATATTACTTGGGGTAGCATATTTTATAGTTAATGCATTAGTTTTATCTATTACATTACTTATTGATTTTCTTATTGCTCAATGGATATGGGTTGCTGGTACTGGTATTATTTGTATTTTTGCCGGTATTATTTACTTATTAGTTATATTTTTTACTGGATGGTTTCAAACACTTATTGACAAATATAAAAGAGGTAAAAGAGTATGGTATGTCGAACCATTCAAATTCATTATCATTTATTTTATATTTTATCCATGTAAAGTAGTCATATTAGTAATTGCATATGCTCTTTTATATACATTATGGATACCTATTAAATTCATATTTTATACTTTTATCTGGAAAGTAATTATTATAAAATTATGTAAATTAATTAGTAAAGCATTTATTTCTTTATGGCATGGTATTGTAAGTAGCACAGGGATTTTTGGAGAATATTTCGGTGCAAGTTATAGTGATTATTGCCCTGGTATTGAATGGGTTGATACAGAAAACGAAGAATAAATAAACCTAAAATTTTTAAATATGCTAATATTTATTGGATCTGTTATAATAACTTCTATTATTTCCTTATGTTTTTTTAAAAGCAAATTTTGGGAAAATAGGTATTTAATATTATTAATTATAGCAGGGGTTTCATTTATTGCAACTCTTACTACTAATTATATTATTAGAGGTAAACTTTCAACTTATACTAAAGTAGAATGGAAAAAAGATATTTATACCTTTTATTTAAGGGATACTTTATTTTTTAAACACATAATAGATAGTATTGAAGTAAATGGTAAAAATTCATTTAACCAAATAGATAGTTCTTTGTTAAAGTGTAAAATTAAATCTTATAAAAAAACTATTATTAAAACTGATAGTTTAATTGGTTCTTGGGATTCTATTTTTCCTTTTGTAAAAAATTGGGATTATTACAATAATAACAGTGCTAAAATATTTCTATTTAATCAAAAAGATAGCATACATTTAATTCCAAAGCATTTTGTAATTTATACTTATAAAAAAGATACATGTCTTGGATATTTTGATAGTGATGATTCTCAAGGACATTTTAAAAATTATCTTAATAACAATGTTTATATTGTTCCTAGTGAAAATGATAGTATAGCTTATGAAATTGCAAAAGAGTTAATTTATGATACTCGATTTAATAGTTGGCTAACAGGATTTAGTTTTCCTAGGATAAAATCTATTCGTATTTTTTATATTCCGCCTAAAGAATATAGAACTATTCCAAAACAATTTTTACGTAAAATACCATTTTAACTATGGAAACTAATTTAATAAAAATTCTTTTTAAAAAAGAAATAAAACATTGGAAGCGTACTAGACAGATATTTAAAAGATTTAATAATAATCTTAGCAAATATACATTTGGAATTATTGTTATTTGTATAGGAACAATTTTTCATTATATATTTGCATTAATGTCAACTTTATATAATTCTTTATTATTTATTATATCAAATAGATATTTTAAAGAAAATTTACAAAGAATGGCTTTAACTATTGAAGGAATATAAAATGAAAAAATTTATAACTTTTAATACTGATGAAGTAGATGATAATTTAATTAGAATTTATGATTCAATTAAAGAATCTGCAAGAAGTTCTGCATTATTATATGTAGATACCATTAAAGTTAATAATGAATGCCATTTTACATATTTTATAGAGAATATTAATAAATCTATTAAACGATTAAAGGAATTTTATTTGGAAACAGATAAAAGAAGTGAATATTTTAAACCTCTTGATATTAAAGAATTAATTAAAGAAGCTAAAGATTTTTTTAAGCAAGATTTATATTAAACAAAAATGGTTCCTAATTAGGAACCATTTTTGTTTTCTGGATATAAAAATATCTATTTTTTTAGTTTTTTATAAAGCTTATTTTCTTCTAACATATTTCTTTTTTCCCCTTCTTTTATGACAAAATCTACTACTTCATCATAATCTACTCCGGATACATCAGCCATATATTGTAACATATATTCCGTAGATTTATTTTCTTTATCACACCATGCCCATGCATCTAATAGAATTTTCTTTTTTCCTATTATAGAAGTTAAATTAATTATAGTTGCCATTTTTATACTAATAAATAATCTGTTTGTATTTTTAAAGATTCCTTTTCTTTTTGTAATATAGTAAATGAGGGGGTTAATTGTTCTATAAGAGGATCTCTAAAAGAAGTAATTTTCCCAGTTATTTCTCCATTAATTTTAAAATATCCTTTTGCTCTCCATGGAGATATATGTGTTCTTCCTTGAGTAGCAGGTAAAGTTCTCCAATATACTGCATTATTAAATAAAGACTCTGGAACTCCAGGTACTGGAGCAACAAAGGTTAAATGAATATGGTTACCTATTTCTGTAATAGGTTTACCAGTTCCATTCAGATCATATCTTGCTTTAGATCCTCCAAAATAATCTGATAACATATTTACATATTCTTCTTCATTTAAATTAGGGCAAAGATGTTTATATCTATTTAAATAATAATCTCTTTGTTCTTTAGGAATAATACCTCTCCATCCAATATTATTTAATTTTTGATACTCAGGAGTTTCCTCAATATTTTTATCAGGATAAGCAATTTGTAAAGTAAGTACATCAAATATGTATTTAGAATACTGACTTGACAGATTAAAGTAGGATTGTTCTTCCATCATATCAGATTCCTTTTTTATAGTAATAACTGGTTCATCTTGGAGTATATCTATCAATTTACTAAAATTATTACTATATTCTTTTACAGCAACTTTATTAGTAGGATCTTTCCTATATAACCAATTAGCTCCAGTATCTTCTACCCTAATATTTACTTTTATACCAGGTTCATAGTATTTTTTAATACATCTATTTAAAGTAAGTATTTGGTTTATAGCTAATACTTCTGCTACATCAATTCCCGTAACTGTAAAAGGTTTTCTTCCTCCCCATCCTGTAAGAAATGGAATAGGAATATTTAATTTAATAGATTTTCTTATTACATCTCGAATTATAACTTGAGATTCAGGATTTGGTATAGGACCATATCTATTATCTTTAGTGGATATAATTAAAGTTGTAATAATATCTACTATTTCTTTTTGACAACATTCAGCCAATTTATAAAATTCTTTATGAAACCATTGGCAAATAGTTGATCCATACTCATCTTGATTAATAATTTTCATAGTAAAAATTTTATAAGTTTTATCCTTTTTCTTCTTCATCCATCATTTTACAAAAATATTGTACATCATGATATCCATTTTCATAAAAAGGAATTCTATAGTTTTGTGTTAAATGATTTACAATTAATTCATAATCTTCTCCAGATGTAATTCCTGCAGAATTAGACCAATTAAGTCCTTTATCATAATCCCATCTCCATCCTTTTAGAACTTTTCCAAATAATTCCTCATGAGTTTTATCAAAAGAATCATTATTTCCATCCCCATAATAAAATGATAAACTATGGACAGCATCTAAATAATCTACATATCCTATAATAATAGTATATCTTAATTTAGTATAAAATCCGTCTTTATTCCTTTTCATAGAATTTAGATAAAATAGAGACTCCAAATTTTACAAGTTCTTCTTTTTTCAATTCAATATTATTTAATAAATCTTCAGCATTTTTAAAAGAACTATTAAATAAATTAGATAAATCGGTTCTTAATTGAAAATCCCATTTACCTATTCCTTTATTAATAGAATCATAGATAACTTGGGGATTTAATAAATCCTTATCTATATTAGATTCAAATTCCATAATATATGCTGAACAATCATTATTGAAACAACATATTTTAAATTTGAAATGTCTTTTTCTATCTCTAGCAATAAAATAAACATTATTATGGTTACCTAAATTAACAGGATGAACAATTAATAAATTTCCTGTTGTTCTTGGTGTATTAGCAGGTCCTTTTTTCTTGGCAATAGGATTACCTTCTTTATCGAGTTCAACAACTGGACATCTTCGACATTCAATATAATTATCATCTTCTTCAAAAATATAAGCTGGAACATGTATAATAGGATGATCTATTACATCTTTAATTGTGTTATAATATAATCCTGATCTGAATTTTTTGATGGCTCCAGTTTTTGAATAACGTTGTACTTTTTTTCCAATATTTTCTTTATAATGTTCTATAGTTTCCATACAATATTATTTAAATTTAAATCCTATACCTATTTTCGAATCTTTATTTGGCAAATCAAAAATATATAAAAAAGAAAACTTTTTATAAATTAGAATAATTCCTAATTCTAAAGAAAATTCTCTTATGTTTACATTATATGGAGTTGTATTATTATAACAAATATTTCCAATAGCTTTAATTTTTGATATTTCATCTTGTTGTAATACATAAGTAATACCCGAAGATAATTTTATTAAAATATAATTTTCATTAGTATAATCTTCTTCATTTACTTTACTATATTTTCCTATATCAAATTCTTCAAATATAGCAAAATTATTATTGTTTTCTTTAGAATTATAAAATATTCCTGCCCCAATTTTATGAGGTGCTGAAGTAATACCAATAACTTGAGAATAACTATGAATTGTTAATTCAAGAAAAAATAAAAAAATTAATTTTTTCATATTAAATCCTTTTCCGAATAAATATTTCCATCCATTCCCTTGAACGTAAAAGTATCACAATCTTCTTCTATAATAAAATCTTCAATTATACTAGATTTAGTCATAATGGATGCTACACTTCCCCCTTCAAATTTTTTTCCGGATGATTTTGTTTTAAATAATTTTATAAATTCTTCAGTATGCTTTATATAAGATTCTGAATATCCTAGTTCCCTTAATCCTTCACCTAAATTACCCATATAGTTATTTTTAATGGTTTTCTAACTCTTTCATAAAAATTTTATGATCCCCCATTGAATAATATGCTGCTAACCATAAAGCTATTTCTTCTGGAGTCATTTTAGCATCACCTCCTTCTGCACTATCTGCAAAAAGAGTATGTTTAGAACAATAAGCAGAAAAGAAAGCTTTCATTCGTTCCTTAACTTCCTTTCTAAACTGTTTTATATGGAATTTTATAAGAGATGTAGCTTCAATAAATTGCCATTCGGTCATTTCAACAAAAAATTCCTTCTTTTTGTCTTTATACCAGGAATATGTTAATTGAGGATTATCTAAAACTTTGGATATGCACTGAATCATGATTTTCTTTTCATAAACAGTAACATATTTAAACTTATATTCATTTGTTTTAACCTCTTCAAGATCTTTTAAGGTTAACCCATATTTATTAAGAAGAATATCCAATTTTTCCTTAGCAGCTTGAGCTTCCCCTTCAACCCCCCGTTCTGCTAATTCTTTTACTTTTTTAAGTTTTTCTATAATAAACTCTTCCATAATCGTAAATTTGATAGACAAATATACGAAATACTTCTATAGTAAAAAAATATTTTTAAAAAATATTTTAATAAAAATCAAAATAAATTCTTGTAATAAAGCTTCTTTTGTTCATATCATATTGATTATAAATAAAAAAGATGAATAACTTATTATTCATCTTTTATCCATGCATTTTTTACGTCTATAGATTGTTTTACCTTAGTAATATACCTCCAAGGATCTGTAATTCCTGGATGTTCTGTAATCTTCCCATCTTGATGTTCTATACAAACCGTTCTTTTATTACTAAAAAATATTTTTGAAGAAGTTTTTGGTTTAATATTAAATCCAGATTTTAAAAAATTATTCATAATTTATTTTGGTTTTATCTTCATCCATAGTGTATCTACAATGGATCCTTTATCTGTTTTTCCTATTATAAAATCTTTAACTTGATTTACGTTTTTATTAAAATATTTTTTAAATTCAGATAAACTATATCTCCAATCTGTATAAGACCATCTCATATGTTCACTAAATAATAATCTTTTTACTTGGTCTGAATTATATCCTTGTTCGAGCAAATATTTTATAATTTCAATTATAACTTCTTCTTCTATAGTTCCATCATCTTTACATTCTGAATAAATTTCTTTTGCTCTCCAATCAAGTCCAATTCCAATACCCGATATTGTAGATTTTCCTCTTATAAAATTTTCTTCAAAAAGATTTTCTTTAACTATTTTTTTCATTTTTTAAGATTTTTTTCGTCTAAAGTCTTTAAAAATTCATCTCTTTTATCTTTATCTTGGAAAAAATAAATTTCTTCTATTTCACCATTTTGATAAATAAATTCTATTTTATAATTTTCCCCTTTTTCTTTAGGCCTATATTGTTTTACTAAATCTAAATTAATTCTTCTATCTCCATATTGAATAAACATAATATTTATATTTTTAGTTTACACAAAAAAAGCTGATAAGATAATCTTATCAGCTTATATATTTCCAAGAAAATAGTAAGGTGCGTTTTTATGAGTTTTCTCTCCTGATCACCAAATTAAAAAGGGAATTAGTACGTGACTAAGAACGCCTAAAAACCGAGAATTAAATCGTCGACCTTGCGGAACCTTTAAAATTTTTATGTGACCATCGTAATTGAATTATCAAATTGGTATTTCTATTAATCGAAGTATCACCTATACTTACTATGGCTTAAAAAACTAAAGTGAGAAACTTGAGCTGCGCGTTTTTAGGAGTTAACTCTCCGGAAATTTTTATTAAACCCAGATTTGCCAAACTGTCCTAAGTAAGGAATTTATGTGTTCGTTCCCCCAGCCTTCTTAGATTCCTGGCCTTTTTGATGACTCTCATGCCACTTGCCGTTCTCCTTATTAACCAATCATAGTATCAGGGAACCTCCCTGCAGGTCTTGCCTAAGCAAATGTTTAAACGAAGTATCGCAATCTCTAACTACACTCGTGAATATTCAAAGAACTTAGTATATTATTTATTAAAAGAATTTTTTATTCTATATGGACATATCGTCAAAAAGTTTTTAAGAAATTCCATTTTGGGATAAATAATCTTCTAGTGAATCATAATCATTTTGCATACCAAATTCATTTTTTTCCATTCTTTTAAAAGAATCTTTTTTAATTCTTTTTTGAAAAGATCCTCGTTCCAATGGTCCTCAATCATTTTTTTAATAACTTTGGATGCAGCATCAACTTTAACATGATAAACATCGTCATAATCAACAGATACTGCCATATAAGGAAAATCCATTGTAAAACTTTTATCACTTCCATCATGTTCTTCAATGCTTACTTTTATTTTTTTATTTTTCATATTTTTAAATTTTATGCAATAAATATCTACTTTTTAAAATTAACATAGATCCATCTTTTTTCTTTAATAGAACTATATTTTCTCTTATCATTTTTTGATAATTTTCAAATTTTAAATGATAAAAATCAATAGGTAAATTTTCTTCCCATAATTTTCTTCCTTCATAACTTAAATCGTTTTCATTAAATATTAAAATTTCTTCTTTTTTCATTTTTTTAAATTCCAATTTCTAGCAATTATAATCAATGTTTTAAATTCATCTGCTAAATTCATAGCTAATGAATCAATATCTTCATCAATATTAGGATTATCAACTAAAAATTTAATATTTGTTTTTGCATTAATTATTGAAGTACTATAATAATCAAATGCACTATCAATATCAAATTTTCCATTATTAAAAAATCTTCCTGAATTGGTTAATCCAGTATTTTTAGGATCTCTCATTTTTTAAAATATTAGTGCGTTCATAATTCTCTTTTAATATAGGAATAATATTTTTATACTTATCTAAAGGAATATATTCAGGGTTCCAAATATGATCTTCTTTATTTTTTTCTTTAATAATGCGATATCCTATAATATCCCAAACATTACAATCAAATATAAATTCAGTTTCATATGCAACCCAATATTTCTTATAAAGTCTATTTTTACAAATTTTACAAATACTTACAATTATATCATATCCATTTGGAGAACCTTTTGAAAATCTATTTATTAATAAAGACATAGGATCCACATTATCAAGAATACTATTACCGCCATAAGGTATTAACCAATGTGCTCTATATAAACTAAACCAAAGTGGAATTTCTTCATTTTTTAAATCAAATAAAAACTTTATTTGTTCAGATGCATGAAAATGTATAATTTTTTGATATGTTTCACTTCTGGTTTTACAGCATATACATTTTTCATCTCTTACATTATAAGATCCCCTTTTTATTTCATCATAATTTCTTACATGAATATTAGTCCAAGAATTTTTTTGAGCTGAAAATATTTCAAAAACGGATTTTTCTTTTTCATCTATTATACCAAACCCCTTAGGTTTATTTATAAATTGTATTGATAATATATCAGACATAAAGATATACTTGAATGCATTTTCCCTTTTATCTGTTAAAATTTTTGAAAAATCATTATAGGGTTTTTTCCTATTAGATTGTTCATCTGGTTGACATTTATCCAATGATTCTTGATATCTTTTTCTTTGTTCTTCTCTTCTTTGCCATGTATCCAATGTAGAAAATTTATCTATTGTACATAACCATTCAGGATCGTATTTTTCGGTTTTCATTATTTCTTGTTTCCCAAATTTTTCTAAAGCAGTAGTAGGTTCTATTGCATCAATTTGTTTAGTAATATTTTCTATATAGATTTTTTGCTCTTGATCATGATATTCAAAACATGAAGCATTATCAGATATATTTCCTTCCGGTAATGCAAGTGCATGAAGTTCATATGTAGTAATTTGATTAAGATTTATATCATTAAGCATAGGGATTATTCGGGTTGCAAGAAAATACATATAAATTTTACTATATAAACCATATTTGTCATGGTTTATTACATGTAATTCTAAATTAGAATCTAAAGGTACTGGAACTTTAGATTGCATACGTATGTCATTAAGATCATCTATAATTTTATATGGAAAATCTATATGATCATATCGATCTTCTGATCTTCTTGCAGCATTTCTTGAAGAATATTTATTACGAGGATTGTCAAAATTCATATTATCAGTAGCAATCCATGCAGAATTTTTATATTGATATATTATACAAAAATATGAGAAATCTACTATATCTTCTATTTTGAAAATAACAGATATTTGAAGTTCCTCTGTTTCGTGGGAGTTTACATAACGTAAAAATGTATTAATAGAATCTACAATATAAATATATTTATTATATCTTATTGATACATTTTCTGGTATAATAGTATTCCCTTCTTTAAGTGTATAAAATCTTACTAATTTTTTATCTAAAGCTAATTCTATTCTTGGGATAAATGTATAATCTATTTCTGATAAATTATCTTTTTCAAATAACCAAAATTTACTATAAGTTTCTTTAAACCACTTATCAACATAAGATATTTCTTTTACGATTACATCATTAGAATCAGAGATTAATTCAAGGATAATAATATCTTCTTTAAGAGTATCAATAGATAAAGAAATATTATGAGGTAAACTTTGAATTACATCCTGAATTTGCATTAAAGCAACTTCTAATTTATCTTCTGTTAAGGATTTATAAATATTTAATAATTCTCTAGTATATTTATAAATCTGCATACTACCAGTTTTCTCGGATTCTTCTAAATGTTTTTTAACATCTAATCCTATAATATTTTGTAAGTTAGAAAACACTAATTGTAATTTGTCCTTATCTATTTTGTACATACTCTTAAATTTTGGGTAAATATACAAAATATTTCCATAGTAAAAAAATTTTTACCAAGTAATATGAACATGAACTTGTATCCACATGCATATTTTAACAATAATAGACATAATGGTGATCCCTCCTATAACGCTAAGAAATATAACTGTATTAAATAACCATTTTGGCCAACTTATTGTTTTTATTCTTTTTGTTGTTTCAGTTGTTTCCATTTTTTAAGAATTTAATGAATTATCTGATATTTCAGGTTTTAAACGAGGAAATAATCTATAAAAACGTTTCCATGCAGTTTTACGACATTTTTTGGGATAACGAATACT
>JAQUND010000001.1 GCA_028717785.1 Candidatus Nanoarchaeia archaeon | reverse complement strand
GGAATGGGGGATACTCTTTTATGTAATGGCCTTATTAGACATTTTGCAGAAAAATATGATATTGTTTACATTTTTGCAAAACTAAATTATATAAAAAATGTATTATACATGTATAGGGATAACCCTAAAATTAAGATTATTCAAATGGATGATAATCAAGTAAAATCTTTTATGACTATTAATCCTAATAATAATTATCTTATACTAGGTCATACTAATGATTATATGAGTAAAATAGATTCAAAAGTATGGACTTTTGAAGAAGGATTTTATAAAATAGCAGAAGTTCCATTTGAATATAAATGGTCTAAATTCTTTTTTCAAAGAGATTTAGAAAAAGAAAAAGAAGCATTTAAAAAAATAGGTTTAGCAGAAGGAGAAAAATATATTTTTATACACGATGATCCAAAAAGAGGTAGAATTTTTAAAAAACAATATTTAAATAGTTCTATTAAATCAATTCATCCAGTTAATTATCAAGATATAGGATTATTTGATTTTCTTTATACTATTGAAAATGCTTATGAAGTTCATGTTCATAATAGTTCCTTTGCTAATTTAATCGATACTTTAGAATTAAAAATAGATAGGTTATTTTACCATAAATATGCTAGACAAGAAGTAGGATTAGATCAAACATTTAGTAAAAATTTAAATTGGATATTTCTTAATTAAATAACTATGGAAATATTAGTACCCATATCTATTGGAGAATTATATGATAAAATTACTATTCTTGAAATAAAAATAGATCATATAAAAGATCCTGAAAAACTTCAGAATATTCAAAAGGAATTAAATATTTTAATAGAAATTTTTCATAATCTAGAAAATATTTATGTCATGAAATTTGATGAATTAAAAAAAATAAATCAGGATTTATGGGATGTTGAGGATCAACTTCGAATAATGGAAAGAAATAAAGAATATGTTATTCCTATAAATGTTAAAATTTCTTTTAGCGGATTATTTGCAAAATCCATTGATTTTATAGAATTGGCTAGACGTGTTTATTATCTTAATGATAAAAGAGCTGAAATAAAAAAAGAAATTAATATTTTATATAATTCAAATATAATAGAAGAAAAATCTTATGAACGATATTAAAATAATTTCTTTTTCTGTTTGGGGGAATAATCCTAAATATGTTAATGCAGCATATGAAAATCTGCTTTTACAACCGGAAATTTATCCACAATGGAAATGTAGATTTTATGTTGATGAAACAGTTCCAAAAGATCTATTAAAAAAATTGGAAAACGGAGCCGAAGTTATTATGATGCCAAAATCCGATGGTTTATATGGTTTATTTTGGCGATTTGAACCTCTTAAGGATCTCGCTATTGAACGATTTATTGTTCGTGATAGTGATTCACGTCTTAGTATAAAAGAAGCTGCTGCCGTTAAAGAATGGATTGAAAGCGGAAAGGAATTTCATATTATGAGAGATCACCCTCAACATGGAGCTTATATATGCGGTGGTATGTGGGGAGCAACTTCAGAATTTATAAAAAAAATAGCTCCTATTTATGATGAAGAATTAAAAAAATTTATTTCTGGACTTACTTTTCAAGAATTATTTAAACCAAGGGGGAAATATTTTAATACGGATCAACCTTTTTTATGGAGATTTATATGGCCTAAAATAATAAATTCTCATATAGCTCATATTAAAGATTTATCTAATTTAAGATTTACAGGAAATGAAAAATTATTTCCAATTGAAAATCCAGATGGATCATTTATAGGACAAATTGTAGAATAAAAATAAATAAAAATGGTAATAAATAATTTAAATTGTACTTATTTAGCTGAAATAGATTTTTTAAAATCCAAATTAAATATAATGTTATCACAAATAAAAGTAATGCAAAATGATTTAATAGAAGCTAAAGATAATGATATAATTTCTGAAAAATTATTATTTAAATCTAAAGAATTAGATATTAAATCTGAAATATTAATAAATCGAATTAAAACTAAAATATTAGAAATAGCTAATTAAAGAATAACATTCCATTCTAAATCATAATATTTACAACAAGGATCATCTACTTCTGATTTTTTATAAAATTGAATTAAAGGTTTACCATCCCATTCCTTTTCTTCAATAACATCTTCGAAATTGTGTATAGTTCCACAATTTCCACATTTTATTTTAATGGTATTTCTTTCGGGTAATAAATTTGACCAACATGAGGTTGGAATAGGAATCCAAACTTCTCCAAAGAATTTATATCCATAATCAACTCCCTTAAGGATACATAACATTTCTTTAAATATTTTACTTTCATAATAAGTAATAATATCTTGTCCTTTAAATTGTTCTTTTAATGTATTTAAAATCTGTTCAATTGTAAGAAATCGATTTATCATTTCTCCAAATTCCCATTTAGCTGTACGATCTTTTAGATTTAAGTTGCGAATTTCTGAACTACTTGTTAACTTTCTTTTTAAATCTATTTTATTAAAACTGCTTCCATTATAAAAAAGAGAAGGTTTAGTAGATGTAGATTCTTGATAAAAACAATAATAATGTTCAGCTTCTGAATCCTGTCCTATATAGGTTGTAATATTAGCAATAATCATAATATTTTTTGTTTACGTTTATCTAGTTCATTACATACATACCTGCCTGTATCTGCCAAATTCCAATTATCACTTCTTCTTAATTTATGGCAAAGAGCAATAGCTTTCATTTTTTGATTAGTATCAAGAAGCATTATAAGGTCTTCTTCTGAATTATACATTGATACATCTATAGGTTCAAAAATTTGTTTAGCATTATTATTAATCATTTTTTCAAATGATAAAATACTTGCTTTAAGCTCTCCATATTTATATGGTGCTATATAATGTGTACCTTTACCGGTATCATATGCTGAATGTATTCGAATTATATGATCTTTGTGGTTTATTTCTTTAACATGATAAAGATTAGATCCATAAATTTCTTTTAAATACTTATCAAGATTTTCATAAAAAGGAGCAGGAAAGTTATATCTAACTATCCTTGATTTAGTTGATTCGGGATCATAAAATTTATAATTACGTATCATAAAATTCTTTTTATATTTTAATATGTTCTATAATAAAACTTTGCCAATTATCTTCTTTTTCAAAATCATCAACTAACCTTTTTACACAAGACCAATCACTATTTATAATTTCATTTTTAGTTTGAGAATATTTAGGAGAAAAATTAAAATGAGAAAAAGCATTTATCAAAATAATAAACCATGAATACATACAACCATTAGCAGAGTCGTATTCTTCTTTATTTCTAGTAGAATTCTTGATAAATGTATCAGGATAATTATTAATAAACTTATTATGTAATATTTTATTAAATCTATCCTCTTCTTTTTGAGCATCTAAATAGTTCATTATATTAAAAATTTATTAATTAAAATTCTTTGAAAGGACTTTTACTGACGCCTCGCTCGCATTTCTGCTCGGACTATAATTGTCTTAGATTACTGTTCGACCATCCTTATTACTAAGGAGTATAATATCGTCTGTTATTGTTATAATCCTTTCAAAGAACGGTGCAAATATAATAAATTTCTTCTAAAGTAAAAAATATATTTAATAAAAAAAGAAACTATTGTTCCTCTAAGTGGAAATATCTATCTGTAAGGGGTAGTTCCGTTTACAGAAGTATAAACTATGGTAGTTAAGCAGTATCTAACGATACCTATCCTACGCCCATGTCTGACTCTACTTGTCAATACCTTACAACAAACTACTTTTCTTAGATAAAGCATAATAATTACAGAACTTTTCTTCCAATTTCTCAACAATCTGTCCTATTCTGTATTTCTGCAAGTCCATGATGACTGTTAAGTAAAAATTATTATCGTCTGTTTTCAGCAATAGTTTCAAAGAACTAAAAAGAAAAGAAATCTTTGTAAATGTATAAAATTTAAATTTATTTTTAAATAAAAAAAGGAGTTAAAAAACCCCTTTTAATTTTATTATCCAAAAGATACATCAGTTATTCTAAAACTACGCCAAGTTCCTCCTAATTTTATATAAATACTAGGATCATTTAATAAAACATCTCCATTAGTTCCACTAGCATCTTTGACACCAGCATAAGATCCTTTATAAATTCTTAAATCATTAGCAAAAACAACTCCTACTGAAGCATTAGTTGTGAAAGGCCCTAAAGCTGCTCCTACAGAAGCATTTGTTGCAAAATCCTCTATAGCTGATCCTACTGAAGAGTTTAATGTAGAAATAGCATCAGTAATTACTTTAATAGATCCATCTAAAACTCCATAAATATCAATAGTATTATTTAAAGAAGAATCTATTCTAATAATAGAAGCATCTATCTGAGCAATAGCAGCATCTCTAACTAAAAGGGAAGCATCTAAATAACTTATTGCTGCAGATACATTACCGCTAGGATCTATCAATACTAATTTACCATTAATTTGATTTAATAAATAAGCAAAGTTTTGTTTTGTTCCAAATTCATTAGATTCAGAATTAGCAATAAAATTTGATAAAATTGGATCCATAAAAAATAATTATTTTTATTTTATATATTTTATATATTTATATTTTTTTCTTATGTTCTACAATAATTTCATAAAATTCTTCAGGAATTTTTTCATATCTATCTTCATCCATCCATTCTTTTGGTATATGAATCATATATACACTTCCATCTGGATATTGAGATTTAGCTCTTATTTTCATCATAGGAATTTGCATAAGATCCCTGGTATTAAATTTATCAATTTTAATTACAGTTTCTGTATTAAATTTATCTTCATAATATTTTTTACCATTAATTTCAACAGGAATTTTATCTGTAAACCCTATAAAAACATAAATATTATTTTCTTCATCAAAAATTTCTTCTTCCTTAGTTCTTTCTATTTTAGATAAATATATAGGAGCTTTTTTCTTATGAATATCTTGACCCCAAGCATTTATAATATTTTTAATTTCGTTAAGAGATAATCCATTTTGAATAGCTTCATCTATAATTTCTTTTGTATTTAATTTATTATCCCCTATTTTTTTAAGAAATTCATTTTTTTCTTTTGAAAAATATTTATGTTGAATTTCCAAAACAGAAGTTCCTTTCCAAGATTCAATATATTCTTTTATTTTTATAGTAAAATCAGGTAATATTTCTACTTTTTCAGGATCAATTCCTATATCTAAAAGATCTTTTTTAATTTTTTGAATAGTTCCTATATCAAGATTTTTATATGAATCTTGTCCTCTTTCAAATTCAAATAAAGATTCCCTAACTATCATTTTTTATTTTTTTATTTTGTGGTATATGATATAAATTATCTTTATATGAAATCCAATATCCTTTTATTTCATTTAAAGTATATACATTTACATATTTAGTTCCTTCTACATCTTCAAAAAATAGAATATCTTCTAATTTAAAATCTTTTCTTATTTTTTGAGATTTTGAAAGTTTTTCTAAAGTATCTACTATTTCTGAAGGAGACATTCCAATCATTGCTTTAGAAATTTCCCCCTTTGTTTCTATTATTTTTTTTATTACAGAAGTTACTTTTATAGGATGATTTTTTAAACCTATTTCCATAGATTCTATTGGATCCTGCTTTCTTTCAAATTCAAATAATTCATTAATATATTTAGCTCTCATCTTCTTCTAACTCCTCTCCAATTGAAGTATACCAATTATCTAAAGCTTCTGATATTAATTTACAAGCAACTTTTTTAAGATCTTCTATATTAAAATTAGTAGATTTATTTATAACTGTATCTACAATGTAATCATTAACAAACATTTCAGTTTGTTCCCATATTCTATCTTCAATTAATAAATTTAAAATTTCATCATATGTAAGTCTACCTGAAAACATAGATTTAATTTCTTCTGGGGATTTACCCCTTTCAAAATTAGTTACTTCTTTTATTAATTTAGCTTTCATAATATATTTCTATTCCTACTTTAAAAAAATTATAACATTTATTACATTGATAACTTGCTAATCTAACAAGATTTTCATTGTCATCTCGAATTAAATATTTTGCCACATTTAATAAATAAGCATCTATACTTCCACAATTAGGACATTTTAATTTTAATTCGTATTTATTTGGATTAAATTTTTCTTCATATATAAATCCTGATACTAATTTAGCTTTCATTATGGATATTTAGCTTTATTTATATATTCTACCTATTTTGATTAAAAACAAAAAAAAAGGGAATTTAAAAATTCCCTTTTTTTTAATATTATTATTTTGGACTATTAAATAATAGCTCCAGAATTTGTTTTTACATATAAAGTTAAATATTGAGTTTCTGGGTGCCATCCTGCATCTACAAGAGCGTATCTTGATTTGATGATTACTTTAGGAGCACCAGTACCTTCAGTGATTAACTTAACAGATTCAGCCATTAAATATGGGCAGAAAATTGTACCAGGTTCGTCATTTGCACCTTTACGTCCAACTAAAATACGAGTATCATCGTAAATCATATTAGGATCTACGTATAAAGTCATACCGCAGATAGTTCCTAAAGGATAAAGTGAACCATTATTTTGGCTAAATGTATTTGCTAAAGGACTAAATGCATATTGGCTATTGGTCTGCATAGCTGTAGCCAATTTGATATTGGTTACGATAAAGTTAGCAGGACCCCTTCTACCACGTTGCATAATAACATTACCAGCTGCTAATACAAGAGACATAACCCTTTTGATTATAGTATCTTGATTTTCGAAACCTGCACCAGCTACTGGATAAACTTTATAACCGTTAAGAACCATTGCAGCTGTAGTATCACCTGCTTCAGCTGGATAAGCATAAGCAGTAGTTGTACTAGCTGTAGTAGCAGTTAAGTCTAAGTTAAGGTTTACCCCTTCAACGTCATAAGCTGCAAGGTGATTTTTCCAACCTAAACCAAATACTCTGGAAAGAATATGTTTGTTAATAGCTTGGGAAATTTCATTGATACCAGCGTTTTCAACCATTGCTATAACATCAATACCCCATTGTTTGTTAAGGTCTTGAATTTGTTCTTGAGTTACAGAAACGGATACTTGATAAGTTCCAACTTGAACAAACTTGGTAAATAATTGTAAACCAAGAGCTCTTGGATATTCCATTTCCCCAACTCCACGTTCCATAGGTTCGTATAGTTTAGTACCATCTACGAATGTACCATCCCAAGCTGTATTATCGCTTGCACCTGAACCAGCAAATCCCTGAACTTGATCTTCGAGGGTTGAAATTAAAGTTGGATAAGTTGCAACTGCTGCTTGAGTAGAAGCATCATTAATAATTCTTGTAGAACCATCAAATATATCAGCTAAATTGGTAGCACCTGTGAAAGTACCTGTTTTAAACATTGCAAAACCATCAATACGAGATTTTCCAATATAAGTAGCAGTTAATTGATTAGAAGCAGCTTCATTCTGGAAAGTAAAAACTCCTCCATTTGTAAGAGATGCTTTTATAGAAGCATCAGAAATCTGAAGTTTGAATGCATAAGGAGCTACATATTTAGCAGTAGCAGCAGCACCTTGGAAAAGTGCAGGATTTGCAGTAGCAGGGGTACTAGCAGGTTGTGCACCAAAAGGCTGTTTACCACCAGCATATACATAATCAAGATAAGAAACTACACCGGTTGGACCTGGCATAGGAACTACATTTACAATGTCAAAACCTACTGTACGAGCAGCAACCTGAAGTGACATAGGAAGAAGAGCTGGCCATTTATCACCAGAACCTTTAGCTGTTGTAGCATAAAACTGTGAACCAGTTGTAGCAGCTTGACTAGCAGGAACGGCATTACCAACCCCAGGAACATTATACAATGTTGCATAAGGAGTAGTTACTCCACCCATTTCAGCTTCGTTTAATGCATGAAAATGAGCGTATTTAGAAATCCAATTAAGTCTCTCTTTATCTTTAAGACCGGTTGTTGATTCTATCATTGGACTCCATTTTTCTACGATTTGTTGTTCATTTAATTGTTTCATTTGAAAAATTATTTATTTTATATTTTATTTATTTTTTAACAATTTTCTTGATAAGTGGACATAGCGTCAATTATCTCTGGTATTTTTTCATTTGTTCTCCAATTGATGCAACAAAAGAATCAAGTTTCTTTTCACCTTCTTTAGGTTCTTTTGCAAGAAATACTTCATTTAATGTTACAGTTCTTGGAGCTAATTTTGAAGTTTCCCAAAAATTGTTGATTTGATACTGAGTTTCAAGTGGATAGAACTCAGAGCGAGCTTTAATAGCTTCTTTTAAAGCTTCTGGAGCCTTATCATATAAATCTCTATATGCTTTTGGAGCAATTTTGAGCCATAAAGGTTCTTCAACTTTATTTTCTACTATTAGAGCAGATTCCCAAAGTCCTTTAATTACTTTAGAATCAGTTGTTGGATGTTTTGCTATTTCTGTTGCTACCTTTTGTTTATCGGAATCAGATAATTCAGCAAAAGCTTTTTTATCACTCTCATTTAAAAGAGTTATAAATGGAAATTGGGATTTAGCATTTTCAACTAATTTCTTTTCTTTTTCGATATTAGATATAATGAGTCCTAATTTTTCATCTAATTTAGAAGCTCTTTCTTTAATTTCAGCAGCTTCTTTTAATTTACATTCTGGTTTAGTATCCAATTTCATATTTTGATCTTTCAATGATTTTGGACCATTTCCGGATATTTTAACTACTGGTTGGGTTTTACCTTTAACAGTAGAAAGAGTCATAATGCCTTTTACTTTAGAAGTAGTAATTTTGCCTGAAGTTTCCTTTTGGTCTTCAATAGTTTTAAGACCTTTAGGTTTTGAACCAGAAGCAGATACTTTAGTATTTTTAATTTTAGAAACAATAGTTTTTCCATCAAAAGTAACCCCGGTTTGTTTTCCAGCATTAGTATCTACCTTAACATTACCTACTTTAGGAACATCTGTAATAACTCCAAGACCTTTTACACCTTTAATACCAGTAATCATAGTTTCATTTAATGGTTTATCAGAAATTCCATGTTTTGAAAGGGTTTCTTCAAGTTTTGCTTTCAATTCAGGATTTTGTTTGGATTCAGAAACTAATTCAATATATTCAATAAGTTTCTTTGCATCCGATTTACTCATTGCACGGCCAAACATATCTTCTGACCAATTAGCCATTTCATTTACATTTTTAGCAATAGATGAAGTCCAATCATGCATACCATTAATTGCTTTAGCTTTTTCGCCACCCCATTCATGAAGAGCATTAACAGCTTGAGAAAGTTCCTCATTCCATTCATTAATGCCATTAAGCATATCTGCATTATGATCAACAGTTTCTCCAATAGCATTTATAACTTGAGCATTATTACCAATCCAATCTTGAGTTGCATTTAATGCTTTAGCATTATAATCAACGGTTTCAGCAATTTTCTTTGTTAGATTATAATGTTGATTATTCTTTTCAACTAATACTTCTGCATGAGAAGCAAGTTTGTTGACAGCTTTAGCAATATTGGTCTGCCAATTAATTGTATCCTCCTGAATTTTTCTAAGTTTTTCAACGTATTGTTTAATAACGTTAAGATCTTTTTCTTTAGGAGTAGTAGAGCTTGAACCTTCGAGAATCGAATTTTCTAAAGCTGTTAATTTGCTATTCATTTTGCTAAGCTCATTTTTAAAGAAGATCGTCCATTGCTGAATGGCATCTTCGTTCATTTGAACTTTTTCTTTTTCCATTTTATTAACCTCGTTTTTATTTTTTACGTTTTCTGGAATTTGAAGAGCGATTGCTTCTTCTCTTAATTTAAGTGCGGGAAATTTGTCGGTTAAATCGACAATTGTAACATTTTCATTGATAATGCCAAATTCCTTAGAAATGTTATGGGAAGCGTATTTATTAGCAGATTCATTTAGCATTGCTATTTGTTTCTTTATACGAGCTTGAGCTCCTTCATTAACAGTATCTAATTGAGCATTTGGAAACCCTGGTTTAGCAACTAAATCATAAGTATAAATTTGCTGTATTTGAACTGTTTTATCTTCATTAACTGTACCAGCAGCTCGTGAAGAAATTGAAAGAGGGATACCTGCTTCAAGTAATGATTTAGCAATAAGACCTTTAGGAGTATTAAGAACTTCAATACGTCCTAAAATTTGTCTTTTTTCTTGATCATACCATAATTCTGAAATTCTATGGGAAACACTACCCAAAGCTACTTCAAAACGTTCTGGATGATCTAACTCACCAAGAAGATTACCATTATCAATATCTTTTTTAAGATATTCTAAATGAGGGAGGTATTCTTTTTCTTCGTAAATACGTCCATTTCTGTTTTCAATTCCGAATTCGGCAAAGACACCCTCAAGAATAACTTTACCATCTTTGGCAATTTTCTGAAGATTTTGACTCGATCTTTCAAGGATCAATACATTTCTTTGACTCATTTGAACTATTTTTTATTTTATATATTTCAATTTAAAATAGCTATATGTAGGACATATCGGCAGTAAAGAAAATCTATTAAACCTTTTTAAGATTAGATATTTAATATCTATAGTATTAAATACTTTAATAATACTTATGATGTTAATTTACAAAGAAAATTTTTTTATTTGTAAAATATTTAGTACATTTGAGATGAAAATAAAAATACAAAGTATGAATCCAATGAAAAAATTAATAGGGGAACGTTTAGTAAAATGTTTACTTATTATTATTGAAAAGAATGGACACCCGGCTGAAAATGCATCTAGAATTCAGGAAAAATTCATGGAAGAAAATGCAAATTCACATTCGCATTCACATTTTCATGCTTTTATTCCAGATAACGATGGTTTTACAGTCTATGCTTGTAATTTTCAAAATTTATCAGTATTTAGGATACAATTAGAAAATTTAATAAACTAGATTATGGAAAACGTTAATGATGATGATTTAAGGAAAAAATGTATTTTACAAATACTTGAAAATATTTCTGGCTTTATTGTTTCCATTTCTAATTTTAAGGAATGGCTAAATAATTTGTCAACAGAGGATTTAATAGATTTAGTAATATTATCTATAGAAGAAAATCAAATTCATGGAATTAGATTTAATTGTGGTGAAAAATTTGAAAAATCTCCTCATATTTAAATCATTTATTCTTCTATCATTTTCATAAATTTGCTATTTTCGCTTATTCTTTTTGCAATATCATCTAAACAGTCTTTATTTAATTCAACATATTCTTTAGCATCCTTATATAAATTTGTTAAATTTTCTTTTGATACATCAAATTGGGATGAATGAGAATAAAATAAAGAGCCATTTAATCTTTTATAGTTTTCAGATTTTCCAATAGATTTAAAAATAGATTCTAATTCATAATGAGATATTTCAGATGATGCTGAAAGTATAATATCTATTAAATGCAAATACCATTTATTTTTCCCCCATTTTTTAACTTTATTATAAATTAATCCTGCTCTACTACTTTTTCCTGCTCCTATAGAAATCATTAAAATATCTTTAGGATCAGTAGTTTTTATTAATTCAGAAAATGCTAATATAGAAGGATTACTTCCTAAAAGACCTCCATCTATAATAGTATTAATATTTACTCCATCACGAAAATAAGCAGGATTAAAATAAGCAGGAATAGTTAAAGATCCTCTTATTATATCTTTTAAATAATAATCATTACATTTAGAATCATTATTTGTATAAATATTAACTTTTTTTTGATTAATATCATAACCAATAAATAAACAAGTTTTTAAAAGATCTTTTAATTTATAATGATCTATTTGGATAAACAAAGGCATTTCTAAATTATCATCCGGATATTTAGGACCTCTAAATCCCCATAAAGTTTTAATCCTATATAATAATTTTTTTTTAAAAATGTTTTTACTTACTTTAAGATATATTTCTAATATTTCTTGCATAGAAAATTTTCCCCAAGGAAAATTTTCTGAAGGAATTAACATA
The DNA here is from genome assembly GCA_028717785.1 of Candidatus Nanoarchaeia archaeon. The sequence continues at coordinate 186,985 of JAQUND010000001.1, read as the reverse complement.
AGGCCTGCTATAAAAGAACTTGATGAAGTTCCAGTAATTAAATCTACGACATTAATTAATTTAATACGTTTATCTCCAAGAATTTCTTGTATTTTCTGTTCAATGTAATTTAATATAACTATTTGAGTTATTCCTCTCATTCCACCTGTATCAAGAGATAAAATTATTTGCATTTTTTAATTTATATATCAAAAACTTTAGACCCTATATGAAGTATAAAGATAAAATGTTTATTTATGAAAAATATTAATAAAAATAAAATTCTCTTTATTGGAGATATACATGGGAATAATGATTGGAAAGATATTGCAGAGGAAGGTCTAAAACGTTTTTATGAAATAGTATTTCTGGGGGATTATGTAGATAGTTTCTTTATAAAGCCTATTGATCAAATTAAAAATTTAAAGGAATTAATACATTTTGTAAAATCAAAAACAGCTAATCCTGATAATAAAATAACCCTTCTTTTGGGAAACCATGATTATGCTTATATAAATGGATACTCTGGAATAAGTGGTTATCAGCATTCTCTTTATATTGAATATCAAAAATTATTTAGAGAAAATATAGATTTATTCAAAATTGCTTGGGGTCATACAAATGAGATTACTAAAAAATATACTCTTGCAACACATGCTGGATTAACCCGTAGATTTTGGAATGCATTTGTTCTTCCTATATTTACAGAAGGAAATTATTTAAATGAATTAGTTGAGAGTAAAAAACCCGAAGATTTAGAAATTCATGAAACCCTTAATTTATTAAGAGATAAAGGATCGCTATTATGGAAAGTGGGATCTTATAGAGGGGGAAGTGGAACTCCAGGACCTTTATGGGCAGATTATGATGAATTGTTGGAGGATGCATATGATAATATAAATCAAATATTTGGTCATACTCCAAAAACTGCTGTTACTGTAGACCATTTTGATGATAATTTTTATGCTTGTATTGATTCATATGGAAATAAATTTACTGCTAGTTTAGTTGTATCTCTTTAAATAATTCTTATCTATAAAATAAAGGTGATAGTAAATACTATCACCTTTATTTATGAAACGGATTCAACTATCATATGTTCATTAGTTTTGGGTTTATACCCCATATCTAATAGTATATTTCTAAATAACCCCCATTCATGTCCATTTGAAATAGAATGTATTCCTTCTTTTAAAAAAACTCTAGGCTTTTTACATCTTATTTCATCTATATTTCTAATTGCAACAAACAAAACATAACCTTCAGATGCCTTTTCATAAACATTTTTAATATTTTCACATAATTTATCTAAATCAGGATCTCCAGTTACTTTTATTTGATATAAACGAGCAAGATGTTTACCTTTTTCGAAAACATCTCCTGCATGCATAAAATTATTTTTTAATTTATCCATTTTATCTCCTCCAATTACATCTAAAGTAATAGAATGAGATATTGAAGAAGTCTTAATTTTTGACTTTAATTCTCTTTTGTTTCTTTTTCTCATCTGATTTATATTTTTTTATTGTATTTCTTTTTATGCCTTCAATATCTTTAATAAAATCTTTTGCAAGTACTTCAGTAAGATAAATAATTATTTCAACTTCATCTTCTGATTCTAATGCTTTTTCTAATTTATTCATATAATTTTATCGCAATTTAGTTTTACCACATTTACAAGTTTTATAACCTTGACATTCCCTTCTTTCAATATCAATGCTACTACAAGTACAATCTTTTATAGGACCTGTCCAAATTAATCTTGGAGGATTTTTGCGAATTTTTACTTTACTAGTTACTAATACTTCTTTTTTCATGATTCTAAAAATTAAAAAAGGGCATTAAATGCCCTTTTTTTTTGAATTACTTTGTGGATTTTATAGAAAAAATAGGAGAAATTTCATCAACCATTTTAGCAATACTAGTTTTACAATCACTAGCAAATTTTGCTAATTTATTAATGGTTCCTTTTTTAACCATATAAATTGTATGGCTTGTCAATAATTTTTCTTTATCCTCATCTTTAATTTTTTTAGATTTTAACAAAAGATCAGAAATAACATCTTTGTATTTTTGAATAATTTCATTATTAAAAGAATAGGTAGTTTTTTCTTCAGCTATTTCATTACCAAATTTTTTAGTAAGCTCTTTAAAACGATTTTCATCAATTTCTGAATATCTATCTGAAGTAATAAACTGAAAAGATCTGGATTTAGCTACAATTTTAACAGTTCCAGGAAAAACATTAGTTTCATCATAAAGATTTACCATTGCTTTTTTTCCGGAAGATACCAAAACTTTACGAATAAGTTCTCTTCTTTTAGTAAGATCCTCTAATTTAGAATCAATTTTTTCTAATTCTTTTAGCTCTTTAGCTAATTCGGGAAGGTTAACAACTTCGTGTTTTTCAACTTTTTTATTTCCGAAGATTTTTTTGACTTTATCAAATAAATTTGCCATGTTTTTATATTTTAATATACAGAGCAAATATACAAAATGCTTCTTTAGTAAAAAAATATTTCTATGTTTTTTTTACACTTTTCTTCCTATTAAATCCCATGCAATTAGTTATTTTGCCATCTATAATAGCTTGTGGTATTGTATGAGGATAATTAAATACATCATCTATTATAATATTATAACTAGTTCCAAATGTTTGACTCTTAGGATGAATCCATTTATTTTTCTCCCAAATAAAAACTTCTTCATTATCATATAAACTTACTAAAAAAGGACAATCCGTTACAATATGAAAATCTTTTGGTTGAGATGTTGTAAAACACTCATATGTAGTCATACGAGACTCTGGATAAAAAAGAGTATTTTCTTTATTTAATTCAGGAGGAAAAACAGCATTACTTAATTGACTAGCAACATAACAATTCATTTTTTAATCTATTAATTTAGTAATAGAAAAATCTATATTAAAAGGAAAATCATCAGCAGAAATTATTTTTATTCCCATTGAACCATCCATTTTACAATATCCTTCCATATTTTCAAAATCATCAATTAAGCTTTTAACAGAATATAAAGAATTTTCTGAACATAAGTGATAAATGGATTCTGCTAATTGTTTTAAAAATGTTTCTATTATATTGCCATCATTCCTTTTTATTCTATCTTCTCCCCCAGTAAAAAAAAGAATCATTTCTTTCATTAAATCTTCTACAGAATATTCTTTATTATCATAAATTGTTTTAAAATCATGGTCAATTTCTATAACACAATTCCAATCATCAGAATTTTCAATTAAATATTTGGTTTTCATTTTTTAATTATCTCCTATTAGTAAAAAATTATTATTTACCTTTTTAACTTCCATCAAATATTTAATATTATCAATTTTACTATTTTTCATAGCTTTTTGTATAAAGTCATTTGTATATCCTTCACGACTACGAAACATAGTTGGATAAAGATTTAATTGAATTAAATCTTTCAATTTTTTAGGTAAATTAATAATAGTTTCCATTCTTATATTTTTTAAAATTCTTATTATCCCCTTTATCTTCTTCTTCAAATTCATTATTAGTTGCCCATAAATTTATGCCAACAGACAAAATTAAAGCTATAATATAAATTAATATTATTTGCCAAGTTTTAAGTTCAATTGTTAAATAATCAAATTCTTTAAATGATCTTTTTTGAAAATCACTTAAATTAGCATTTAAAAATTTATAATAATTTTCCCAAGTTTCTTCAGTAAGAACAGGATAAGGACTTTTTGTTACTTTAATAATATCTTTAGAATTAATATTTATGGGGATTAAAGAAGATATTGAAGAAGTATCTATATTAATAGAATCTTTAAGAACAGGTTTTATTGAACCTAATAAAGGAATAGCTAAATAATTTTTTTTGCCATTTTTAGTTTCAACTTTTAAAGAATATAAATTTAAAGCAGCTTGAGTAACTCTTGCAGTTAAATCCCCGGATAAAGACCAAGAAAAAGAATAAGCCCATTGTAATTCTTGACCTTTTCTTCCAAGACAAATTACCAATTCATTTTTATTACCCTTTACCCAATAATTTTCTTGCATAGTAGCAATATTCATAGATTTATTATCAAAAATTAAAATCCATAATCTAAGTTTATTAGAAGGACCAAATTTTGCATTTAATTTTTTAAATAATTCTTGGGTTTTTGGAGATATATTATTACCTAAAATAGTTGGAAATTCTAAAGGATCTTTTACAGAAGGATATTTATATAATTTAAAACTATCAGCTTCTTCTTCAGTTACAGCTTTAATATTAAATAAAGATAAATCTGATGCTTTAATTTTATTTTCATAACTATTTTGTGAAAATACTCCTCTTCTTGTTTCATCTGTTCCTTTCCAAGAACAAGAATAATTTTTAGATATTTTTCCAACTCTTTTTCCTTGAAATTTTGTTCCATTACTATATTGGCAATAATCTGATGCATCATAATTAGATCTAGTTTTAATAATTATTCTATTAGATCCAAAAAGCTTTATAATACTATCATGTTGCTTTTCTGATATACTTGTAGAATTTCCCATATTTGTTTTAACCCACCATTTTGGCCCTACATGATCTTCATGGGAACAATCATAATAATGAGTTGTACAATGTTGATTTTTTCCGGATCCTGTACAAGTCGTATAAGAACATGTTTGATGATGCCAATAATTATAAGGTTCTTCTTCAATAGCAGTAGTTATAGTTTCCCCCCAATATTCCGTAAACATTATATTAGAATGACTTATTAAAGCTTTCATTCCAATAATAATAAGGGCTGTTAAAACAATAGGAACAAAAAATTCCCACCAAAGATATTTTTTAGGGTTAAAAAAATAAAATACTAATGTGACTATCACAATTAGTATTAAAGCTCCATAAGTAATCATTTTTAAGAGATTTATAATTAAATTTTACTTTATTTGTTTTAATAAATTATCTAATCCACGTCCATCGATTATGGTTTTTCCAGAGTGCCATCCGGAATAAGGAAAAAAATAAATAGGAGAACCTTTATATTCAAATTGTAATTTAGTATTACCCATTTGTTTTACAACATAGCCAAGTTTTTCGATTTCTTTTTTGGCAAATGATAATCTTTTAGGCTCTAAATTTTTTTGTCTTTCTATATCTAATCTTTTCATTTCAAAAAAATTTATAGACAAATATATTAAAAAAAGAAGTTAAATAAAATTTATTTCGTTAAAGTTTCGTTTTAATAATATCCTCTAACAGCTCTTTTACAAAAAGCTCTTCCCCAACTTTCTTGATATGCTGTTTTAGATCTATATTTTCTATGTAATTTATCCATTTCGGGGATATTATCACCACATAAATAATCCCAAATATCATGCCATACAGCATCATATTTTTTACCTTTTGGGGGTTTCCAAGTAAAAGCATCAGATTGAATAATAGTTACTCTAGAATCTTTTTCATATGTTGGCCCCGATAATTTTATTACATCCGGGGATAATTCAATAACAGTAATATCGGTAACTTCAGGTTTAGTTAAAAGAGCTTTAATTAGTACTCCCATTCCAAGACCATTAATTAGGATACTTCCTTTTGCTTTATAAAAGAAGTTTAAAAAATCCCTAATTTCATCAGGAGTATTACTCATTACTACATCTCTCCGGTGCATAAGTCTTTTATAAGTTCCAGCAGGAACTCCTCTTCCAGTTTTTAAAAGAGATAATACTTGAGATAATTCTCTTTCTTCTACTATAAAAGTTTCTATTCTCCAATCTCCAGAAACTCCATCAGGTACATCTATTTCGATTTTCATAATATTAAATTTTATATACAATGCAAATATACAAAATCCTTCCATAGTAAAAAAATTTTTCACAAAAAAAAGTTGAATAAAATTCAACTTTTTTCAATTTTTTTATATTTTTTAAAAGAGAACTGGAGAAGAATCTGTTCCGGTTTCATAAGCTTTTTTAGTAGCTGTATTTTTCAATATAATTACTTTAATAGGTTCTCTATCACCACATATAATGCTACTTGGCCAGGTTTTAAGCATAGTTTCATGTTCTACAGCCATATCCCGGAGCTTTTTTTGTTCAATAAAAAATCCTTCTCTTTTAGCTTCAATAGAATTCATTACATCCTTATATAGGGAAGCATCAAATTCCGGATTAGCTTCTTGAATCCATTTCATAAGTTCTCCGCCTGTTGAGTATCTTCCTTCCATGATTGCTACTTGAATTTCTTTAAATTTTGAAGCATATTCTTTAGCAACCCCGGCTTTAGTAGTAAGAATTTCCCAAAGCGCAGTATAATAAGCTTCAGTCATTTCTTGTTGACCACTAATTTTAGCACGTAATCTAACTTCTCCATTAGAGGTACTAACTGCATATATAATAATTCCTAGAACTAAAATAATAACAATTCCTCCTCCGATTAATAAGTTTTTCCAATTTTTTTTAAAAAAATTTTTATTTTCTTCCATTGTTTTAAGTTTAAAATTTATAGCAAATATACAAATTTATTTAAATAAATACGGAACTTCTAATTTTCTTTTACTTATCAAATTTAAAGGACTTTCTAACATCTTCTTCCACATTTTATCCAATCTATCAATATAAATATTACCATTTAAATGTTCATATTCATGTTGAATAATTCTAGCAGTATATCCATTAAATTCTTGTTTATGATATTCCCAATTTTCATCCCACCATTCTAATTCAATATTTGATAACCTCTCAACAAGAGCTGTAATTTGAGGAACAGAAAGACATCCTTCAGGATGTTTTACTAAATTCCCAAATTCTTTTAAAATATTAGGATTAATAAATGTTCCTGTAAAATTAAACTCCGGAATATTTTGAATATTTAAATGAGCATCGATTATAAATATTCTAAGAGGTATACCAATTTGAATAGCAGCAAGTCCTACTCCATTAGCTTTATGCATTGTTTCAAACATATCTACTATAATAGGTTTAATATCAATTTTAGAATTTTTTTGTACTTCCGTACTTTCTAATTCTAAAATAGGATCCCCATATAATATAATAGATCTTATCATTTATTAAAAATTTGAGTCGGATATAATTAAATCATAATCAGAAAAATCCTTAAATTTATTTTTATCTGTTAAGATTCTTACAATTATTTCTTTATTATTCCATTTTCTTTCTTTTTTCATTCTTTCTGTTCGAATTTTTAATGGAGGATTAAGAAAAATAATGAATGAATTTTTTCTATCTTCTTTGTTAATATGTTTTATTCCATCAGTTTCCATAATAAAACCATCAGAATTTTTCCATTCTATCATTCCTGTTCCATAATAATCCCCATTATATTGAACATATTCATAGAAATAATTTTTTTCTATTTTTTCTTCAAACTCTTTTTTAGAAAGAAAATTATAATGAACCCCATTTATTTCTTCAGGTCGTTGAGTTCTGGAAGTATAAGAAATATCAAAATGAAATCCTCTTTTTTCTAATTTTTGACGTAAAAAAGTTTTACCTGCACAAGAAGGCCCACAAATTATAATTCTATTCATAATTAAAGTCCTAAAGATTCTTTTAATCGTTCTCCTAATCCCGTTGCTGCTGTTACTATATCTTGGGCAATTAAACCAATATATTTATTAGCCATATCTGGTTTTATTTTAAAAGAAAATGATTCTGATTCATCATTTTCAAATTTTATCATACCTTCATATCTGTCTTTTTGTTTTTCGGGGTCCTCTTCAAAATTATAGCCTTTTTTAAATTGAATATCAATAGATTTCAATTTCCAATTATTGTTTAATTTTTCTACTTCCATTTTTCAATTTATATTAAGTTCCCATTTTAAATTATTTAATCTCGGATTTAATTCTAAACATGATTTACATATAGTAGAAAACCATCCTTTAGTCATTCCTACATTATGAGTAGTTCCACAAAATTCACAAATATGATAAGAAAGTGATTCTGCTAATCTAACCATTCCCGATATTTCATCATCCCCTCCTGAATAGTAAAATCTTAACCCTCCGAATTTTTCTTTAATTTGATCTATTTGTAAAATTATATGAGGTCTTCCTTTAGGTAAAATTTTTTCTAAATATCTTCCAAATTTATTAGATATTTTATTTCTTATCCAAAAAACTATTTTTTCTGCTATTTCCCATTTAAGTTTTCTATCTGCATATTCATTTTTCCATTTCATATGTTCTTGGATATTACTCATTAATTCATTTAAAAGTAAATACCATCCATCTCCACATTCAAATCCAAACTGAATAGGTAAAACTATAGCTTTTTGATTTAGTAATTCTTTTATACCATTATTACCTGTATAAATTTTTCTTCCTTCATTTAAATAAGAAAAAAATTCTGGGTATTTTTTAAGTAAATTATTTTGAAGATTTTCTTTCATTTTTCATTTTTTCAATTTTACTATTAATAAAAATTTCATTTTTGTTTGCTCTACAAGCTTTTCTATAAATACACATAAGACCTGAAGCAAGAACACATAATTTACAATGAGCCGAACCAATTCTTTCTTGAATTTCTTTTGGTAATTCAGATTTTAATTTATCAAAATTAACAGATTTTAATTCCCACTTTAAAATTACCTTTGCCATATTTAACTTATATAATCTAATTGAATTTGAGGTTTCCAGATTAACCAAGAATCAGTTTTAATATTTTCTAATTTTTCAACATCATGGTTTATATTATTTTTTATTTCACAAATTTCTCCTACTAATCCTGTAATATTTTTTATAAGATCGGTAATAGTTAAAGAAGATTTTAGCTCAGGATAAGCTTGAAATAAAGCCATTATTTCTTTTGGTTGATTTTCTGCTATTTTTATAAAAATATCTTTTTCAAAATTTGGATAATTATTACCTAAATATTTTTCATAATAAGTTTTTAATTCTATATTCTTTGCTTCATAAAGAATTAATGCTTTTTTTTGTCGTTCATAAGAATTTTTTATTCTTTTACTTGCTCCTATCCAATCTAATTGATAAAATATAGCCACAATAAAGAATATAAAAAAGGTAATACTAAATATTACTTGAAAAACTAAAAATGCACATTTCCAATCTCCGGTTGAAATAGATTTTAAACCAGCAGATGATAAAAATAAAATAGCCCAAAGTACTAATGAAATAATAAAGTTCATAATTTTTATTTTTAAAGGTTAAATTTATCCAATATCATATCCTCTCATAGAAAAATGATTATTGAAATTTCTTAAAATTTCTTCATAAATAGATCGAGTATATGCATCAACATTTCTTTTACAATATTCTTCTATAAGTTTATATCTAAAATTAATAATGTCTTGATTTACTATATTTTCTTTCTTTTTATTATTTCTTTTAAAAAAAGTTTTTAATTTTTTAAGCATTTCTTAATTCCTCCTCTAACTTTATTCCAAAGTATTCTTTTATAAAAATTCTAGAAACATCGTTGATATTTTCTTTAGAATCTGCTAAAAATTGTATATCTGGACAAGAAGAATGATAAGATTCAAAAATAATAGGAAAGTTATCAACACAAATTTCTTTATGTTTTTCTATAATTACACATAATTCATCATATCCGGAATTATTAGTAATATTATTAAAAATAAAATCTTTATTAAAATCTTTATTTTCAAATTCCTTTATATGTTCATTAGTAGGAATTATATTTAGAATTTTTTTAGATGTTGTAGGAAAATTAATAATATGATAAGTTTCGGCATTCTTATTTAATTCTTTTACTTTTATATCAAATAATTTTTCTGCTTCTTTATATTCTTTTTCTCTGTTTCCCCAACGATCATTATAATTAAATTTGCCAAATCCAGAATATTGCATTGCTATTTCTCTTTGTTTTTTAGTAGGAAGAATTTCTGAAGTTTTTACTAAGAAAAAAGCTCGTAATGGAGAAACATTAGATAAATAATATTTTGGAATTCTATTTCCATAGGAATACCATTTGTCTTTAATTATTCCCTTAGTATACCATGAACCTAAATAAATCATTGGCTCTCCATTTTCACATAAAGCACTTGTAATAGTATCCCCGGGAACAATATCTGATAAAGTTAAAATTTTTTTAAATTGTTCTCTAAATCTAATATCTAATAATTCAATATAATCAAGCATATCAGTTTTGATAAGCTCCATTTTATGATTTATTATATTTTCAACAAATGTTATTTCATTTTGAATTTCGCCATTTAAAATATTTAACTGGGTTAAAGGCAATTGATGAAAATCTACCCAAACTTCTTTTGGTAAATTAGGATGAGATAATCTAAAACCAAGAGTACTATATCCTATAATTTTAACTCCTTTCATTGGGGTATTTTTAAAAGGAACTGTAGAAGAATCACTACTCATTCTTACTCGTTCACCAATATAAGCTTTTTCTAATAATTTAATTGAACAACTGCTAGTTTTCATTACTATTATTTAAATATGATTAATAAGAAGACCTTTTTTATATAATACATATATAATGGACAATGCAAATAATATCCAAGATAATAAACATATGATTAACATTTTCCAACATTTCCATTTAAAAAACCATGCTGTTAAATTTTTATCGAAAAATCCTAATCCCCAAAATAATGTTAATAATGCTAATGGAAATAAAAGTTGACCCAACTCTATTGTTATATTTTCCATAATTTTAAAATTTATTTAAATTTTTTAGATTTATCTTCGGGTTTAGGAACTTCTGGAACTGATTTAATTCCTAAATCCATTATATAATTAAAAAATTTATCCAATTTATTATATACCCAATCATAAATATCTTTTACCATATCCTGTATAACCCAAATAATAAATGAAATAGGCCATAATAACCACCACCTAAAAACATTAGATTTAATATTTTTATTTATACTATAATCATAGGAATTTCCCCCTGATCTATATTCATTTACTTTTTTCATTTCCTCTCTTCCATAAAAGTAAATTCTAATAATAGCATGAATAAATCCTAATCCAATATATAAAAAAATAGATTTAATTGAAATAAAAGATATTAAAGTAACCCAAGATTCTTTACCCCAGAAATAATATAATACCCCCATTACAATAAGAGAAAATGTTGCAATAAATCCATCTTTTTTAACATCAGCAACAAAACATAAAAAAAGGAAAAACATAAATAGGGCTATTCCTAATATAGTACTTCCAAACAAAGTTAATCCTAATAATAAATCTAACATAGTTTTTAGTTTTAAATTATAAAATATGTGGGCCTTGAAGGATTCAAACCTTCGACCTTGATATTTATACCATGCTCTATCTGAGCTAAAGGCCCTTTTAAAAATATTAATATAAGCTTACCCAGAATTCTGCTTTATTTCGTCATTTATCTATTGGCCCAAACCCGATTATCATAGATCAGCTCACCATCTAAATCTGTTTTGGTTGCATCCTCATCGGTATTAACGGCTGATTAGGCCTCCCGATTTAAGCTGAGATGTTCTGAAGTTTCTCACCGTAGTGCGACGAATTCTCTGTATTAATATTATTCAATTATTGTTACTATAGAGCAATCCAATCTTAAAGATCTCCAAGCATTTTTATTTAAATCAAAATATTTTACATTTTCTCCAGTATTTCTGGAAGAATCTTTAGGTTTAAATTCTTCTGGAATAAGATCCTTATTTAATGTTCCTAAAGCTTTTACAGTAGACCCATCAGTTTTTACATAAGTAAACCAAACAGGAGAAGATCCTTGTAAACTAACTTTTAATTCATCTATAGATATATTAAACATCATTTTTAGGTTATTTTATTTTAGGAATAAGATCTATTAATTCTCCTCTTTCTTTAACAAAATCAAAAGAGGATTCTACTTTCCAATTAGTTCCTAGATATATAGGTTCGGGACTTCCTGATTCTGTATCAAAAAAAGAAAATTGTTTAATTAATCTACCTCTTTTAAAACCATCAGGCATATCATTCCAATTAGTTCCTTTTTGAAAAATCATTTCTTGTTGTTCGTTAGAACTTTTTCCCATAAGTTCTTTATGGGAATAAAGAGATTGAGCTGTCATTTGAATAGAATTTCTAACAGCATCTTTTTGTCTCCATATAAAATAATTTTCTACTTCAGTTGGATCCGGTATTGTATAAACTCTTGAATCAAAATAAGCTAATTTTTGAGTAGGAGCATTAGAAATACCAAAATATTGATTAAGCATAATTTTATTAAAATTAGCTGTTGCAATAGATGCGGAAACAGAAACCATTTTTTGAACTTGACCATCAAACCAAGCACAAGTATTAATGTTTTCAAAATCGGTAAGAAGTATAGAAATTTCATCCGATTGAACATATGCAAATTTAGATCCTTGAATATCTTCGCAAAGTTTTAAAGTAGTATTATCCATAGCTTTCATAAGATCTTCATCATAAGGTCTTCTCATATTTTTTGTAAATGAATGAAAAGCTTTACCATCTAAACGAATTATAGTATATGTTCTTCGTGGAAGAAAAGTACGAGTTCTAACTTCATACTGTTCTTTCATTCTTTTGCCAAGATCATCTTTCATTTTTATATTTCAAATTTATTTATTACTTGTGGATATAAACCAACATATTCAAAAAGAGGATAAATTTTTTTATTTAAAGAATTATCATGATATTTAATAGAATAAAGAGCGATTTGTCTTATTGTTTCTGCATCTTTTATGCTTCCATCAGGAAGTTTTGCTATTTCAATAGGATTTATTGTTATATCATTTGTCATCCCCAAAATTTTTTAAAAATTTTAATTTATCCAAATAAACTCCTAATTCTTCTAAACCCTTTGTTTCGTATATAATTTCATGAATTTGAGCATCCATAACAACTCTATCATATTTTCCAGTAGCTTTATTTCTAATTACAAAACAAAAAATATTCGGAAGTTTTACAATTCCTTCTTGAGCATAAGAAGTATTTCCTTTATCATGAAACCATTCATGGGTTTCGGATTCCCAATATAACCCATCGGATTCTAAATAACGATTTCTATCTTCCATAATTTTTAGAGGTAAATTAAAAATAAGTTTTAATTATTATTAATTAAATAACGATTATTTAATTCTTTTAATTTATAATATAATTCAGAAAATTCAAATGAATTACTATGATTTTTTGATTTATATTTTAATCCGTGTATTTCATTTACTAAATTTTCTGAAAATCCATTAGCTTTTAATGTTGCTATTTCACATTGATTACATAATTTATCTTTTGAACAACATCCTCCACATGAACAACAACATAATGTATTAAATAATTCTGAAACTGCCATAAATTATTTATATAAAGCTTTATCAAAAATAATATTAATATCGGTATTTTTTAAATACTTCAGTATCACAAGGAACACATCTTTTAATGTGTGTTTCGGATGTTACTTTATCTCCATGTTCTTTAATCCATTCTTCATCGTTATAACTCCAATGACAGTAAATGGCCCAATCATCACCGTATCCTTTTTTTGCTATCCATCTTAATTCTCCCCCACTATTTGTCATATAAAGACCTTCTGGAGAATTTGGCATTATACCAGAAGCAAATACATCTCCTGGTACAATTTTATTAAATGTTTCTATTGTCATCATGTATTCGATATTTAATTTGTTGTTCTTGACTTAAAAATAATATTCTAATTGCTGCAAAAGATTCTTCAGGATTAGCTCCTTCTTTTAAAAATAAATTATACATATCAAAATAATTTGTTTTTATTCTTTCCTTTTCCTCTTCGTTAAGAGGTAATTGAGAATTAAAAATAGTAAAAAAATCTTCTTGAATTAATGGAATCTTTATATCAATATCATCAAATTTTTTCATTATAGCATTATTCTTAAATATTTATAATTTACAAAATTACATAAGTATACATTATTCTCAGAAAGAAAAATATCATTTCCATCTAAATATAATTTTTTTGCATCGATTTGAAATATTAACAATTTGTTTAAATATTTAGCATATCTTAAACCAACATTTTTTGCAATTTCAGTATCTTTTGAAAGATGAACATGAGTACGATTCATTGGTTTTAATCCCCCAGATTTTTTTATATTTTTTAAACTATCTATAGTAGTTCCATGATATAAATAATCTGGTACTTCTAATAAATTTAGCTTCTTTAATTTTACTGATATATTTAAATCAGCAGAATGCCCCTGATTAGCTTTTATTTTTGTAAAATCTTGATTAAAAGAAAATCTTTTTTTATCATTTGTATCAACAATTTCTTTTAATTTATCGAAAGAAATATTAAGTTTTTTAATTAAATCACTACTTTTAACATAACCATCAGATTCTATTTTTAAATCTTTTGGATTATGTCTTAATAAATAAGACATTTTTTTAGAAATATCTTTATTATTCATTATTTTGTATATCTAAAGGGATTTCAATAAAACAATCAGAGCGTTGAAAATTAGCACATTTGCCTAATTTATCCCAAGTTATTATAATATTTTCTTTTTTATCATTCATTGTAACATCCATAACTAATCCTTCATAAATATGAGGATTTAACATACCTCTTTCTATTGGTACATCTAATTTTTTAAAATTTTTAACTTCAAATCCTCCTTTAGTTTTCATTTTCGATTGTTTTAATACCATATGTTATAGGTGTTCTCGAATGATCAATAACTATTTTTGGCATAGGGATTCCTTTATCGGCAAAATCTTTTTTAATAAGATTTGTCAGATTTTCAAACATTTTATCCCATACTTTCATATTTTCTTTATCCCCGGGAATAAAAGGAAAAATATCTTCAGCTATAGTTTTAGTTGATACATTCTTTACTTTAGGAAAATTTAAATCTTTCATAATTCATATCTCATATTTCCGTTTTCATCAAAAACTTTATTTCCTTGTAATAATGCACATAGCATTGAAATAGCACGTTCAATGGGAAATTCTTCTTTTCTACTAATAGATTTGTAAAAGGATGCTGCAAAAATTTTTTTCAATTCTAATTCATATGTAGGTAAATCCTTATAAATTTTTAAATATATTTCTAACAATTTTTCAAAAATACAATCCAAATAAGAACTATAATTATTATCTTCATCAGGATCCCAACCATATATTTTAATAAAAAGCGGTTTTAAATTTTTTACCCAACTTCCAGTAAATGGATATTCATGTTGATAATGACCTTTACAAAGTTTTATCCATTGTTTTTCGGTTTTTTCTAATATTATTAAATCCATCCTTTTCTTAATTGTTTTATATTGGTTAAAGCTGCAGTATAATTTTGATAATTTTCCCAATCCTCCCCACATTTGAAAACTACAAATACACAATTTAATCGAGTTTCATGATGTGCTTTAATTACACCATTTTCATATTGAGATTTATCACATTCTTTAAATGGAATATAATGAACTTTATCTCCAATGTTCATGTTATATTTTATTTTGAACAAATATACATAAATCTACACGTTAAAAAATCTTTAAATCTTTAAATTTTCGTTAAACTTTAAGTATTCAAAAGTTCAATTGCAACTTTAGATGAAATAGGTTTACCATAGTAATGCCATGATCTGTTTTTATTATGGGATTCTAATTTTTCTGTTATACGTTGAATAATTAATTTCTGATCTTCCGGAGTTATAACATAATCAATTTTATTCAAAAATCCATTATATATTTCCCAGTTATTGGAAAAATCCTGAACTTTAAATCCTCTATTCTTGCATTCATTATATAAACGTTGATATCTTAAATAGGTTAAATCTGGTTTATTAATAAAAAATAAAACATGTCCTCTTCCTAATTTAAAATTTTTAGGAATATCATCAAATTTATTTTTATTTTTTCTAATTTTATAATTATAGCAAATTCTTTTTATCTCACGATGTTCAGATAAAAGATGTTCATCTGTAAGATTTTTAACAGGTATAGAAATATTAATGCGGGTCATTAAATTTTGTCATTTTTATAAATTTGACTTGATAACCATTCGAAATCTGGAAGTTCTATTTTTAATTCTAAAAGATGTAAATAATAAGCTTTAGCATATATAAGATCTTTTATCCATGATAAATTTTCAATAGTTTCTGGAGTATTACAAGCTCCTAAAGAACCTACTCCTAAACAATATAAAGCTCTATTTATACCATAAAAAACATCTTTATAAGAGCGTTTAACTTTAATAATATCTAAATGTTTTAAATCTTCTTGTATTTCTTTTATAAAAGGAACATACATATCAAGAATTGTCTTTTCAGGATTTTTTAAATTAACTTCCAATTTTTTAGCTATATAGGATCTTGAAATATCACCTCTTCTTTTATGTGGTTTAAAATTAGTTTTTAATTTTTTAAACCATCTCCAATGATATAAAATAGACCATATTTCTCTATCATTATTTAAAGATACTGCATAATCCCAAAATTTTTTCTTTTCTTCTTCAGTATTTCCTTTTACCATTTTACCTTTTCCTTCCATCCAATCTCTTAGATCTTTTTCTGTACACCAGCCTGATTCAAAAGATGTTTGATTTGAAGGGTTTATCCAAACTTCAATATCGGGATCTCGAGGATCTTTTATATTTTCAAATGGATCATTTAAGGATTTACAAATAGGATGATCTTCTAGTTCATCTAAAATGGATCTACCAATTCTTAAATTTCTTAAATGATTTTTATTTCTTTCAAAATTCATTTTTAAATTTTTTCGTCGAAAAAAACTTCACAATGATCTTTAGAATAACATCCGGTTATTCCCGATCTAAATACTAAACCTTCAGATCTAAGTATTATACTCATTTTTGAAAATGCTTTAGCCCAATCTTTTATACTAGTTTTTACCCATGAATTATGTATACTTAAAATTTGATTAGGTTTAAAATATTCCCCTAAATGACTCCAAATGCAACCTTCTTCTTTTTTAAATTCTTTTCTTATTTGTCTATAAATTTCTTTTCTTTTATCATCTGATATATTTATATTTTTAGGAAAAATACCTGGTTGAGTTTTATCAATACATCCAATTAAAAATAATTCCTGAGCAATCTTAGGCATTGCATATAATCCTTTAGATACCGGAGGGGAATGATAAAATTTTTCTCCAAATCCTTCTTGAGTTTTTAAATTTAAACCTCCAAATCTTACAAAAACAAATATATCTTTATCTTTATACATTTAAACATTTTTTTTACATCGCTAATATATAAAAACCCATAACAACAAAAAAAAAGCTTAAATAAAAATATTTAAGCTTTAAGAGGAGAGTGCGGGTACCGACCCCACCCGGGTGTTATCCCGACTCTAGTTTTCCAAACTAGTACCTTACCTCTCGGTCAACTCTCCATATATCCTCTCTATATATCATTTGTTTACTATCTTTAACTCATGTGATGACATGGTTTTTTCCAAATATAGGAATCTAATATTTCTTCTTTAAGTTTATTAGCTTTAATTATATCACCAGAAGCTTTTAAAGAATTATATTTTTCCCATCTTTCATCATCATTTATATTTTTCTTTATTTTTTTCATTTATTAAAATTTTTTATATATTTGCTTGCCTAAATTTACAATCTATAAAGATAGATTTGCTACGAATATAAATCGGGGACTTCGAGAGAACTCTCCGATTTTTTATTGTACTGAGGGTGGGTGTTGAACCCACTCGGTTCTTTCAAATATTTAAGATAATTCTTTATATAATTTAATAAAATCTTTTCCATATTTAGAGATGACATATTCTAAAATAGGTTTCATTTCATTAGCATAAAAAGTATTTAACTTATGAGGAAATTGTATTTTTTTGGCTTTTGATTTTTCACTTTCATATCCTTTGATTTCAATATATTCCTCGTTTAAAATAAAATCAGGATAATATTTATAAATTTTTCCATTAAATAAATATGGAAAAGATTTTTTATTTCTTTCTATTTTATTTCCTAATTCTAAATGATATATTACAAAAGCTAACTCCCAACTACTATCACACCAAAATCCTTTATACCATCCCTTTAAACCTTTTCCAGACCCTTTTTTTAATCCACCCCCTTTACCAGCAGATTTTTTATGTAATTCTGTATTTTCTTTCATCCATTTTACAATTCCAAAGTATTCTCCATTTTGATATTTTTGATGTAATTTATTTCTTATTTTTTGTTTTTGACTTTTTGGTAAAGTTAAGCCTTTTAACCAATTTCGTCCTTTTCCTTTTGGCCTTTTTCTTCGAGGGCCTTCTCCATTACAAGAAGAAACATGTTTAATTCTACTAGTTTTAATTTCAAACTTACATTTAGGACAAATAAAAATACTCATACTTTTTAATTTATATATCTTTAAAAAGTTTAGTACCTTTACCATTTGTCGGCGGAGAGGGAATCGAACCCACATGTAACCAATTAACCTTTCTACCGGATATCAGCCGGAGGGTATATTCGCCGTGAAAAATTTATTAAAACGTTTTATATTATGAACGTTTTAATACATTTCGTTTATAATATAAAACGTTTTTAGTACCGATAGAGGGATTCGAACCCCCAGCCTTGAAGATATAAGCTTCCTGCGCTAACCGTTGCGCCATATCGGCATTTTTAGCGGAAGGAGTGGGGTTCGAACCCACGCACCAGTTACGACCTAGCAGTTTAGCAAACTGCCCCCTTAACCACTTGGGTATCCTTCCATTTTTGAGCTTCTTACAAGAATCGAACTTGTGTTTCTAACATACCAAATTAGAGTTCTACCATTAAACTAAAGAAGCATTTGAGATCTCTGTCGGCCTCGAACCGATTTCTCCTGAGTACGAAACAGGTATTTTGCCTTTTAAACTAAGAGACCAAATTTGGGTGATATTTGAGATTCGAACTCAACCTAAAAGTTCCACAGACTTTCGTGCTAACCGCTAACACTAATATCACCATATAATTTGGGTGTATGAGCAGATTCGAACTGCCATCTACTTGAGCCACAATCAAGCGCTTTATCCAATTAAGCTACATACACCATTTATTTAATTTTTCTTCCTAATTTCCATCCATCCGGAATTAAATCCCCGCGATGAATTTTTTTATTTTCTTTTTCATTAGTTATCCAATGGGTTCCATATTGAGAATTTAAATAATTTTTTTGTTTTATTAAATTTTTTAATCCAATTTTTCTTTTTGTTTCTTCGGATTGTTTTTTTCCTAATGTTGTTCCAGATAAAATAAATTCCCCTCTTATAAATCTTTCATCATCCCTTTCAGCAAAATATAATTTTTCATTTTTATCTTTATAACATACTCTTTCTTTATTTAATGGTTCAAGATTTAAATCTTTTATTTTAATATCATTTTTATCCAACATATATTTATTTCCATTATTATCTTTAAATACCATTTTTCCTCTAGAAATTCCTTCATAATTACCTGTTTTAAATAGTTTATTAAATTCTTCTATATTATTAGGTTTAATTATTTCTCGAGTTATTTTATTAACTAAAGGAGGTCCTTGTCGAAGATTTCCTTTCCCTTGTAAACTTAAATTATAACAATTAGGATCATTTATTAATTCTTCGTTAACTATTTGGGATTCCATTTCTAAAGCTTGTTCATATGTATCAAAAAAAGCAATAATTTCTTTTTTAAAATTTTTTTTACCATACTTTTTTTGAGCATAATTGCATCTTTTACCAGACCCCATATAGCCATCTTCTAAATTATTAGTTTTATGAACCCCATAATAAAAATGGCCATTAACTAAATTTGTAATTTTATAAAAATAATTAAACATGAATTTTTATTTTATATATTCATGATTCGATCTTATAAAATTTCCATTTTTAGAGATCTCGAATGTCAAAGAACTTTAGCGGTAGAAGTGGGGTTCGAACCCACACGCCGATTTTAAACGACCTGCTGGTTTTCAGGACCAGTCTCTTCACCAGTTTGAGTACTCTACCATTAGAGGAGAATAAAGGATTCGAACCCTCGGCAAATAAATGCCGGCCATGTTTTCGAAACATGTTGCATAAACCATATGCTCTACTCTCCAAAACAAAAAAAGGGAAGATCTTTTGAACCTTCCCTTTTGAATATTAATTTAATCTAAATATTTAATATTTTGCCATGAGAAAGGTTCCTCCATCTGTAGTTGATGAAATACTACTAATAATATGTATGGAATGTTTTCTCATTGTTTCAAAATTTATTTGTTTTTATATATATCTATTTATATGCAAGAAAAAATAATAGTTTTTGTTAAAGGTGCAAATATAATAATATTCTTTTAATCTTTATTAAATTTTTATATTAAATTTCTTCTTCATCAGTATAATAAAATTTATCAAATTTACCTCTATGAGTTTTTTCAACAACTACCCATTGATCATCTTCGGAAAATAATCTTTTATTACCATAAGTAATATAAAGATTTTCTTTCATTAAATCGCTAACTATATTTATAGTTTAAGATTTTTTGTTTCTATTAAATCTTTCCTTATTTCTTCTAAATACTCAAAATCGTTACCTTCTGATATAGATTTAAAGGTATCTAAACTAAAACTATATTTTTGAAATTTTTTCATTATAAGTTTAGATATAAGTTGAAGAAGAAATGAAAATAAAGTTACCCCTAATCCTATATTTAGATTATATACAGCTAAAATTATAGCTACCCCTAATAAAGTATAAGCAACTATTTTAACGATAATATACCAAGAAGCCAGCACCAGCATAATTTCTTGAAATCTTTGCTCATAAAGTCTTACATATTTAATAGGGCTTTCAATAAGAGCATCATCAAAAAATTTGTTTAAACTTTTATTATTGGAAAACTTGAATTTAGTTTTTCTTAGCTTAATCTCCGATAAATTTAAATTAAAAGTTTTCATAATATTAGTATTAAGTATAATAAATGATCTTAGCACTTACTTTAGCTCCTTCATTTTTCAACATTTTGCGTATTTCTTTTGCATGTTTACGCATTTGACGTTGACTTTTATCCTTTATTTTATCAATTGCTTTCATACTTTATCTAAATATTATGGAACAAATATACGAATTTAAACAATACTTCCTTAGTTAAAAACGTTAAAAAACGTTAAAATTTAATAATTTATTTTAACAAATTCAATAAGTTCTTTAATATTTTGATCTACTTTAGGCCCCATAGTTCCTATACAACTATTAAGAAAAATAAGTCTTCCTTTTTTATAATCCAAATTAGAATAAAACTTAAATTCTTCTCTTATCTTTTTTTCATATTCTGTTAATTTAACTATTCCTTCTTTAAAAATAGCATTATCTGCATCCCAAAATATTTGTAATAAAGGATCTGTTGGTCTTTTTCTAAACTTTGTAGATTCAATCATTTGACAAATTTTATTAGACATTATATTATGTAATGATTTATTTTTATTAATAAAATTTGCAAGAAATCTTGATATTGATTGATCTTCATTATCTTTCCTAATAGGAACATAAACAGCATCATGAAAAAATGCTGCTAATACTAAAGCATCCCATTGAATAGGATAAGATTTATTTTTCCATTTTTCTAATTCATTTAAGATTTCTTTTAAATGATCTATATTATGGTATTTTCTCCAAGGTTCTATCCAAGCTTGTGAAAGAAGTTTAGGGGTTCCTGGTAAAAGATATTTTTCTAGTATAGATTTATATTTTTTAAATGGATCTATTTTTTCCATTGTTTTGATTTTTTAGATTGGCTTTTCCAATTTCTTTCTCTTATCCGTTGAGGATGACATTTATTATGTTTATGTTGTATACAATGATCATATAATGGACAAATACAACATTCATCTCCATATCCTTTTTCAATAGTAGATAAAATATGGTATTCTCTACGGTTTATAGTTCTTTTAAGAACTTCTTTTTCTTTTAAAAAATGCTTCATGATAGTCTTTAAGTTTAAAATTAAACTTAAAGACTATCTAATATTTTAAATTTATTAAATTTTTTAACCATATTATTCTTCAAATATTTTATCTTGACATTTTTGACATAAACCAGATATTTTAAATTCCTTTTTAGATAATTCATCTCTAAAATCATCTTTTTTTATAGAAATTCCACAAAAAGGGCATAAACCTAAATCAATTCTTTGAACTTCCTTTTTAAATCCAATTTCACATAGGAGATTCTTTTTATTTTCATCATGAATAGACATAATAGTTTTTAATAATTTTATTTGTCTAATATAATTAAGTTTTAATAAATCAAATATAAAATATTTATTTATATATTTTCACAAAAAAGGAAAGCTATAAATAGCTTTCCTTTCAAAGTTTTTAAAAAAATTACTTGGATAATTCTTTTACCAGTTTTATTTTATTTTCTTCTGGTAAACTTTTAAAATCCACCCCGGCAAGTTCCATTAGCATAATGGCTTTACTTGTACTAGCAATAGCTGTTGTACAAGCTTTATCAAAAACTTCATCATAAACTTTTTCCTTAATTTCTTTAACAGAAGAAAGCTTTTTGTTTTTGAGTGTAGAGGGAAGATTAATTCCTTTTGAATCATTTAATTGATAAGGAATTTGATTTTTTGAAAATAAAGCAATTGCGGAAGTTTTTACTCTAACTTCTGATGCCATAGATGAATTAGGCTCTGAACCTTTCCAAACATATTTAGAATTTTTTCCTGTTTGGGTTTTTTGAACAAGTTGAAGATCTTGTAAAGCTCTTCCGAGAGAAGTATTTATACCAAAATAATTGGTATAAAAAGACATGTTTTCAAAATAACCATTCTTTTTAGAATCTTTATACATGTTGGAAAGACATTCTAAATACTTTTCATTTGTGTTTTTTGTGCTTTTTCTATTCATTTTAATAATTTAAGTTTAATTAATTTTAAAAATTGTAATGCAAATATACCTATAATCTTAAACTAATGAATAAAAAAAAATAAAATTTAACGATTTTTAACAAATTTTTTAAAACTATTTTAATTAAAAATGTACCCCTAGTAGGACTCGAACCCACATCCGATGATCCGAAGTCACCTATTCTATCCATTGAACTATAGAGGCAAATTTTAAAAAAATTATTTTTTACTTAAGGTCCATTTTAAAAGTTCTTTTACATCACTTTTAATTTCTTTAATATCTTCTCTCATTATAGCAATTTGTTGATCTGTATAAGAAAAACAAGCACCCCTAGTTGTTCCTATTTCCTTAATCAAATCATCTTGTACTTTAACAATTCTTGCTTCAATTTTTTCTTGATCTGTTAAAATTCTATTTCTTTTAAAGAAAAAATACTGAGTTGAAAATCCTAAAATTGCACCTGCTATTAAAATTGCAAATGCTAATGGCCATCTTAATTTAAAGTCTTGCATAGAAAAATTTTATAAATAACAATTACTATTAATGTAATTAATAAAAAGACAATTCCGGTAAATAATAATATAATTTCATGAGAGTTATAATGGGTTAAATAGGTTGACATTGTACTACCTATATTAAATGTATAAAAAGAAAAGAAACAGAATGAATGTATTGCTAAAGCTAAGGAAAAACATTTATCTAATATTCCTCCACATACTTTAAATCCAAATATCCCCCAAAATATAATTAACCCATAAATATTACAGAAAAATAATATATCAAATAGCACCGAACCTCCATCACAAGTGGTGTCCGGTGCATTTGTTATATAAAAAGTATTTATAAGAAAATAAATCAAAATAACAATAGATACTATATTATTTTTTATCATTTTCTTTAAAATTATTTTTTATCTTTTTTCTCTTCTTTCTTTTCTTTCTTTTTAAAGATTTTATTCCATAAATTAACAATAAATGTTACAACCTTTGGTTGTGGAGCTCTTGGTCCTAGTGGCATAATTTTTTTATTTTTTTTAGTTACTTTTTTATTTCTATTTTTTTCTAAAATTTTTAAATATTTTTCTCTTTTTGGATTTTTATCACACCATCTAGTATGATTAGCTTTCTCAGAAGGGGATAAATTTTCAAAAATTTTATTACAATGCTTACAAATCCACATTTTTATATTTTATTTTAGTTATCCACGGATAGAATATAAAATATGAGATTTTTTATTGCAATAATCCGTATTTTTGTTTATATATCTACGGATAGAATATAAGAATTTCGATTTTTTATCCGTTGTTAGAATAAAATTTAACGGATAGATTTTTGTGGCCCCAGAGGGATTCAAACCCACGACCTTCTGATCCGTAGTCAGACGCTCTATTCAACTGAGCTATGGGGTCAATCAGATATAATAACTTCATTACAAATAGGACATACACAATTACTACTACTTATGGTTATTACAGCATAGCATTTTGGACATACTACTAAATCCATAAATTATTTTTTATTTTATTTGAATAAAAGTTCCATCTTTTATACTTTTTCGAATCCATCTCATAAGGATAATAGATTTAAAAGTAGGATATAAATATGTTGTTTTCCATTCATCTTCCATAGTATTTATACCAAATTGATAAATAGAATTTTCAACTTCAATTTCATAATAAACTATTCCAGCACAAACATAAGATAATTTAGCTGTTGTATTCTTTATAATTTCTGTAAGAGTATGTTTCATATTTTATTCTCTCTGTTTTTTCCTAAATGATATCCATCACAAAAAATACATTTATATATGCTAAAATGTACTTCTCTTTTCTTTTCCATTGATTCTGCTGCTTTTTTAGCAGATTCTTTTGTATTGTACATTACTTTAAGCTTTCCTGTATCCTGTCTAATATGGGAATTTTTATGGAATAAACCCCATGCATTACCGGTAATAAAGAAATTTATAAAAGCTCTTTTTAAAGGACCTTGTTCTTTAAGTGCTAATATAAGATTTTTAAATTTTATCACATTCTTCAAATTTAGAATAAAATTCTTTTGCTTCTCTAACAAATGTACCTTTTCCTGATCCATCTTTCTTTTCACCAATATATAAAATCATTTGTTGGCCATCTTGTTCATTCGTAGCATTAATAACTTTATCACTTATAACTTCATAAATTCTTCCTGATTTTTTATGTTTAAAATTAATAGTCATAATTTTTTATTTAATTAAAATTCAGTTCCACAACTTTTTTTATACTCGGGAACATAATCTAAATTTGAATTTATTTTTCTCCTTTGTTTTTTATTTCTTTCTTGCTTCCATTTTTTATGGGAAGTTCGTTTTGCTCTTTTGCTGTTATTATTATATGCAAAATGATTTTCTATTTGTATAATTTTAAAAGCCATAATATTTTTTATTATTTTATTATAAATATACAAAAAATTTGTAGCTCTAACGGGAATCGAACCCATATCGGAAATTTAGGAAATTCCCATTCTATCCGTTGAACTATAGAGCCATATATAGATCATTATTGTTAGCTCAATAACATCTTTGATAAAATCAAGGGCTAATTATCTCCTTTAATCTCAGATTGATCTATATTTGTACCCCCGACAGGAATCGAACCTGTATTTCAAGATTAGAAGTCATGTATTCTATCCGTTGAATTACAGGGGCATTTTTGTGGGAGATGGGGGAGTCGAACCCTCGACCTCTACTTTGTAAGAGTAGCGCTACTGAACCAACTGAGCTAATCTCCCTATTTGATTTTTTTACGCATTATCTTGTAACCTATTAAAAAATCATAAAACAGTCTTAGTGACCCCGATGGGATTCGAACCCATGACTCCGAAATTAAAAGTTTCGTACTCTACCAGCTGAGTTACGAAGTCATTTTACTGAGAAAAATTGAAAGGATACGCTATAACCATTTAAGCAATTTCCCCATTGAGGAAATGAGACTCGAACTCACGAAGTAATCCTTATCATTACTACAGTCAAAAATTTAAAAGTGGGGGAAGTTGGAGTTGAACCAACGATCTTCAATTTATGAGATTGACGTTTTATCCGATGTATTTCTTTTAATTACTACATTTCTGAGAAAAGCAAAAAGAACTTTTTTTCTAAACTTTTCCCCCAGTTGTAGCGGGTACTAGCTCTGCCCTAGTGGTCTGGAGCTTATGAAACTCCCGAGATGACTATCTTCTCCAACCCGCAATATATTTTTTTGTAGCGAGTATCAGCCTCGAACTGATAACCTCAGGGTTATGATTCCTACGCTCTGCCAAATTGAGCTAACTCGCCATTTAAACTGAGAAAATTTACTTGAGAATATTTTTACCGTGCTATCTATTACACTAATCCCCTAAAATTATTTTTGGCAGGGGACCCAGGATTTGCACCTAGACTTGTCGTCTGGAAAACGATGTACCTCATTGTATTACTACAGTTTGTATTCCCTGTAGAGTTCGAATCTACGACCTTTACCTTGTCACGGTAATGCTCTCACCCAACTGAGCTAAGGGAATATTTATTTACTTAATTTATCATCTTTTTTCAAATAACCCAAATCAATTAATTCTTTTACTGTATAAACTTTATTAAGTTTTAAATTAAAAGCAACCCATATAGATCCATCGGATTTTTGGTAAAAAATTTTATCATTATTTTTTATTTTCTTTTCCATTATATCATATATTTAAATCCTCTAAATCCTTTCATTGGAACAGGATTTATTTTATTAAAAGGACCTGATCGTTGTATAAATTTACCTTTCCAAAGTTTTCCTGTAGTTGAACATTTAAATTCTTTTTCTTCAAATCCTACTATTTTCATCCAGCCAATTATAAATCCTCTATAGTTTAAATAACATTTTGATCCTATTTTAGATTCTTTAGGAAAATTTGTAACTTTAAAATTCATTACATTTTTATAATCTTTTACTTTTTCTAATTCCTGATTATATTGGTTCCAATCTATATTAGCAGGTAAAGTTATAATTATATCTTTTCCTATATTATCATTAATTAATTTAGCCTTCATATTTTTCCCATTTTTCTTGTCTTTTTTGTTTTTTGAAGATAAACTGAGAAATATTTATTTCCTTTAAATGTATTTTGTAATTTATTAAAAAAAGAATTTTCAACTTTTTCTTTAATTTCTTTAATTCCTTCTTTCTCTAATTTTTTCATTTCAATATTAATTGATTTAATATTTAATTCTTCCAATTCTTTTTGATTTAAATATTCTTTACCACATTTACATTGAATTTTTTTATCTTCTAAAGTATTAAAATCCGTTGATGAACCACAAGAAACACATTTTAAATATACTTGTGAAGTTTTTATTAATGAAATATTTTTCATTTATTTTATTTTTTTGATTAAACGTGAAATATGAGTATGAGATAATCCCAATTCTTTACTAATTTTTGTTATATCCCCATTTTTAAAAGGTAAATATTTATTAATGGTATTTTTATAAAATTCATATTGTTCTTTAGAAATTTTTTTCTTTCCTTTATTTCCTTTCCCTCCTTTAGATGAATTCATTTTATGAATTTCTCGTGCTTTTTCTTCTCCATATTTATTAATTGATAATTGAAATCTACTTTTCCATGTTCCAAACTCTTTAGCATCAATGATATTATCAGATAAAGTTCCCCAATATAAATGATTAGGGTTTGAACATTTTGAATTATTACAAGCATGACAAAGAACAATTTTGGGTTTTATTTTAGTAGGAATAGTAGTTTTAAGATAATGAGATAGTAATCCTCTAAATTCTCTACTATCATAACCTCCTATTTCAATACATTTTTCATTTAATCTAATATGATTTCTTCTTTCTTTCCGACTTAATTGAATATATTCTTCAATATTTTTGAACATATAAGCATTTATTTTAAATTATATGCTTTAATGTTCGAAAAGTTTTAGCGGGGGATGAGGGGTTCGAACCCACGACTCTTTGCTTAACAGGCAAACGCTCTACCACTGAGCTAATCCCCCAAAATTAGCGTATCCCTAGGGGCTCGAACCCTAATAATTCTTGGTTAACAGCCAAGCGCTCTATACCTTTCAGCCAGAGATACATTTATCTGAGAAAATTAAAAAGAGATAATTAGAATATTGGCACCCCCATTTAGTGGAGGTAAATCGAAGTAACCCTTTTTTTACTACAGATTTAAAACTCAGTTACTTTATTCAAAGAATAAGAGGCTTTTCTGAGAAGCGGTGTGTACGGGACTCGAACCCGTGAGCTCCTGAGTGACAGTCAGGAATGATAACCATCTTCACTAACACACCAAATTTTGTGGGTTTAATGGGGGTCGAACCCATAACCTCCTGATTAAGAGTCAGGAGCGCTGCCAATTGCGCCATAAACCCGAGAGACCTGAAGTTTTTAAAATGAACCAGGTCGAAAAACATTTGCAGGGGCAATAGGAGTCGAACCCATATCAAAAATTTTGGAGATTTCTATGCTACCATTACACCATACCCCTAATTTATACAGAGAAAATTAAGAGGGATTAACAGACGGATTTGAACCGTAATGATTATTTTGAAGATAATTTGAGAACCATTCTCACGAAGTAACCCTCTTGTTACTACTGTAAATTTTAATTGTGGAAGCGAAGGGAATCGAACCCTCCTCACAAACATTGCAAGTGTTTATCGCCAAAGCCTTGGAACATGCACCCCCATTATTGCGGTCTCTATGGGATTCGAACCCACCTGTCAATTTATTAAATTGTTCCGGAGTGACAGTCCGGCAGCCACGCCAAGCAGCTCCAGAGACCATTATTTTATATCAAAATTATATTAATTGTTACAAAATCATATTTATTAATATTCATTTCATCTAATAAATCATCTACTTTAATATTTTCATTTTTAATTTTAATTACTTTGTTTAAACTTTTGATAATTTTATTTATTGTTTCTTTATTTTTTATTTTTTCTATTTTAAAAATTTTACTAGATGAATTTTTAATATTATTTACTTTAGAACTTGTATGTATTAATATTCTAGATTCTTCCATTTTAATAAATCAAAAAGTTAAAGAACTTATACGAAGAAACCTAGTTACAGGAAGCATTAAAGCAACCAACCGCATAACATCGGGGCAATTTCTTCATTATGCTCGAAGAGGTTCTCATCATGAGATATAAGTTCTTAGTAGCGGGTATGGGAGTCGAACCCATTATAATTGGGATATGAACCCAATATGATTTTCCGTTTCATCCTCCCGCAATATATTTTAAATTTCCTTTATTATTGAATTTATTTAATATAAAATTTATTTCTTTTTCTTTTATAATTACCAAATTAGATAAACATTTCCATTTTTCTCTATCTCTTTCTGTTTCATAACCTTTTACTTCAATAAAAATATCTAGTTTAGGTAAATAAAAATCTGGAAAATATAAATGATAATCATTATTCCAAAAATATTTAAATGGTTTTATATCTCTTTCCCATATAATATCATTATCATCAAGCCATTTAGCAAAAATTAATTCCCAATTTCCTTTTAATTTTACTCCTTTATACTCATAAAGTTTTGTTCTCCCGCTTACATTATTTTTAGAATAACTATCTAAATGATCTAGTATAGCTTTTTTCATTCTTTCTGAATGTTTTTTCTTTCGTTCTTCTGTCCACCATTCTTTTGGAGTTGTTGGATATAATTTGTTTCTTTTCCTTATACTTTCCCTCCCTTCTTCAGACATAGAATATTTTATTCTTCTTAATTTCCAGGATTCTTTTATTTTTTCTTTTGTTTTTTCTGAATGCATTTTTAAAAATTTATTGTGCAGATAAGGTGAATCGAACACCCATCCTCGGCTTGGCAAGCCGACGTACTAGCCATTATACTATATCTGCATTAAACAGAGAAAATTAAGAGAGATAACAGACGGATTTGAACCGTAAGGAAACTTTAACAGAGTTTTGCTAAACCATTTAGCACGAAGTAACTCTCTTGTTACTACTGTTTGTGGACCGTCCGGGATTCGAACCCGGGATCTCTGCGTGCAAGGCAGAAGTGTTAGCCAGCTATACCAACAGCCCTATTTTTTTTCTAAAAAATCATAAAGATCATCTATATTATCTTTACCCCATCCTTCTAAAGCTTTTTTTAATTCCTCTTCTGTTCTGCTATAAGGATCCCAAAGTGTTAAAACTGGTATAATTTGTTCCCTTGTTCCACTTATAGTTACATAAATTTGATATGGAGGTTTTTTAATTGATCTTATTTTATATTTTACTCCATTTTCTTCTAATGTATCTACTAAATATTTAGTATCTTCATCTGTTAAATCTGGATTATCATTTTCATCTAAAGATACTGAAGCAGCAGGAAGATCTAATTCTATAATTCTATCTGTTAAAACATCTATAATTTCTTTTTTTGATGTTTTGCCTCGTTCAAAATTTAATACTTCATTAATAAAAAGAGCTTTCATAAGAATTTTATTTTATATATCTTATGTAATTTAAACTGAGAAAATCGATAAGAGCAATTTTATTGCATAATGATGGAGTTGAACCATCTACCATTTGTCCCTAAAACAAAAGCTCTACCAAGTGAGCTAATCACGCGAAGTAACTCTTTTCATTACTACAGTTTGTGCGGGTGACCGGGATCGAACCGACATCTCCTGCTTGGAAGGCAGGAGCACTAGCCGTTGTGCTACACCCGCTTTAAAATTTTTGTGCGTGCAGAGGGGCTCGAACCCTCAACGGACTTACGTCACCCTTCTGATTAAAAGTCAGAAGCTCCACCAGTTGAGCTATACACGCTTATTATTTTTTGTATAAAAATTACCTTGATAATATTTTTTTACAAATCTTTTTACTTGAGTATGAGAACAATTAAATTTTATTGCAACTAAATTTACCCAGCCATATTTTAAAAGATCTATATTTTTAATTATTTCTAATCTTTCATTTATTTGATCTTTTGAAAGCTTATTAGTTCCCCCTCCTTTTTTACCTCCTTTTCTACCGGCTTCTTGAATCATTTTTTTAAATTCAAATTCACCATATTTTTTAATAGATCTATTATTTATATTATCATGAGTTCCATTATTTATAGCATCTTGAAGATTTTCTTTAAAAGTTCCCCAATATAGATGTTTAGGATTTGAACATTTAGCATTATTACAAGCATGACATAAACATATTTTTTTATGAGATGGTATTGTAGTTTTTAAAAAATGAGCTAATAACCCTCTGTATTCTGTAGAACATATTCCTCCTATCTCAATACAATTTTCATTTAAATTTAAATGTTTTTTTCTACTATCAATAGATTTTTTTATATAATCTTCTATATTTTCGAACATACAAGCCCTATTTAATAAATTGCTTATATGTTCGAAAAATATAAAAGTTTTGCCAACATGTCAAAGATCGTAAATTATTAATTACTGTGGAGATAGTTGGTTACGCTCCAACTCCCGCGGATTTTCAGTCCGCTGCTTCTACTAAGTTAGCTTCATCTCCAAAATTTTAAACAATAAAAAAGCGGAATTCTTTTTTGAGGAATCCCGCTTTAACAGATTTGTCGTTTTTATATCTAAAAACCTCTCCATCGAAGCGGGCAACTACCTCCTTTATCATCGGCTGCTCTAAAGCTATTCCAATTTATAAAATTCACCATATTTACTCGCTTTTTCATCGAAAGTTAAGTTTATTTGTTTATGTATATATTACTAAAAAAATTCAAAAAGTTTTAACTTATTGTAAAATTTCTATTTGCTGTTAGTTTCCGCCTTTTCAGGTAATCATTTAATCTGTGCTCACACAGACACAAATAGAAAAATCCTTATTTGAATTTTTGTAGGAGCAAAAGTACATCAAGTTTTAATATAAAAAAACTTTTTTTATTAAAAAAATGTTAAGAATTGGTATTTTCTAATTCTTTATCCCCATAAAGTATTGATTTTAAAGTATCTTTATATTTTTTTAAAAAATTTAATTTATGAATAGAATTATTAATATTAGATCCTTCCTCATCTATAAATAGAGGGGAATACTTACCATCAAATCCTTCTAAGTAACTTTTTAGAAATTGTAAGATCCCAGATTTTTCCCAAGTATCTTTAAATTCTTCTAAAGAATTCCATTTACCATCTGATAATTCTTTTATATTATCTAAAAAAATTCTAGCAGCTTCTTCATGAGTTTTAAAATGTCTTTTATACTTTAAACCTATTTTCATTGCATCAAATGGACTTTGTCCTCTTTCAAAATGAAAATTTTCAGATATTTTTGTTGTTTTAAGTTTAATCAAATTTAATTCCCCAAATGGTTCAAATCCATATTTTAAGAAAAAATTATATAATCTATCATTTACTATGGATTCAAGAAAAATATTTTTATCTTTATATTTTTCAAGTATTTGTTCAAAAATATAAGTAAATAATCCTGTTCCATATTTTTCAGCTTCTACTGATGCTAAATTTAAACAATCTATAAATTTACTATTATAATATCTTTTAGATTTTCTTACATACATTTTAATACCAGGAGAAAATATCCATTCATTACGTATAGTAGAATTTATAAAATCTTCTAACTTATTTAAAAAAATAATTCCTAAATTTTGAATATTTTCTTTAAATTCAAATATTTTTTTAGCTTTCATTTCTTATATAAAAATTTTTAATTTTTATTTTACTATATTATTTGGTAAATCAGATTTTTTTATAATTTCAGACTTTTTCATATCATATTTCGCTTTTTCTACCAATATTTTAGCTAAATCTAAATAAGAAGCATAATTATCCTTAACAATAACCTGAGTCCTATCAGCTTCTGGTGGATATTTTCTCAAATATCCATTTTGAATAAAATAATACATAATTCCATAATCTTTTAAATTTATCCATTCACCTGCTATTTTAATATTTCTTTTAAACCAATATGGAGTTAATAATTGAAGCTTAAGTGTTAAATGATTTTCCTGTATATTACTCATAGGAGCAACTTTAATTATTCCTGAAGTTTCTAAATATTCAATAGCTTTTTGTCTATCTGCTTTATTAAATTCTTTAGATCTTTCTTTCATTGGTTTTGCATAACTACCAATACTTAAAGATTTATAAGGGTCTTCATTTCTTTCAAATTCAAATAAGGATTCTCTAACAATTTTCATTTATTTGTTTTTTTTATATTTATCTTTATCTATTTACACATAAAAAGATTTGTTATTTTAACAAATCTTTAACGTTTTTAACAAAACTTTTATTTCCCCCCGCATATAATAAGTGACTAAAGAAAAAAGAAGAAGATCCTTAAATAGAAAGAAAATTTATAAAATACTTACAAAATTTTATGCACAATAAGGTTTATCCAAACTATAATTTTTTTCATTAAATTTCCTATAAAATGTATAAGTTTTATTATCTATAGTTTTAATTAATATTTCAACTCCGCAATAAATACAAATATTCATTGAGTTAAATTTATGTTTTAATGGTTCAAATATTTGTTTTTTCTTGTATATCATATAAGACATTTGACCAAATATAATTATAAACTTCTGAATTTATATATTTTAAAAGAAGTTTTTCTTTATTACCCTTTTTAAGAAGTTCTCTTATTACAGTAGAAGATATTTCAGGAATATTATTTTCGTTATTTAAAAATATATGGGGTTCCTTTAAAAACCAATTTACTTTAGGATCCATTTGAATTCCTTTTCTTGGAATAATTATAAATCTAGCCATTCGTTCAAGTTCTTCAAAATTTACCCATTTATCAAAAGTTAAAGCATTATCCATTCCAATAATCATAGAAAATTGATATTGTTCTGTAATAGGATCTTCTTTTATTCTTTTAAATAAATTATAGGTTTCTCCTGATAATTGGTTTAATATTTCAAAATCCCATACTTTTATTCTTCTATCTACTTTTGCTGCTAATTTACACATTTCAATACGATGATAAGAATCTTCCATAGGTTTATTATACATATGTTTATATGCAGGCAAAAGCCATACTTCATCAAATTCTCCAGATGTATTAAGAACAAATTTAGCAACTTCTATATGACCATTAGTAATTGGATCAAATGCGCCTCCAAGAATAGCTACTTTATATTTTCTTCCAAGAGATTTATATTGTAAATGTCGTTTTTCAATTTTATTAAGGGTATTTTTAATTAACTCTTCAACATCCCATTCACTTTCAGATGCTAATTTTATACAAGAAGCAAGCAAATCTCCAAGTTCCTCTTTTAAATTAGATACCCCTTGCCACTTCATAAGTTCTAAAAATTCATTTTGAATATCTTTCATTCTTTCGGAAAATGGGGTATATCCAAAATTCTTTCTAAATACTTCATCAACTTTCTTTTGTATATCTAACATAGTTTATTTTTATTTTCTTTAAATTCTTGTAAAATAATACAATTAGGATAATCACATAAAAATCCATCAACATGACAACATCCTTTTTCCAAATAAACATCACAATGCATAACTGGATCTCTATAAAATAATTCTATCCATTTTTGCATTATTTTACAAGAATTTTTTAAAAATTTAATCATCATTATTAGGTTTTACATTACCCCTATCATCAATTTCAATAATATTACCAAATTCATCTTTACTAGTAAAATATTGAGAACCATGATAAATATGATCATACTTGGCGTCGGAAATTATATTTCCCCATTCATCTTTAGGCATAAATAAAAAATTTAGTTATTGAATATTTTCTTTTTTAGATTTGAATATATTAATAGTACTATCACTTAAGAATCCATATTGAAAATTAATTCTCTCAAGTTTAAGTATTTTATTGTATACATTATTAGGAAATGTATCCAACATGGTATTATTCCGATTAGCAATTGTTTGGCATTCTTTTTCAATATTAAAATATCCTTCTCTCTGGGAAGTAATAAAATCACTTAAATCAGCATAGAATTTAGTAAATTCCTTATAAGGTATTTGTTGATTTTCTTGAACCCATTTCCATGTAAGTTTTTCACCATCTCTTCGGTTTTCCATGATTATTTGGGTAACTAATATAAAAGTTTCCTTATTAATATTAGTAATTTTATCTTTTTGTAAATAAGTTTTCCATAATTTATCATAAAATCCCATTTTTTCTTGTATTTTTTGAATATAGGCATTATGATACTTTTTAGATGTATTATACAATTTTATATTATCTTTAGAAATATTTTTTATAAACCCAAAAAGATAAATAACAATAATTATTAAAATTCCGTATTTAATAATTTTTTTCCAATTCCAATTTAAATTGGATTTTTCTTCTTTTTCATATTGATTTTGATCTTCTTTTTTATAAAGAAAACTCAAATATGCACAATCGGAGTCAGTTTCGGATATTAATAATATTACCATAGTAATAATAGAACATATAGCTAATACATTTATTCCTATGTGGAACCATCCAAATTTTGCATTTTCATAAGAATCCTTTGAACCCATATCTCCCCAAATTTTTACTTTATCCTCAAATAACCAGAGAGTTATAAACACTAAAATAAATAATACAATAAATGCTAGTGTTATTGCTTGACTTTTTTTCATTTTTATTTTCATAAATTTTAAATTTTTTAAAAATACAAAAAATATCAATAGGATTACTTTTTTCTAAATCGTAAAAAATCGTAAAAACTTTTTAAGATATATAAGTATAAAAATAAAATAAACTAAATTAAATTTTAAAAACATGAAAAAAATTATTTTTATTGCAGTTGTATTTATAGCATCGTTAGTTAGTTGTCAAAATTCTAGTACTAAAAGTGATTCTTCAAAAGTAGATACAGTTAAAGTTGATAGCTTAAAAAGTGATAGTATTAAATAATTTGCTTAAAATAAAAAAGGATGAAATTTTTTCATCCTTTTTTATTTTTATTTTTTATAACCAGATAATTCAGCAGCTTTAGGATGAACTAACCAAGTTTTAGATCTATTATCTCTTTGATTATTAAATTCTTCAAATTCTTCTTTACTATAACAATATCCAGCAGCTTGAAACATCCCATTATCTACAACACAAATAAGATTTGGTTGAAATTCAGCTTTTACAATTTTTGCTCCATCTTCTAAAAGATCTTTAATTTTACCCTGGGGGTCTAAAGTTTCCCCTTTTGTAGTTTCATTAATGTAGTATCCCATAATGTTGTTGTTTTAAATAAAATTTATATTTGATAAGTTCTTGATTTAGCTTTAAATGATAATCGACCAAAAGATGATCTTGCAACTCTTAACCCTTTTGGAATTGGTCCTTTAGCTATAAATACCCATCCTTCTGCAAGATGATTAGAATTTCCTATAGTAGTATGAAATTTATCTACTTCTAATAAAAGTTCTTGGGGATTTTCCGGGAGTTCAAAGTCCATATCTAAAATAGGAACTATTAAAAGATCTAAATCTTTTATCATTTTTATAAATAATTCATATTCCATATACGTTTGTTCTTCAATAATAAAAGCATTATAAAAATATACTACTTGACCTTTTAATTTATAAATATTACTTTGAATTCCTTCTCCAATAAGTTCCCCTTGTAAAGCTATATTGCTACTTAATCCGGGATTTCTTTCTGATACTAATTTTCTAAGTTTATTTTCAATATCAAATTTTCTTGCTATTTTCCAATAAACATTTAATTTTTCTAAAGGTGTATTTTCTTCAGGAATTTTAAATTCAATAGTTCTTCCACAAACACCAAATACTCCATTTTTAAGATATGCTGTAAATGAAGTTCCCTCAAGTTTTTCAGTTTTGTAATATCTAAATTGTCTAAGTATTGAATATTTTCCAGATAAATTTTCAAGTCTTTCCTCATCAGATATTAAAACTCCAACATTTTCTAAATCCCCTTTTTGATCTCCCCCCATAATAGCAGGATCCGGTGGAACAAATTGAATAACCCCTAAAAATTCAGTAACATCAATATCTTCTTGAAGTTCTTGAATATTTCCATTACCAAAATCTATCATTTCTACAGCCTCATCATTTTCTCCTTGACCTGTAAAAAATATAGCTCTATATAAAATTGATAAGGGAAAACAAATACCCTGAGAAATTTCTTCAAATATTCTTTTAGTCTTAATACGAAATTTAGAAGAACGTAAAAATTCAAATTCAGGACGAGTATTTAATTTAGAAATTTCATCCATTTGATTTTTAATAATTTCTTTATCATCATCCGATGCAGCTTTTGATAATTGTTTCTGAAGAGATTTCCATTCGAGAGCTTTTTCAGGATCCATACCATCAGGAAGAACTGAATCTACTTCAACATAAATACAAAAATTTCCTGGTTTAAATTCTCCCTTTTTAACAACTACATGCCATCCACGAATATAAGCCATTTCAATATTATCTGCTCCTTCAATAGGAACAATATTTAAAATTTTAGCTATAGTAGCTAATTTTCTAATATTAGCTGATTCATTTGTAGATTTTAATTCATTTTCCATTATAAATTATTTTTTAATTCTGATATTTTTTCCAGTTTTTGTTTTTCTTCTTCCAATTGAGCAATTTTTCCTGTCAATTCCAATATTATATTATTAAGTTCATCTTCCTTATTTTGAATACAGTTATCGCAAACAGATACTCTTACTTGTAATGTCCCTCTATTTCTACTTCTAACTGTTTTAGCATTACTACAAATTCCAGCTCCACAGGTATCACAATAAACTTCAAAATCTATATTGGTTTTTATAGTAATTTGAGTTTCTTTATTTTCAAGTTCTAATTCAACATCTTCAAAAGTTGGCATATTTTAATTATTTAACAAAGAATTAAAAAATGTTTTCTATTACCAAATGATTCACAATCTACAGGTAAATTTTCTTTTATCCTAAATAAATCATTTTCTTTAATCTCTCTAATTACAGAATTCCAACCTACCCTTGTACCACTTGGATTTTCACGGTTACAGACCTCTAATATTTCTTCATCAGTAGCATCAGTTATGGCACAAACTTGCATCATGCATATACCAATCATTTCTCTTGTAACTATAACTCTATCCATATTTTATGAGTTTTTTATTTTGTATTCAATGAATAAATCAAATAGTTCATTACAAGTATAATCTCTTTCAGAAGTTGCAAATCTTTGTTCCCCTAAACTATATAAAATTGCATATGGAGAATCTTGACGAGTTATCCATTTAACAAATTCAATTGTTAAATTTTTAAATTCAACTTCCATGAAAGCAGCACCAGCTTTAAAATAATTTATTGCTTCATTTTTTCTAACTGGAGAAATTGGAATTATATTTTCACAAAAATTTTCTGCTATTTCATTTGTTTTTTCTTCTAATATTTTCATAATTTATAATTCTATAATTTCCCAATCTTCAATAGGAACTCCAAAATGTCTATCAATCCAATATGGATCCTTTTTATCTGATTGATCAATTTTAAAATGTTCAACAATAAGTTTTTCTTTTTTGGAAAGTTTTTCTCCTTCCCATTTTCTGATAACAATTCTAATGCTATCTCCTATCCAATTTAAACTAGGAAATTTTGAATATATTTTACCTCCTGTTGAAAGATTTCCATTACCCCCTCTGGATGGAACAAAAAATAATCCAGTAGGTTTATGTTTAATTTTATAAACTTTCATAATTGTAATTTTTATTCTAAGACAAATATACAACAAAGGGGAGGCTTTCAGCCTCCCCTTTATGTTAAATACCTGTTAAATATATTGTTAAAGAATCGTTAAAATTTAAAGAGTTATTCCAATCATTAAAAATAGATTTTCTTTTTGTGGATTAGAGGATAATACAACATAGACAGGGATATTAAATTTATCTGTCACTTCAATATTTTTATAAACCTTTAATCCAACATTAACTACCCCAAAATCATTGCCGTAGAATCCCCTATATGGAGTTAAGCCAACAAATAAATTAATATTTTTATTAAAAGAATATCCTAATTCAGCATAAGTAGAATAATAATTTCCTCCGGTAGAATCTAATTCAGCATCATATCCAAAATTTTTATCATTACCCCAAATAAAAGTATTTATACTTCCAAATAAAGGAAATGACTCACTTTTATAAGATAAGGATACTTCTCCAATATTAGGTGTAGTTTTTCCAAAATTATAAAATTTGGTATTTATGGAAGAAGGGGTTTCATCGCCAAAAATAGGAATATAGTAGTTAGTATATGCAATAGCAAAATCCTTTAATTTAAATTTAGCATATAAATCAACTTCTTCATATTTATTACAAAAGCCATAACTACCAAAAGCCCCAATTTCAAAATGAGACTTAGAATAATAAACTAAGGGTTGTAAATGAAAACTATTACCCCCTACATTTTGACCCCGCCAAAAAAATCGGTTTACTAAATCCGCTGATACATTAATACCATCTTGTGGAAAAACAAGGGTACAAGATAAAGATAATAATAAAAAAATTAGTATTTTTTTCATTTTTTAAAAGATTAATTATTAAAAGTTAAATTAAATTGTTAAATATTTCTTCAACTTCTTTTGTGTAGTTGATATAGTCAGATCTATATTTTGTTTGTTGAGTTCTTCTTTCTTTGCCAAATGAAATTCTAAAATCTTTATAAATTTCCCCAGGGTTAGATT
Organism: Candidatus Nanoarchaeia archaeon; assembly: GCA_028717785.1. The sequence continues at coordinate 147,608 of JAQUND010000001.1, read as the reverse complement.
TCATTATAAATAAGTGGTTCGAAAGATAAACAGCTTCACGTATATCATGAGTTACCAATATAAAGGTAACATCTACTTTATCAGAATAAAATAAATCAAGCAAAACATTTTGAAGTTCATTTCGATTTTTTATATCTAAAGCAGAAAAAGGTTCATCTAATAAAAGAATATTAGGGCAAGCAATAAGACTTCTTGCAATAGCAACTCGTTGTAATTGACCACCAGATAATAGAGGGTATTTTGCCCATTTATTTTCATTACCTGTTAATCCTACAACTTTTATCATTTCTGCAGCTTTATTAAAAGCTTCTGTTTTGTTTATCCCTTTTATTAATAATGGAAGAGCTACATTTTCTATTACTGATTTCCAATGGAAAGATGAATATTGTTGAAAAACCATAGGAATAGTATCCTTTTCAGTTTTTAATTTATTATAAATAAATATCTCCCCTGATGTTGGTTTTTGTAATCCAGCAATATATCTTAATATAGTACTTTTTCCACAACCACTTTTACCTAATAAAGATATAAATTGACCTTCTCCTTTAATATCTTTTATAGTAAAATTAAAGTTATCAAAAAGAAGAGTATCTTTATCATGAGAATGGTAAATTTGTTTTATACCTTTAAGGGTAATTACATCTACTTCTTCATATTCTGGATTAATTTTTTCTACAGCAATAGAAGAATCCGTACTGCTAAAAAGTCCCATAATTATTTTCTTTTAACTATTAATAATTTTAATCTTTTAGTTAAACTAGATTTTTCTTGACCATCATATTTAAATGGAAATAAAAATTTATCAAGAGATCTAAATAAAATATCCTGAACGTATCCAATCATAATGATGACTAATATTAAAGCAAAAATATGATCCGTTCTACTTTGTTTAGATGCTACAAAAATCATAGCTCCTAATCCGCCTTCTTTATTCAATAATTCAACTATTACAATATATGTCCAAGACATTGCTACTAAAACTCTAATATCGTCAGAAATTTTAGATATGGCATAAGGAAAATATAAATGAATAATTTTATGCCAAGCATTTGCACCTAATGTAATTATAGTTTGTTTGTGTATTTTTTCAATTTCATCTATTCGTTGAACAATAACAGGAACTAAATAAAGTATTATACCAAAAGAAAGAAAGTGTATTTTCATACTTAATTCTATTCCAAACCAGGCAACAAATACCCCACTTATAGCAGGAATTGGTAAAAATCTAAAGGCATCGAAATATTTACTAATTAAACTTCTAAAAAATGGAATTAATCCCATTAAAAAGCCTAAAGGAATAGCAATTAATATTGCTTCTAAATAACCATAAAGATTAAGTTTAATAGAAAACCACATATTACCTAATAAACTTTCATTTCCTAGTAAATTGTTAAAGGAAACAAGAACTTTATGAGGGGAGGGTAAAATTGTAGGGGAAACATTTCCTAAAACTGTAAACAATTGCCATACAGTAATTAAAAATATAAATCCTACTATCGAAATCATAATCGATGTTTTTTGGGGAGATTTCTCCCTCTATTTTAAAAAATGAAGTCATTTTACCTAATTTTTTTACCTATTGCATATCCAAAAAGGAAACCTAATCCAAAAATAATTAAAATACCTATTCCAATAAGTATTTTAAATAATATTACCCCTATACTAAATAGATAAAAACCTATTATACAAATAAGAATAATAATTAATAATATTCCGAATTTTTTCATTTTAAAAATTTTAAAAGTTAAAAAGAAGGGATTAGTTAAAACTAACCCCTTCTAACAATCAATTAAACTTAAATTCACTCTTCCACGAGTTCGAAATCGGTTCTACGATAGAATTCGTTTTCACCAGAAACTCCATCGGCAACAGCTTTAGATAATCCATTACCAATTACAATAAATCGGTTTGAATCAAATTTATATTCTTTTACTAAATAATTAGCAACGGATTGAGCACGTTTAAGAGATAATGCTTTATTAAATTTAGCATTCCCTACAGCATCTGTATTACCTTCAATTCTTATACGAGCACTAGAAAAACTTTTAGCAATATTAACAAATTCTTTATCGATAGTAGATTTAGCTTCATCAGATAGCATAAAAGAACCAGATGTAAAATTAATAGTGACTTTTTTATTAGAAATGGGTTCTTTCTTTTTTACCTCTTCTGTTACTGCAGAAAAAGTAACAGCTCCTTCAGCTTCTTGATTGGTAGTTAAAGTTACACCTTCGATAATGGAAGTATTAGATATATTTCTCCATGCAATAGGGCTTTTAGCTAAACTTAAATCTCCATATACAATTGACATTCTGGAATATAATTGTTCTCCAGTAATACCTTGGTAATTAGGATTTAATCCAAAAAAGTTTTTATTATCGCCAAGGGTAGTTAAACGTACATTATTTAATCCGGTAAGTGCAAAATCTAAATTTACATTAAATGCAGTAGCGAATGCTTGAGCTGCTTCTTTTTTTGCAGATTCGTTTTTATTAATTTCTCCGTTTGCATATAGCCAAGCAGTTGCGAATTTTATTAATATTTCTTTATTATCCTCCAAAAATTTCTTTTTAACTAGGATACCATCTGCAATAATATGGGTAGCAACTTTAGTATTTACTAATACTTTTGATCCGGAAATTGCAGCAACACAATCTAAATCATCTGGAGACCAAACAACTGCTGCATCGACTGCTCCTGCTTTATACAATTTTGCAGATTCAATACCATCAGCAACTTTTTTCATTTGAACATCAGTCATAGAAAGTCCATTTGATTCCAACACTTTAATAAGTAATGAATGCGAAGCTGTTCCTTCTGCTACTGATATGGTTTTACCTTTAAGATCTGCAACAGTTTTAATACCTTTTGATACTACAATTGCATCTCCTCCTCGGCTCCAATCTACTTGAAGAAATTGCTCTGCTCCGGTTTCAGTCATTCCTGAACTTGCTCCCATTTCAATTGGTAAAACATCGGTTGTACAATAAACTAAATTAAAATTATCAGATTTAAATGAATTTCTTGAGTCATCAAATACATCAGCAATTTTAATGCGAAGTTTGATACCATATTCCTTAGATAATTTTGAATTTTCGTTTGGTTCAAGTCCTCCATTCATCCAAACAATAGGAGCAAAACCAGACCAAGTATTTACTCCAAGAGTAAGATCTGCATCTGATTTTTTAGAACCAAATAGACCGCCAGATTTCTCTGTTGTAGAAGATTTCCCTGATTTTCCTTTGAATAATTCAGGCTTTGTAAAATAAATTACGGCTGCAATTCCTCCTACTATAACTAATATAATGAAGAATTTAAAGCCAGTTGTTAAATTTCCCATGATTTTGTATTATTAAATTATTAAATTATTAATTAAAAATTAATTAAAATATTTAGATTTTTGAGTTGAAACCAAATTAGTTGAAGTTGGAATAATTACAGCATCTTCAACAGTAATGGTAGATTTTATTTGTTTGCTAGGCAATGCTTCGAATTTAGTAAATAAAGCATCAATACCTAATTCCTGGTATTTTTTAGAGATTTCATCTCCTTTTATGGCAAAAACTTCTTTTTCAATATCCATTTTATCCATCATACCTCCGGTACTATTAATAACTCTATCCATCTCCCCTACTTTTTCCATAATATCATCATTAACATATTGGAAGGCTTGATTATAAAGAGCTAATTCATCGGGATCTCCTTTTATTATAGACATAGCTGAACGAAATGCATTATGGGAAGCCCGAATAATTTCGTACCTTTCTTTTTGTATTGCAACTTCATTTTCAGCATCCTGAGCATTCAATTTGGCAAATTCAACAAGGCGAGAAAGATTTTTATACCATTCTTCTGTTGATTCGTATAGGGACATATATTCTTTTATAAGATTGACAAGTCTAACACTTTGTCTGTCCTCCAGAACCATAACTTCTTTTTTCTGTTGTTTTTCGGCAATGGATTTTCTATTTAAGCAATCTTCGAGTTCTCTTTTACGGGTATTTATTTTTTCTTTTAATTTCATTCTATTCCCGTTTAACTTACCCATCTGTTGTTCACCATTTTGAATAGTTTTATACATTTTAATAATGGTATCCTCTAAAATAGCAATAGGATTCATTTTTATAATACATCCCATAAGATAGCGAATTCCCATCATATAAAGAGTTCCTACTACTTTTCGAATTTTTTTATCAAATAAAAGATATAGGATACCAGCAGTTGCAACGCAGGTAATTATTAAATGAAACAAACTATCAACAAAACTAACAATAGCTGGTAATTTAATAAGGAAGAATATTACTCCTATTGCTAAAAGTACCATTCCAAGGGTTCCACCTTTTTGGTCGAAAATACCCTTTGCTTTGGTTTCTAATTTACTTAGTGAGTTTTCCATAGTTATACAATAAAGGTGTTAATTTTTTCTTTATCTGTAGCCATTTCACCTATAATAATGTCTGCAGAAGCCTTAAAATTAGCTTCAGTTGCACGGATTTCCATTTCAGCTTTTTGTGCTTCCTGGGATGCAATAATGGCTTGGTTATTCAGTTCAGTTAATTTAGCAGTTAAAGATTCCACTTCTTTTTTAGCTTTTTCTGCTTCATTTAATTTAGACTGAACTTTTTCGGCAAATGCTTTTTTCATTTCAACATCAAAATTTGTTTTTTCTTGTTGAATGAGAGCAATGTATTTGTCGGTAGAAGAAAGAAGTATTTCTTTATTGCATCCTTGTAGGGATAAAACTGAATAAACTGTCTGAAATTTTGTTTTTTCATCCATAGGTAGCGATTTCATATTTTCAATCGCTTGTTTAAATTCAAAATAATCTTGCCCAGGCAGGTTGTTTTGTTCAATAATACCTTCAAGTAATTCAATAAATTTGTTATCCGCAACTCCTTGAATTGTCATAGGATTAACTTGATTTTGCGGAGTAGGAGTAGTAGAAGCAACTTTAGTTGCTGGTGTAACCTTTTCAGGTTCCTCCTTTTGACCTTTTAAAATAAGGCCTTTTAAAAAACCTTGTTTTTGACTCATGGAATTTAAATTAAAGTTAATAATTATTTTATATTGATTAGATTAATTTTCATTGTAATATTTTAATGACTTCTATAGGTTCAACTGCATTAGTAAGTTGAGAATTTTTCCTGGCATATTTAAATTGACTTAAAATCTCAATATCATTATTAAATAATATTGCTTCATCTATCTTAGCTGACCAATATAATGGTAAACCCCCAGTATAATACTGATTTACTTTATCTCTTAAAATTAAATATTCTTTCATATTTTACTTTGGCAAATATAAATATAACTCTATACAAAAAAAATATTTTTTGTTAAAATATTGTTAAACCTCAGTTTCTTTTTCTTTTATTTTATGAGATAAAGTTTTTTCCAAATATCTTTTTCTAGTTTCTTCGGGAGTTTCTTCTGCATTAGAATATACAGTTAGCCTCAATTCAGGTATAAAAACAACTTGTTGAGTAATTAAAACTCTTTTAGAAATTTCTTTTAATTTTTTAGAAAGGGTATCTCCTTCTTTTAAAGAATGAAATCGTCTTGACATTGTTTTATAGTTTATTAATTTATTTTAGATATAACATTTCCTAAATAATTTAAAGAATCTAATCTATCCTTCCAATTAAAATCATTCATTAAAGCTCCTCTCATAATTTTTTCTAAAACTTCCCCAAGAGCTTTATCTTTTATCTCATTATTTGATAATATAAGAATATCATTACCATCAATGTTAAGATCCTTTAAAGTAGTAGGTATTTTATTTTTTAACATTAATTTTATTATATTTTCAATTTCTGAAGGAAATATTTTTGATTGCATAATTCTAGGGGAAACAGTAAAAGATTTAGAAAGAAATAATCTAAGATCTTCTTGATTATTTATAGTAGGAAATAATTTAAAAATTTTTTCCATAGTTTGAAGATCTTTTTCTAATAATCTTTCTCCCTTTAACCTGTTTTTAATAAAATCAGATGGAGATATTCCTCCAAGAATTCCTAAAGTGTAAAAGAAAGAAACTTCATCTAAATAATAAATCCCATCATAAGTAGAAATTTTATTATTAAATAAAGCTAAATCTACATTAGTTTCTTGCAAAAGATCAAAAACTATTTTATTATTTCCATTTTTATGGACAACTTTCATAAATTCGTCCAATATTCTTTCCCCCGAAATACTCATTATTAAATGAGCATTATCTTTCATGAGTTTAAGGGTATCTTTTTCAATTAAATAATTAAATCTAGCTGCAAATTGAATTCCTCTTAATATTCTTAATGGATCTTCAATAAAAGCTGTTGAATCTGTTGCTTTAATTATCTTTTTTTCAATATCGGAAGTTCCATTAAAAGGATCTAAAATTTCTCCTGTTTTAACATTAACAGCAATTGAATTAATAGTAAAATCCCTTCTTTTTAAGTCATCTAATATTGTAACCCCTTTAGTTTCTATTGAAAATCCTTTATGACCTTCTCCTATTTTTCGATCTATTCGAGGTATAGCAATATCAAAATCTTCCCCTATATGGTTAAAAGGTCTAAATTTTATTACGGCAAAACTATCCCCAACTTCTTTAAATTCCCCATAATGAGATAATATTTTTTTTATAGAAGAGATAGGAAGTTCTTCAACAACAATATCAATATCTTTAATAGTTTTATTCCTATATGAATCTCTTATACAACCACCAACAAGATAAACATTTCCATCGGTTAAAAGGGATTCTATCCAAGTTTCTTTTAATAAAACTTTTCGAATATTTTCTACTTTTTGAGATATAAATATCATTCTAATTCAAATAAATTTTTAATTTGTATTTGTTCGACAGAACTCCAATCCGGATGATTAGCTTCCCATTTTTCAGATACTACTCCAACAATCCAACTATATTGGATTTCGATTACTCTTTCATATCCTTTATATGTTTCAAAAAATCTACAATTTGCAGGATGCCATTTAAACTTATCGATTATTTCTGAAGCAATTATTTCACTTGCATTAGTTACTGAAACTCCATCACCAGTATTTTCAAATAAAATCATATGTTTATCATCCTGATCAACAATTCTTATAATACAAGATGAAGGTAAAAGAGCTTTAAATTGATGTACAAATTTTTCCATAGTTAATTTAAATATATTCAAAAGCAAATATACATAAAAAATATTAACTTCTTATTATTTTTTACTTTTTATTCCTTTTTTATAACTATCGAATGTTTTTTTATCAGAAGTAATTATATAAGGGATATCATTTTTACGATCTTCTTCATTATTATAAATATAATAAGTAGTTTGTGTTAAAAAGATAAGTTCCTTTATTTTTTCTTCTTTTATCATTTTTAATCTCTTTCTAAATTAATGAATTCAATTTCTTCTGGAGTTAAATTATTTCTTCCTTTTATCCCATCATGACCATCACTTTCGTAATATTTAGCCCAAATTCGATTCCATTCTTTATTCAATTCTTGGTATTTAGGGATTTCAGATTCTTCTATTGGAAACCAACCATAATCCTCTGTTAAATTTTTAAATGTAAAATGACTATATGCATTAGATCGCCGATGAGATTTGAGTATATTTTTTATTTTATTAGTTATATATGGACGATAACATCCATTAAATGGATCTATTTCAAATATAGCATTATCTTCTGGGCGAACTAAATATTCATTATTCATGTAATTTTAATTTTATTTCAATAATAGAAGTATCATACTTACAATTACTATTTTGTAAGTATCCTTTTATTTTATAAGTATCCCAAGTATGGCTATGATGAGCTTTACCCTCTATTCTATCAGTTGTATCTAAATAAATCCAACTAAAAACATAGATATTTCTATGTTTTATTTTTAGTTTTTCTAATTCCTGAATAGAAAATGTATTATTATCTAACCAGGGTTTAAATATACCTTTAGATGGGGGACGTTGAGGATGTTCAAAAATTGATCCTTTTTCAAGTATTCTTAATTTATAATCTGATAGAATAGGATCTTGATTCTTATATACTACTAAAAAAATACAACTAAATCCTATTATTAAAAGAATTAGAGTCATTATATTTTTCGTATCTTTCATGATTTTTTAGATTTTCTTTTTTTCAAAATTCTCTTTTTTAAAATTCTTTTTCTAAAAATCTTTTTTCTAAATGTATAGAAACAAAGTATCGAAAGAATTGTGTAGATTCCAAATAATCCATAAGATACCCATTTGAATGCACTATAATATTCGGGGTTTAAAAAATAAAACCCAGCTATCATTAAACATATGCCTTCAATAATTCCTAATCCAAAAAATACTAATAGATATTTCATAAAATATTATTTAAATTGTTAATAATTATTATTCCAAATGTATCCCATTTTTACCGAATTTTCTTTTAATTTTTCAAAAAATTCTTTTTTATATTCAGAGGAATCAGCATTCATAGGCCAAATTAATCCAGCTATTTTCTGACCTAAAAAATATGCAAAATCCTCTCTTTCCATAGTATCAAAAACTTCGGGTTTAGCCAAATCAAGCCATTCCTGTATTTGAGCATCAGTCAATTCAAAACCACACCAAATATTCATTTCTTTTTTTATGCTTTCTATCATAAATCTAATATTTGTTTAGCTTCATTAATAGCTTTTCCAATATTTTCCCATTGTTCAAAGGAGAGATCCAATTTTCCATTCATAGAAATTTGAATGTTTTGATGATTTTTAGTATATTCTTTATAGTTATGAAAATCATATTTTACTACTTTAGAATTTTTATATACTATAATAAGAATATTAGATCCCATTTCAACTCTTATTTCAATCCTTTCATCTTCTCCTTTTATATGTTTAGCTTTAAATTTTTTACGATCTTCTTCAGACATATTAGGAACATATGTTCCTGCTACTCCACAATCTGAAGAAAACATTTTATTATGTTCTTCTGTGGATCTAATTTTTTCAGGTTTTTCAAATGATAGTATCATGGTGCTATTCCTTCATTATAAGTATATTCATATTCATTATCAATAAATTCTCCTAGCATTTCTTGCATTTCTTTTTGCCAATTTTTATATTCTTCGGAGGGGTCGTCTAACCATACTCTATATTCTTGTTTTCCATTACTCCATTTTGCAAGTTTAACAATTATTTTTGTTCCTTTTAATATTCTTGCAACTTGATCTAAAACCCAAGTTTTATGATGACTTCCATCAATTTGACCATATCTTTCAATAAAATACATTGCCCAATCAATAGAAGTATAATCTTTAAATTTACTTTCCGAAATATTTACATCAGTTTCTCCTAAATATCCTTCCATTTTATTTTATAATTAATGTCCTATTCGTATAATACCTTGTTCTTTACAAAATTTACATCTGCATGGAGCAGGACTATGATCACTAGGTTTTCCATTGGGTTCAGCCCCATGCCATCTCCAACGATCTTCTGCTCCCATTAAAGCTTTATATCCATTTTGATACCATTCATTTTCTGGAAAATTCATTTCAATTCTTTTATTTTTAGATTGTACTCTATAAACATAATCAGAAAAACTCTTAAGAATTTCTTCATTAGTTTGTCCTAAATCAAATGTTTCATGTTGAAACCAAGTTAAAACCCAAACTTCCCATTCTTTAAATTCAGCTTTTAAATATTGTAATTCCGGATTTATTATGGGGAATCTTTCTTTCTTTTTATTTTTTATTAATTTATTCCACCATTCTTTAACATAGTTATCTAAAAATTCTTGACTTTGTTCTTCCTTAAACATTTTTGAAAAACTAGTACTATTCCAAATTCGTCCTTCTGATAATCCTTCATACCATTTAGGATATTCCGGATCTTGTTTTCCATCTTGAGACCATTTAGCTGAAAAACTATAAATTGGAAATTTTTTTTCTTCTTTAGATTGATTCATATTATTTAAATTTTAAAATCCCCATAAGTTCTTATTTGAATACCTTTTTTAGTTGCTACCCCCATTTTACTACTTGTTGAGGAATAAGAATCTGTAATAAGATATTGACATTTTTTATCTGAAATAGAAACTTCTTCTACCCCCGGAAATTTTTTGATAAATTCTTCTTTGGTTTTAAATCCAAATTCTTTAGGACTTCCAGTCATACAAACATAAATAGAAGAAATATTATTAGTAGTTTTTTTAGGTCTATCTATAATAATACCTAAATTTTCTAATCCAGATACAACTGATTTTATATAATCAGAAACTTGAGGATCCCTTAATTTAGCTACAAGAGCTCTTTCTAAATTAGCATAATCAAAATCCAATCCAGCATGTTCCCTAGCTAATTGAGTAGAAAGTTTATCCCCAACATTTTCATATCCTAGCATTTGAATAACTTGAGGATAAGTTAAAGATTTAATATTTTTAAAAGCTTGAATAAAAATTTCATGTGAACGTGAACCAAATTTAATTCCATATTGATCTATATTTCCATCGGAGGTTTCTCCAATAGTTCTTGCCCATTTAATAAGTTCATACATATTTACAAAATCCTTAGCAAATGGTTCAATTGTTTTTTCTCCAATTCTTTGAATTTCTAAAATTTTTATTGCTCCTGAAAGTTGTTTAGCTATTTTACCAATACAATTATTATTAGTACATACTAAATGAATACTATCAAAAGTAGTTGGAGAATTACAAGATGGACATTCTTGAGGTAAAATATTTTTTATATCTTCAGAAGATTCAACTATAACTTTTTGTATTTCTGGTATAATGTCTCCTGCTTTTGCAATGCTCACCACTGAACCCGGACCAATTTTCTTATCTACAATATAACCTGCATTATAACCAGATGCCCTACGAACTGTAGATCCATCTAAAAGGATAGGTTTAAGGAGAACTGTAGGTATGATTTCACCTCTTTTAGAAATATTCCATTCAATTCCTTCATAGGGGGTTACTGCTTCTTGAGGAACAAATTTAATAGCTAAAGCCCATTCGGGATCATGATCATTTTCTCCTAATTGCTCTCTAAATTCAGCAGGAAATGAAATAACTACTCCATCTAATTGAAATTTATAGGTTTCTCTTAAAGATTCATATGATTTTATAACCTGAACATAGTTTTCTACTATAAAAGGAATATTTATATCATTGCAAAAAAGATCATTTAATTTAAAATAAGATTGACTTACATGTTTACTGTTAACAAGATAATGAAGAGGTATAATATCTAATTCAGATATTTTTATTTCATCTTCTTCATCTTTTCCTATAACTCCAGCAACATAATTTCGAGGATTAGCAAATTCAGAAGCATATTTTTCATTAAAAATAGCAGTTTTTATAACTACTTCACAACGAATTTCAATAACATCGGTTTCTTTTATTTCTAATCCAAGTAATTTAATTTCTTGGGGGATTTTATTTAAAAATCTTTTAGAAATATCTTTACCCGTAAAACCATCTCCTCTGGTAAGAACATTAGCTAATTTAACCCCTCTGAATATTATATTAATAGCATTACCATCCAATTTTGGGGAGCTTAACAGAGTAGGGGTTTTACCTAATTGAGAAAATCTTTTGGTATACCATTTTTCAAAAGGATCTTTCATATAATTAGTTCCTTTTGGAGTAGCTTCCATTTGTTCTTTAGCTAAAGAAAGCATTTTTGTTGGATGGGTAAAATCAAAATCTTTACGTTTAGAACCTACTTGTTCGATAACTTTAGATTCTTTTTCTTTTAATATTTTTTCAAGAGCATCAAATTCTGCATCAGTTAAAAATGGAATTCCTTCATAATAAGCTATTTTTGCTTTGAGATATTTTTCTTCTAATTTGTTAATATTTTCCATAGTATATTTTTCTTTAAAAATACAATTTTTTTCAAATATTTACTATAATTATTAAAATTTAAATAGTAGCATATAATGAACGCATTTCATTTGGTTTACTGGGTTCAATGGGGGTAACAGAAAATTCAACATATTTATTATTAAGATGATAAGTACAAAATTTCTTTAAAGGATTCAAATTATCCCAATGATTATGTAAAGCTGTATATAAATCTTGTTTATTAATCCATTTAGAAATTTCTTCTATTTTATGATTACTACTTATGATAAAATTAAATTTTTTACATCTATATTTTCTCAAATATAAATTATATCTAAAATAAGTAATTTGATTAGAAACAGTACATTCAGTTCTTAAATAAACTTCAACTCGTATTGTATCCCCATTTTCATTTCGAAAATATGTTGAAGTAGATAATGAACCATTACATCTGATATCTAAAACTTTCATATTAATACATTTTTTAATATTATTATAATTACCAAATTAAATTTGTTCCGGGGTGAGGTCGTATTAAAGCCCATATTAATGCTAATATAGCAAAAATTAAAACATATACTAAAAAATATCTATCTAAATGATATTTAAAATTATACCAAAATAATTTACTTTTTTTCATATTAATATGAATTATTTAGCCAAGATATTAAAGGAACTAATAATGCAGCACAAGCTATTATTATACCAAAAACTAATATAATTATACCGGAAGCATTAAATGTTAAATGTATAAGTATATCCCCTAAAAATACTATGGATATACCAAGTATAAAATATATTATCGTGAATTTTAAACGATCCTTAATTTCTTCAAAGTTAAAAGAAGTTAATAAATTCAAATAATTTTTTGTAGGCTTCTTTTCAGTTGTAGTTGTAGTTTTTATTTGAGCTTTCATTTATAAATAAATTTATTGAACAAATATATTAAAAGATTTTATAATAATTATTATCGTTTATTTACTAACCATAAATTATTTAAATCTGATAAGAAAATACCCGACTGAGTAGAATGAACTGAAAATGATTCAGAAACAAAATCACATTTTATATCAGATATAAAAGATAGATCTTGATATCTAAATAATGATAATTTTTCATCCTGAGGTATTATTACTAAGTTTTCAAAGTCAGTAGAAACATTACATAATGAGTCTACTTTAAATTTTCTTTCTAATTTTCCATTATTAATATATCCTAATGAAAATAAACTATTACCGTTTTTATCCATCTCATGAGAAATAATAATATTTCCAATTTGTGATATATCATGAATTCGACATTTTTCAAGATGGGTATTTAAAACCCCCTTATAATTATAAAATATTAATGTGTTACCGCTAACATGTTGAATTAACCCTATATTTTTTCTAAATCGTTTATCAAACACAGTAATTGCTTCATGAGCTACTTGATAATTAAGTACTTCATCAAGCTTAATAGTAAATAAAGTTCCATTGTCAATTACTACTAAAATATTTTCATATTGTTTAAGTACTGCATTTTTGGTAAATTTTAGATTAGTTATTTTGTAGTTAATGTTATCCTTAACTATATTAAGTTCTCCATTATGATAAGAATAAAGATATTTATCAGTAAGTATAATTTTATAATCTAAAGAAAAGGATTCTATAATTTTATAAAAACCTTTATAACTAGCTTCATAAACATCAATGCCTGTAGATGTTGTTACAGATAATTTATTTCTACTATTTGAAATAAATTTAATATCAGTATTTTTAAGTACTTCAGTAATAAGTAAATCCGTATTAATTTTAATAGTTACAGAAGTAGGTATTGAAGGAATTACCATAATAGTAGATTTATTAAGTTCGATAGGAAATCGTTCTCCTTTTACAAATATTTCTTCAAATTGGTTTTGTAAATTTTTGTCCGTTATGGGGGCATAAAAATTAGGAGCTTTAATATTTTGGGTTTTATCAAAAACAGGAATACGATGTAAAGCTCTTTCGCTTAATGATTTATAAATAGGATGAACTCCTTTATATGGATGAATATTCGAAAGGTAATTATAAATAAGGGTTGCTAAAGCATAATAATCAGCTTCTTTATTAATAACACATCCCTTAAAATGATCTTGAACTTCAGGAAGTTGTTTACCCGAATGTTTAGCATTAGGGGTACCATAAGAATCTACATCAATAAAAAAACCATCTCCATCAGGATTAATGAGAATATTGAAGTGATTTAAATCACCTATCACTATATTATTAATATGAGCTTCTTTTACTCCATTGATAATAAATTGACAAGTTTTTAATTTTGACTTATTATCAATATTATTTTTTTTAGCAAATAATATACTAAAAGCAGCAAATAGGGTAAAATAATCTTTTGGTATATACTTCATAAAAAACCCTGCTATTTTATTATTAGAGTAAATTAATTCTTCGGGTTTTACAAATAAATTACTTAAAACTATTAAATCATTAAATTTAATTTCGCTTATCCCTTTTATTCCCGGCAAATATATTTTAGCAACTTTATCATTATTATAAGATATAATTTTACCTTCCCCTCCCCGAGTTATTTCTTTACTATCATCAATTTTTATTATATTTCCTTTTTTATTAGTATAGTTCATAATATAACTCGTATTATTGATAAATCATCAGTATGGTAAATATCATTTTTAGTTTGTAAAATATTACACTTACGGTTGAGCATTGATTCTACATTTAAAAATGAGTCATCTATAATTAATGATTGAATAGCTTCTTCTTCTTTAGCAATCCCAGATTTATGCTTAAATGATTCAATTCCATCGCTACATATTGAAAAATCTTTTGGATTTTCTTTCATAGCAAATTGCATTTCATCATATAAATCGCTTATAGGTTTTAGGATTTTAGTAGATAGATATTCAACAGAATTATCTTCATTATGGATATGAACTCTACTATTATCTAAAAAAATATTTCCATCCCCACAAATAGAAGATACTATTTGTCCTCTTCTGATATCATACACAAAATAAACAATTGTACTTAATAATTCGTTTGCAGTTAACCCTAATTTTATATTTCTAAGGTTAAAAATAAATTGTTTAAATAAATCCTCATGTAAAAATATAGCCATATAATTTTTTTTACTTTCTAAAACTTCTTTGATAGATTTATTAAACAATTTAACAAATAATGTACTAGCAAATGAAGAAGTTTCCCCACTTGTACATCCATCGAATATTGCTCCTATTACAAATTGTTCATTTTGAAAAATGAATAGATCATCCTCACATCTAAGAGGATGATCTATTCCACGTCTTAAAACGGATCTTATATTCATTAGAAAGATGGTATTGATTGATTAGTTGCAGCAGATGAAACTGAGCTACTAATCCAATTAATCATTTTTCTAAATTCTGCACCGGTAGTAGCAGGAGGAGCAACTAATTCTTTAGCTATACCTAAGGCTTCTCTCGATTCTTCAATATTAGAATCCTCGCCAATACCAAAAAGAATGGTAGTAAAACTGAATACATTTTTCTCATCTTTATTGATTTGTTCAAGCAAGGATTTTACCTTTGGAGCATCCATGGGGGATTGATTATCTTCCCCATCGGTAATAATGAAAACCAAAGTTTTAGCGGTGATGCCAGAATCTTCCAGGTTTTTACGGTAATTAACAGCATTAGTAATACCAATAAGACATGCTTTATATAAAGCAGTCATTCCTCTTTCCGGAGTAATGTTAAATGGTTTAACATTTACTATTGGTTGGTATCCTGATAAAACTTCTACTTTATCATCAAAAACTACTACTGACACTAAAAGTCTATCAGCAATATGACTTTTTTGCATTGTTTGGGTAAAATCATTTAACCCGGCATTTAATGCTTCGATACGAGTTTGAGGTTCTCCTGGTTTAGCCCCGGGTAAACGTTCCATCATGGAGGGGGATTTATCAAGGATAAATACAGCATTAATGGTATCGTCTGTTTGAAGAGATGCAGGATCAACATTATTAAAATCAAAATTGAAATCTACATCATTACCAAATTTTTCATTCATAATTTTAAAATTTTAAAGATTAATATTAGTTGATTTTTCAAAAGTGACACCAACTTTAACGGCATCATCGTATATTTTATCTGCCAAATGTTCAAATCCTGTAACATTTGACATACAATCTTCAAGAATTATAAATTTCTTGGCTAAATCAGGAAAATCTAAAGCTTGTTTTAATGTGTTAGCTACACAATGACTTTTAGCTTCCCCGGCAAAGAATATATTATCATATGATTCCAGAGTTTGAATCAACTTTTGATTAAGTTGAGTTTCAGGGCGATTTTGTATTGGGATATTAGCACGAAATGCTCCAAAGTGTTCAGTTAAAGGATTAGTTCCTTTAGCTACTACTTGGTAAAATCTACCCTGACGAGCCCATTCTTTTACTGCATCCATTAATACAGGTATAAATGCAGCTCCTTCAGAACCAATTATACAATGTTCTGGCCAAATGCAATGAGGAAATTCCCCTTGAGCTTCTAATTGCTCAATATATTTAATAGCTTCTAAGGGGGCAAATCGAGGAGACCATATTCCTTCATTTACATCTTTGGTGGTAATAATTGTAAAAGGATTTGGAAAATTTCCGTTCTTATCTTGCCAAAACGAAGGATGAGAAATATCGATTACCTGATGATTATCTTGAGTAAGAGCTATGTAATCAATAGCTTTCTTATTTTTAAGAATGAAACCAGATACTCGATTCATATCATCAGTAGCTCCAGCTACAAATAATGAACCATTGGCAGTACAGAAATCATTCTGCCCATCAATTACTAATAATGCGATTTTTTTCATAATCAAATTTTTAAATTTATATTAAATACTGAATTATTTTGTTTTATTTTCTAAAAGCCATTCTAAAATTTCATCTCTATCAGAATTATTTAAAGAAGATTGCAAAATCTTTTTTGCAAATTCTACATCTGAAACATTATTAAATTTGCTTAAATCATTTGCAATTGTAATCAAATTTTCAATTAAAGATTCATCAACTCCCCATCCTTTTTTAGTGGTATATTTAGCTAAATCTTCAATTATTTTTGCATTACCTATATTAATAGTTAATTCTGCAAAATAATCTTCTTTTGTTTTTAATGATAATTCCATGATTTATTTTTTAATTGCTATAAAATAATTATAACTTTCTTCATCATCAAAATTAGCTTCAGAATAATATTTTTTAAACTCATTAGATACAACTCTCCATCTATAAAATGGATAAATAGTTTTATCCGAAACAAATTTAGATATTAATTTTGATATTTCCCCGAAAAATGGATCAAAAAAGAAAATATGATTTCCATTATCCCCGTTATACACAGTAAAATGAGGAACATCTACAGAAATCGCTAACATTACTACATATCCTTCTTTATAATAAAATCTTACTTTATCTAATGATGAATTATTTTCCTTAACAACATTATAACCTTCATTTTTGAAGTATTCAGCTATGATATTAGGATGAGTTCCTTTATTTGATAAGGTTTTAAGTATTTTTTCTAATTCCAATTCGGAAGGTATATTTTGGTTAAAGTGACTTATTGCCATTCTAACGCAAGCACATCCACAAGTATAATCTTTTTCTTGTTTAAAATATTTCATGTATTATTTTTATAATATATTGATTTGTACATTATATAATACTAAAACTCTATAACATTTACAGGGGTTTAATTAAAACATTTATTCTGAGTATTCTTCTCTTTCACAAATCTGACCAAATTTGTGGTTAAGAGATGCAATAGGACAATCATCACAAACTTCCCCACTAATACCTTCTATACAAAGAAATTTATCTCTTTTATCACTATCTTTTAAAATAGATAAAATCAATTTAATTTTTTCTTTATTATTATTTTCCATGTTAAATTGTATTTTTAAAGAGCAAATATACAAAACTCTTAAGTTAAAAAAATTATTTAATACTTTTTTTTAAAAAAAAAATGTTATTTCATTGTTAATGTATTATTTTTAAAATTAATGATAACTTCATTATCATTAAGAAAATCGGATCCTAAAATACCTGCTATTTCAGCACCATTAGCATCAAATAATGAAGTCATTTGGGAGAGATTCACCCCTAAAAATGGGGTAGAGATTTCTTTAACTGTATAATCATATACCATATAAATTTGGCTTAATCCGCCTATCCCCATATATTTTTGGTCCCCAAATTCTATATAGTTGAATGCAAATACTTTAGATTTAGAAATATCTATAATAGATTTAGTAGACCCCGAATCTATAATAAACAAAGCAGGTTTATTATTGAGGGTTAAAGTTATAAATATATGATTATTAAGCTTTTGAAGATTGTAATGTTTTTTAGCATTACAAGATAATGAGATTATCAAAAAGATAAGGATGTTGATTAAAGTTTTCATAGCTACGGATATTTAAATTATAGGGTAAATATACAAAAAAATTCCGTAGTAAAAAAATTATTCAGGCCATTTTATTTCTAATTTATGTTCTTTAGTTAAATCACAAGTACTATTCTCAAGTATTTCAAATCCTATAATAGGGTTGCCTACCTCTATTTCTAATAAGATTTCAATTAAAATTTTACCTAAAATAACATCTGTTATGTGAACTATATGTTCTTTTGTTTTACTTGTAAATTCAACTTCCCTTTCTAAAAGTTTTTGCTTTTTATCTCCGGGGATCCTATAATATATTCTAATAGAAGATTTAAATTCCCTATCTGAATAAAATTTAAAGAGTAAAGGAAAATTTATAAAATACCTATGTCTTTTTTGTACCATTATAGCAAAAAATGCTTCTTTTCGCTTTTCATCTTCTGAAATAAAATATTTTGGAGGTAATATTTTAAATCGACAGGGGTTTCTAATAACTTCATCAAAAGGCTTTCTAAATATTGAAACTAATAATATAATGCATAAAATGAGAAGAATAGCTAATAACAAACTTTGTATCATTATTTTTTAGTTTTATTTCGTATGTTTTTTATTTCATCTTTTAATCTAGATATTTCATTTTCGTGATTTTTAATTATATCGATTAAACTTAAAATACTAAATTCGTTTAAAATCAAATCTTCTGCTCCTATTTTACCATTTACTTCTAATTTATATATTTGGGGTATTTTACCTATTCCTATATCCCCATTATGGTTGATAATCATTTTATAATCATCATATTTTGCACTAGTTATACCAAAAATAGGACGATTTAAAATTTTTGTATCTGAATTACTTCTACCATCTATTACAATAAGTGGAATATTTGAGGAAACATTATTTCCAGCTCTTCCAAGTAAATAAAGTCCTGCATCATGTTCATCTTTTCCCATTCCAATAATTTCAGGAAGAAATCCTTCATTTGTTCCATTTCCCATAGAAAATCCAGATATTCCATCTCCTATATGGAATGCTGTTGAAACTAAATTTTCAGAAACAGCAATATCTAAATGATACGAAAGAAGAGGATGTCTACCAATCCCCATTTGACCATTATCCCAATAGATCTCAGTATCTTTTATTTTATTATTTTCTATGAAAGAAGATTGCAAAGGAGGAAAATTTATAGAAGCTTCTATTTTTATTATACCTAAAGAATTAATGGAAATATCTATGCCTTTTCCTGCTTCTATTTTATAAATAGGAAAAGAATTCCAACAAAGATCCATATTCTCATTAAGACATAAAACAAAAGGGGGGATACCATTTAAAAAAGGTGAAACTTCCTTTATTTGTATAGTTTTACCTTTAATTAATAATTGATTTAAAATGATATTTTTATTCAAAGAGGAATCCATTTTATTCTTTCTTTTTTGGCCTACCTCTTTTTTTAGAAGTTTCTTTTTTATCTATGGTTTTATTTTTAAAAGCTGTCCAGCTTTTAAAAATTCTATTAATATCTGCACAAGCTATATAATCTTCTCTATTTTCAAAAATTTTGATAAGTTTTTCAATATAAATTTGAACTTTATTATCTGGAATAATCATAATCATCTTTTTATCTGCAAAGATTGCAAAAGATTCCCCATCTCTATAGTAATTTTTTAAAAAAGCATAACTTTTTTGAGCAAATTCCCAAAAATTATTATTATCAAAAAAATTATTTGATTGTTTATCCGGGTTAAAATTAAATATAAGCCTTTTATCATTAGAAACCCCTATTTGTTCTATAGAAATTATATTAGAATTTCCACTTTTACTTTGGATTTTTTCTAATTCAGCTAAAGATTCTAAAGCTACCCCATCTAGAAAAACCATAATATCTCTTTTAAATTCTTTATATCCAAACTGTATAATTTCATCAGTTAAATTCCAAGATGGGTCAAGTTCTGTATCATGAATAAAAAGTATATGAGAATAACAATGATGTTGAAGAACATCAGAACCTAATTTATTATAATCTTCTGCTAATGGTTTATTATAAACCCCCCATACACACCAGGTATTAGGAACTTCTCTTAACCTTTGTGTTTGCATACTATCAAAATTTGAAAAAAGACTTAATATTTCATTATCAGAGAAAGTATGTTCCTTTGATAAAAATTCTTCTGTAAGTCCGTTAGAATATAATACAATAGCCATTTTATTTTCTTATTTTATATACTTAGCCATTTTACTATTTATTTAAATGATTAAGTTATTATAATTTTTCTTATTAAGTACATCTATTATAAATAAGAAACCCCATAAAGTTTTATGGGGTTTCTTATTATTTTTCTGGTTTTAATTCTTCTGGTTCCTCCGGCTCTTCACCTGGTTTTTCTGGCTCCGTAGGAATTTCTTTCGGAGGTTCTTTAGCAGGTTTTTGCTCAAGAGGAAGAAGAATTGTTTCTTCTTCTTTAGATATAGGAGGAAGAGTTGATTTAATTGGCTTTTCCTTTTTAATTGGTTCTTCTTTAGGTTTAATAGGAATTGCTGTTCTTTTTCTATATTGTGCTTTATCAAATTCCTTACCATCAGTTAATTTTTCACCTATATTCTTAATTCTTTCTGGCGGAACTTTAAATAAAGCACCATACTTAAGTTCTTTTACAAAAATTTCACCTTCATCAGATATTCTTACAATTTCAATAACAATATTTTCATCTCTTCTATTAAGATAATTTCTGATATCCCCTATATTAAGTTCATCAATTGGTTCCTCCATAGGTTCTTCTACTTTTGGTAAAGGTTCTTCTTTTGGAACTTTAACAGCTCTTTTATCTTTATCTCGTACAACAACTACAGGTCTATCTTTTTCTACATCTTTTTTAAGTACTATTTCTTTGCTTCTTTGAGAAACACTTCTCCATGCCATTTTATCTAAATCATAAAATGTAGCTACTTTAGGAGAAGATGGCCGAATACCTTTTGGATGATCTGAATGGGGGATATACTTCATCATAGTTGTCCCTCTAGCAGGACGAACTTCCCCATTAAGTTTTATAAATTCAAAATTTAGAATTTTTTGACGAAGTATTTTACGAAGTTCTGGAACTGTTATAGGTTCTCCATATAAGAATTTTTCACATAAAAGTTCTTTATAAAAATATTCTACAATTTCATGATCTTCTACACTTTCACATATACGAGAACCAAAAAGTTCTTCAGCTAATATATTTTTTATAACAAAGGATGTTATCATATAAATGGAGTAAACCCAAGGGTTTCTTTAATTTTATTTATATATTCTTGGTTTTTTGGATCTTTAATAACTTTAATAATTTTATGGGATTCTTCATTATTAGTAATTCTTAAAGAATCTATAGATTTTCCTACTATACTAAATTGATTATCAAAAACTATTCCTTTGTTTTTATTAAATAATCCTATACTTAAACATCGTATTGGAAAAAGTTTTTGAGATAATAATTCTATAAAAATATATATTCTAAAAGTTACAGAAATTAAAATTTGTCCTTTTCTGAATCCTACTAATTTTGTTTTAATTTCTCTATCAGATAATCCTCTTTCAAAATTTAATGATTCCTTAATTAATTTCATTTTACAAAAATATTTTTAGATTTAAATAATTTTCTACCCCTTTAATATATTCTTTATTTTTAGGATCATCTAAATAAGATTTTACTATATTAGTTTCTTTATCAGTTAAAATTCTTAATTTTGAATCATTAGTCATTAAATTAGAAGCATCAACAATTTTATTCATATAGGCTAGCTTACCAGATTCCGAAATATATCCTAAAGGATATGCTATTATATTATATTTAGCATTTAAATAATACGGACTTTCACTTTTACCTACATAAATCCATAATTTATATACACCTTCTTCATCTATTTTATAAATACTTTCATTATATATTTTATTACTTGCTAATATTTGGCCTTGTATAAATCCAAATAATTTTGATCTAATTTCTTTATCAGATAGCCCTCTTTCAAAATCTATAAATTCTTTAACTAATTTCATTAGTCTTTTTAATTTATATATTTCAATAAAAAATCCTTATCAAAGATAAGGATTTAAAATTATTTTATCCACACTTAGAATATCCACAATTTTCACATTTTACACATCCATCTTGCATAATAAGTTTTTCTCCACAGTTAGGACACTTTTCTCCGGTATCTGATATAATATATTTAGATAAATATCTTCTTACTACAGAAGAAAATGATGTAATGTTCTCATCTATTTTTTCTATTACTTTAATAACATATTTAATAGGAGCTCTTTGTCTTAATAACATTGAAGCTGTAAGAGTTAACATTTTTTGTTCTAAACTACTAGTAATTGATAAATTTTCTATTTCAAATTCCCCATTAACAAATTTATAATGACCTTTTTTAACTTTTATAATAGAACCTTTTGTATTTTTAGAAACTGGGGGATTTTCAAAAGCAAATATTTCATAGGGTTTATTTTTATAAAGACCAATAATTACAGCATATTTTATCCCATTTGCTACAGCAATATAATAATCAGCTGGAAGTGATTTAGGTCTTTTCGGAGCATTTATTTCTTTAAAATCATCTTCTATTTCTTCTTTTTTACTTAAAAGAATTCCAGATCTTGAACCTTCTCTATAAATAGTAAGTCCTTTACAACCTTCTTTCCATCCTTGTAAATAAATATCATTTACTTCTTTTAGAGATATTTTTTCCGGAAGATTGTGTGTAACTGAAATAGAATGATCTACCCATTTTTGAATTGCTCCTTGCATTCTAATTTTTTCCAAATAATCTATTTCATGAGATTCACTTTTAGCCCATGGGGAATCCGATATAAGCTGATTTAATATTTCCTCTGGTAAATGTTGAAATTCTTTATAAACTCCATCAAAAGATAAATCTTCCGGAACTTCTTCTCCAGCTTCTATAAGATCTTTAAACGTATTTTTTCTTACTGTAATATACCAATCAATAAAAGGTTTATGAATTACATTATATTCTTCCCATGAATCCCCATTTTCATCAACAAAATCTATTTTTTTATCAGATTCATTTGGATTTATTTTTTTTCTTCTTTTATGAAATATTTTATAAACTGGTTCCATACCCGATGTTACTTGAACTTCTAAAGCAAGTGTACCTGTTGGAGCTATAGATAAACTAGCAATATTTCTTCTACCAGTTTTTATATAATCTGCATATTCTTTATTATCAAAATTATCACTAATTACTCTTCTTATAAAAGGATTTGTTCCCTCTATATCTGCATTCCAAATAGAAAAACATCCTCTTTCTTTAGCTAATTTAACAGATTCTTTATATGCACTAATAGTTATAACTTTTTGTATTTCCCCTGCAAGTTTAGTTGATTCTGGAGTTCCATAACGAATTCCAAGAGCTGCAAACATATCTCCTAATCCTAAAAATCCTATTCCTGTTCTACGACCTTTACGAAGAACTTCTAAAACTTTTAACCATGTTTCTTTTTCAACTCTTTTAATATATTCAGCTTCTTTATCTGAATCAATTTTATTTATAATATTTAAAATTTTTTCTTCTTCCAAATCTATAATATCATCCATAAATCTTTGAGCTAAATGTCCCCTTTTTGCAAGTTCATTCCAATCTATTTGAGCCTCAGAGGTAAATGGATTTTCTACAATTGTATAAAGATTTATTGAACCTAAACGGCAACTATCAAATGGAGATAATGGAACTTCTCCGCATGGATTAGTTCCAAGAGTTTTAAACCCTAAATGACTATACATATCTGCAGGGGATTCTTTTATGATATTATCCCAAAAAAGTACACCGGGTTCAGCATTTTTATGAGCTTGTTTAACAATAGTATCCCAAATAGTTTTAGCTTTTACTCTTCTAACATAAGTTCCATCTTCCATCTTATGTAATTTATTATAGGAAAGAGTTTCATCTAATTTAGGTTGTTCTTTTTCTACTGGCCATCTTAAAATATAATCTTCATCAGATTCGACAGCATGCATAAATTCATTAGTTACTTTTACAGAAACATTAGCACCTGTTATTTTAGTTAAATCATCTTTTTTCATAATAAAATCCAAAATATCTGGGTGATTTACATTCATAGTAATCATTAAAGCTCCACGACGACCATCTTGTGCTACTTCTCGAGTAGATTCCGAATATCTATTCATAAAAGATACTGCCCCCGTTGAGGATTGAGCAGCATTATTTACTCCAGCAGATGAAGGTCGTAAGTGTTCAAGAGTAATGCCTACACCTCCTCTTCTTTTCATTATTTGAACTAATGTTTCATCAATATTAAAAATACCGCCATAGGAATCTGCTCCATTATCGATAAAGAAACAATTTCCAAGAGAAGATATTTGATCTTTATTACCAACTCCGAATAATATAGATCCTCCAAAAATAAAGGATTTAAATCCTTTAAGTGCATCATAAATTTCTTCATAAGAAAGAGGATTAGGATATTTTTGCTCAATTCTATGTATTTCATGTGAAACTCTTTTTATAGTTTCATCGGGAGATATTTCTAAAAAATAACCTTCTTTAGATTTCAATGCATATTTAGAAATCCATACATTACAAGCAAGAATATCTCCATTAAAATATTGAAGACCAACTTCTCTTAATTGGTCTTCAGTATAATTATTCATCATAACTTATTTAATTATTTTATTTAGGTCTTTTACCGGTAAATTATTTATCGGTTTTTAACGAATCTTGATTTTAAACAATAGCTTCCGAAGAAGATGTTTCTCTTTCCTTAAGAATTTTTTCTAACTCAGCTAAATCTTTTTCTGCATCCTTTCCAATTTTTTGAGCTTTTTTTCGTTGAGCATAATAATCTGTAAGTATTTCTGGTAACAGAGGTTCTCCAGCTGGATCAAATATAGCTCCAGAGGAACATTTTATTAGATTATCAATATCTCTTCTATTTTTATTTTTTTCAATAAAATTTTCAATAGATATTTTCCATTGTCTCATTATTGTAGGATAAAGAGAATTAAAATCAAAAGAAGCTACCCATTCATAAAGATCTGGTGTTGGATTAAATACAAAAGCTCCTTCATAATTTTCTCTTGTTCTTTCTGATCTGGATTGAGGAAATATCCATCCTCTTTTATAAGCATATCTTACTGAAGTTGCTTCAAGCATAGATATTGGAGAAAATGCATTCATAGCTTCAACTCTAGTAATATTTCCTAAACCTAAGAAAATTCCCATAGTTTTTAATTTGTTATGGATTTCTTCTACAAGACAAGCATCAATAGCATTATAAAAAACGTATAAATCGTAATCTTTTCTATATTGTTCAGAAAAGGATCCTGGATATTTTACTTTAGTAATACCTAAAGCAGCATCAGCAGCAAAATCAAGAGAAGCATTTTCTTTAGGATCAACAACTCTATCCCATTTTTTGTAAATTTCCATGTAGTCCACAATCAATTTATGTTGAGGAAGAAAAATATCTATTCTTTGATTCCTATCCATAATTTTATGTTTATACCATTGTTTTGACGGACTCATCCAGGAAATATCTAAATGAATATTTTTACATCTGTTTGAAATATATCTCCAATCATAATTCCAAAAATTCCATCCAGTAATAAGGGGAGCAAGTCTAGCATAATTATAAAGAAAATCATAAAGCATATCAGCTTCATTTTGATATTCCTTATATAAAAATTTCCATTCTCTACCTAATTTTTCTAAGTGTTTATTAACTTTTTTTTCAATAGAATCAATAGTTGGACCATCTAAATGTTTTAAACCAAATACAGTTACATTAGGATAATGACTCCAAGCAATGGTATTAATTCTATTATTAGCTAATTCAGGTTCTGCAAAACCTGTTTCGTCATCAACATCAACCTCTATATCACATGAATAAAGATTTGGAGAATTACGTTCAAATAAAGGAGCAGTTAATTCTTCTCCTGCATCCATAAAAAATTCTTGTATTCTATATCTGGATAAAAATTCAGTAGGTAGTTTTTTAACTAATTTACCATCCCAAGATTTTATTCCTGGAGTATAATCATTTCTATTTTTAGAATAAACATAAATATATTGATGAGAAGCAGGAATATTTAATTGCATAAAAGAAATATCTCCTTCTTTATTAATATAAGAGACTATCAATTTTCCTTTACGTTGTTCTATATTTACAATCATTTAAATTATTTTTAATATTATATGGGTAAACAAAAAGAAGATTTAACTAAAGGCAATCCTTTTTGTTAAATCTTCTTTAATATTTTTATTTTTAAACTTTTATTGAAATATTATTCATAATTTTCAAAAAAGATTTTCATTTCCTCTAATGTTTTAAATTCATAATATGGTAAACCTAATCTTTTAGCTTCTTTTTCTTCCATATCAGCTCCAGAAGAATAAATTTCTTTACCATATTCATCTAATGGTCTAATTCTAACTATCATATCACATGTACGAAGTATTTCAAAATCGTATTCTAACCATTCAGCATGAGTTCTTTCTTGTACTTCATTAATATAATGACTTGTTAATGGAGGGATTGGAATAAACCCTATATCTCTTAAAATATGAAAAGCATCTATTTGAAGTCTTACATTTTTTATTTTATCACCTAACGTATATGGAGAAGCTATGTAGATTTTTAATTTTTTTAGATTTTTTAATTTCATATTATAAGAATTTAAATAACTTTTTAAAAAAACTTTTTTTAGATTTTTTCTTTTTAGAAAGTATTATTGAATTTAACATTTCAATTTTTTCTTTTGCTAATATCTTTATCTCTTCTATTTCACTAGGACTTTTTTCAAAAATTTTAATATTAGAATCAGTTGGAATAAAAAATATATCATATTCATTAGCTAAATTAGATTGATTAATTGCTGCTTGAAGCTCTTTAAGATTTTTAAGATCTCTTTCTGCATCAGGACTTTCTACATCTATACAGTAATTAATTACTAATATAAAACGCATTATGAATTTAACTGTTGAATTTTGATTTTAGAATCTTCTTCATCAATTTCTTCTAAAACTTTAAAATTCTTTAAAGTTTTTATTGCTAATCTAATATTATCGGGGGCAAATTTAAAAGAAGATTCTTTCCAATTTAAAACTTGATCTATCATAATTTGTAAAGAATTATAACATGAATTACTATCTTTAAAACTATCTTCTATAGTTTTTAACATGAATAAATTTAATACTAACATAGTTTTTATTTTTATTTTTTATCTGTAGATCCAAATCCCCCATCTCCACGATCAGTTATCATACCTTTATAAAAATTTTTAGATTCTAATTCTAATCCTCCTTCTGATAAAAAATCATTAGATTCAGTTACTTCTATTTCTGAAGTAAAAATAGGGGTTTCAATGAATTGAATAAGTTTCATATTTTCATAAATTCTTACTACTTTTGTAGAAGTATTTATAACATTAATATGAATTTCTCCTTGATATGTATAATCTACTACTTGAGCTCCAAAAATTACTCCATATTTAGAAGCTATACCAGATTTATTTGATGCAATAAGAGCACGACCAGAACTAACCATACGAGATTTTAAACCAGATGGGATAAGCACTTTACTATGTGGGGGGAGTAAAAAATAATTTTCTCCTTTTTCTTCATCAAATTTAAAAAAGGTATCATTTTTATCATCTAAATCATAAGTTACAACAACAGGAGGATTTTGTAAAGTAATAGTTCCACAACAACTACTAGATGTTACTAATCCACTACCATATGGAAGAGAATGTGAAGTAACACCGGGATCAAAAATATCTGGATTTTTATCTTTGAGATCTTTAATAAATCGAGGAGTAAATTCGGGAACATAAAAATCTATACCTGCATCCGTTGGATATCCTCTTGAAGGATTTTTAACTTTTCTAATCTTTAAAAATTTTATGAATTCTTTTGCCATTATATAAAATTTAAATATTTAATCTTTATACAGGTAACAATATAAAAGGTTTTAACAAAAAAGGGAAAAATTTACTTTTCCCTGGATTCTTGTAGTTTTTGAAATTTTTCTAAAGTCATTATAGATTCTCCTATTCTTTTTTGAGATACCCCTTGATCTTTTTTATGTTTTTTGAATGTTATAGGAACTTTCATTTTTTTAGCCATTGCAACCCCTAATTTATCATAAGGATTAATATTTTCTTCTTCTAATTTTTTCTTCTTTTTCTTCTTTTTGGTAGTAATTGATTTAGCTTGAGTATAGGGTTTACTTTTAATAGTATTTCCCCATTTATCACCAGAACCTTTTGCTAATGGAGATTGTTGTTGAGAACCTGTCATTGCAGCCATTTGTGCAGGTTGAGCATTCCCCATTCCTGGTGTATTATTTAATGTAGACATTGGAGAACCTACACCTCCCATAGCATCCTCATTTACATTTTCATTAAATCCAGTTCGTTTTAAATATTCTTCTTTATTTGGTCTAATTTCTTTATCTAAAAATTCATCTATTTGAGTTTTCCCTTTATATAATTCATTATTAAATTTTTTAAAATCTTTTAAAGTAACATTTTCACTTTTATTAGCTTTATCCCCAGTCCACCTCATAAGTTTACTTCTTAAAATTTCTTCAGTTTCCATAGGAGTAAATCCTTCTTTTCTAAGCCATTTAATAATATCCATCCAATTTTTTGGACCATATATACTATAGGAATATGCGCATTTACCATCTCCCCATTCTCCTGATGTTTTATCGAAAATTTTTTGTATAATTCCAATATTTAAATCAATAGGAGAAATTTTTTT
This sequence comes from Candidatus Nanoarchaeia archaeon, assembly GCA_028717785.1. Next base: position 118,610 of record JAQUND010000001.1, on the reverse strand, counting down.
TTGATCTGATCTTTCAAATTCTACAAGACATCTTTCGAGAGAACTATTAGCCCTCTCGAAAGTAGATTTTACAAAAATGGCTTTCATAATATTATTTATACTCCACCCATAGCTGTTTTACCGCCAGTTCCACCAGATGCAAATATATTTTCAAGGTTAGCAGCATCCATTTTTATCCAATTTACATTAAGGATTTTATTGGTGTATAATACTTTAGTTCTACCATAAAATTTATCTGCAGCAGCTTTATCTAAAAATTTAACAAGATTTTCTAGACTAGCTTTCTGACTCCAAGCTTTTAAAAGTTTTAAACCAGTTTCTATTTTATCTGAAACATAAGTGGCAGTAGTTACTTCAAGAGCAAATTGTCTAACAGCGGCTTCATTAGCTTTATCTAATTTTTGATATTTAGATGCTAAACTAGCAAAAGCCTCTTTTAGTTTGCCTACAAAGTTACCAAGTAAACCTTCAGAAACATAATTTAATTCTTCATTTAATCTCTGATATCTATTTTCTTCAAGAGATTCTGCTACTAATTTTACCATATTAATTATTATTTTGATTAATTTTTATTTATATATTCATGCCATCGATGAGACAAGTTTGTATTCCTCCAATTTCCGATACTAATCGAATATTTTCTTTGCTATCATCAAAAAAAGTTATATCAGAATATGTATTCTTTAAATTTTTAATGATTTTCTTTTTTTCTAATGCAGCATCAAAACTATCTAATTGTTCTTTTCCAATTGTAAGAATTTGATCCTCTGGTATATTTATCCCATTTTTAATTAAATAATTATGTATTGGTCCTTTACAAATAGATTCTCTAGCTGTTAAAATAAATATATCTGTATTTGATAGACCTTTTTTAATATCCATATTCAAACGAATTAAAGCAGGCCACATCTTGTATTTTCTAGCATTCATAATAAATCTAGGATCTTTAAAATCAGATATATCAATTTGTTCATCCGGTTGAGCTTTATAAAAATTAAATTCATATGGAGTTAATGATTTTATTTGTTTACCATTTTTATAAATATAAATTTTAGCATCTGTTTTAACTAATGTATCATCAAAATCGAATATTACAGCGGATTTTTTATAATTGTCTATTGTTTTTGCTCTCATATATTTTAAATTTATTCTCTTATGTATATTTTTCCTCCTGGTTTAATATAAAATTCTTCATCAGATTCATCAAAAATACTTATTCCACCGCCATCTTTAAGTTCATATTTAGCTTGAATAACTTTTATAGATTTAGAAACAGGAACCCAATAAGGAGCTTTATATTCATTTATATCTCCTGAAATAATTTTACCTTCTAATAATTCTTTTATGTAAGCATACCATTCTTGTTTTGCTTTTTTAAAAATTTCATGAAATTTTTTTGAAGGAACTATTCCATTTAAATCCAAAACTTTTTTTGGATCTTGGCCTCTTTCAAAATTTTGAATTTCATTTAAAGTTTTAGCTCTCATTAAAATCTTTTATTTTATATATTTAAATTACTAAAAACAAAAAAAGCTCCTCTAAAGGAGCTTTTAAGTTAAGTATATTTAAAAAATTACATTTTATCAACTATTTTTTGAGCAACTCTATCAGCTATTTTATCAGTAAGACCTTCAGCACCATCAGCAATAGGAGTTTCTCCAGATAAATCGGTTCCTTCTGAACCTTCTTCTAAATCTATTTCAAGTCCTTCTTCACCTTCATCTCCTTTTTCATCATCGAGATCTATTTCAAGTCCTTCTTCACTTTCATCTCCTTTTTCATCATCAAGATCTAATTCAAGACCTTCTTCGCCTGGTTCTTCTACTTCAATTTCTCCGCCAAACATTTCTTCAACATCTACTCCTTTTCCTTCTAACCAACCTTTAAGAGCTTCCCAATGATCAACAGATACTTTAATTTTTTCTTCACCAGTTACTTCATCTTTTTCTTCTCTCTCTTTTTCTTCCCCTTCTTTTTTATCATCTCCTAATTCAAGATCATCTCCTTCAGGAGTTTCTTCAGCTTCAGATACTTTTTCTTCAGATTTTTCTTCTGAACCTTCATCCTCTACTTTTTCAGCAGGAATTCCAAGTTCATCAAGTTCCTTAATAGCTTCTTCTGCATTATCTACAGTAATAATAAATTCAGTTATTTCAACTTTTTCTTCTCCCTCATCAGATTCTTTATCTTTATCATCTACTTTAAGATCATCTCCTTCTTTTTTGTCATCCTCTTTTTTATCCCCTTCTTTATCTTTTTCTTCTTCACCTGATAAATCTAAATCATCAAAAGAAAGTTCATCAGCTTCTTCTCCTTTATCATCTTCATTTAAAAAACTAGCTGCTTTAGCTTTCATATTTTCAATAATAGATTTAATTCTATTTTCTTTTTTAGATTCTTTAAGATCTTCATCCTCTTTTTCTTTTTCATCATCAGTTATACCTTTTCTTGGATATCCTTTTTTAGTATCAAGAAAATCATAGTCATCTTTTTTTTCTCCTTCTTTTCCCTCTACTAGAGGAGCAGAAGCTGAAACAAATTTATTTGTAAGCCTTATGCCTACATCAGATAATCTATAATAAGTTTGACCATCTTTAGCTGATTCAGCAACAAAAAATTGTGAATTTCTTTTTAACCACATAATAGCAGAAGCATTTGGATTTCTACTGCCTTCATTTAAACCAGCAATAAACCTTTTAAGATCCATTTTAGATACACGTTGACTTTCTGCAACATAAGAGAGAATTTGATTTCTTATAGGAGCATTAGAGCCTACAACAACAGGTCCTCTTTCTCCATAACCTCTTTTAAGGGTTATTGTTTTTGATTCATTTAGATATTGATCTAAAGTTATTGGTACATAATTGTTTTTCATAATTAACATTATTTTTTTATATATTCTATATATTCTTCTTTATTTTAAATCTTTTGCAAATTATTTTTAACATCAAAGTTTTAAAAAAATTGATTTTTTATTATTATTTTTGAATGTGATGATTTAAATGTATTAATTTCAATTAAATTATCACTTCCTTTTTCTCTTCCGCGAAACATTATTTCTCCTGCCCCTCCAGGTAAAGCTTCTTCAACTTTAATAGTAGTATTAACCTCCATTAAAGTATTTGTATTAATAAATTTGCCTGAAATTATTTTTCCTTCAAATGATTTAATAAATTTATTCCATTTTTTCAAAGGTTCCTCTATTATTTCATTCCAAATTTTAGAAACATTTATACCTCCTATATCCATTGATTCTTTTGGATCTAATCCTCTTTCAAAATGCTGAATTTCATTTATAATTTTAGCTCTCATTATTAAGAATAATAATTTGGTTCTGGCAAATATTCATCAGTAAACATAGTTTTTTCTAAAGTAGGTATTGCTCCAGGTCTTCCATCTTCAATATCTAATCCTAAATTATTCATTTTTTGCTTATATCTTGGCCAAGTTTCTACAAATTTTATAAATCCCTTTTGAAGATCTTTATCATTTATATCGTCTATTCCTATTTCTAAAAAACCCGAATAATTTTCTGTATTAGTTTTAAATACATCTTGACTTTTTATCCATTTTAAAAAATTATAAACAATAGCATTAATTCCTATATCTAATTTATTTAATGGATTCCCGGTTCTTTCAAAATATTGAATTTCATTTATAGTTTTAGCTCTCACTAAAATTTAATTATTTTTATTGCTTCTATTGGTATATTTTCAAAAGTTACTATATGAGGATTTTTTGAAAAATTTTCAAAATGTTTATCTATAAACCATTCATTATCTATTTTAAATGTATCTATTTCCCAACAATCTATTATTTCTGGAGTTAAATTTTTAATTGCTTCTTCAAATGAATTTGTAGCAAATATAGCTGAAATAATTTTATCTTTATCTTGAGCCCATCCAGAATAACTTTCTCCAACTTTAGCTATTAATCCTTTTTCATAAATTTCTTTTCTAAATTCTGGTATAGAAATATGATAAACAAATCTATTAGGTATAATTTTTTTACCAGCAACTTTATCTTTACCCCAATTATATTTTATAGTCTCATTTATTGTTTTAGCTCTCACGATTAAAGTATTTTTCATCATTTTTTTCTTTATCGTCAAGAAGTTCTTCGTACTCATCCATATCAACTTCTTCTATTTCCTCGTAAATTTCGCCTATTCTTTCGATAATAGAAACCATATCCATTTCAGGATCAAATTGCATAGTTTCTAAAGGTTCTTCAGTTCCTTTTACTACTCTAATTTTCCAAAAATCATCATCTCTGTTTCTATAAACTTTACAAATAATTTCGCTTTCTTCAGAAGGATCATTTATTCTTAAAGCAAAAACATAATCAGATGAAAGTTCTTCTATAGCTTCTTCATTTGATTCATCATTTTCTGCTGGCCATTCTTCCTCTTCTGTAATTAAAATATCTATATCATCTAAATTAGTTTCTTCATCTAAAGAAAATTCTTTAAAATCAAAATCTAAATCCTTATTTAATTCATCTAAAATATTAAATGATTCATTAGTTTTTGCTTCCCCTGCAGTTGCTTGAGATTTTGGTTTAGCTTCTTCCGTTTTTTGTTGTTGAATAACTTCTTTACCTTGTAATTGAGCAGCTTTAGTTTCTAAAGCTATTAAATTTTTATTTAATATACTTAATTCCGAATCTCTTTGAGCTACTTGTTTCATTAATAAATTTTTTTGATTTTCCTTATCCGCTATTTGTTTTTTAACTGTCATATATTGAATTGAAAGACTTGCAGGTATATCAACATCTTCATTTAATTTTTTAGTTTCTATAAATTCTTCTAATGATGGAATTTGATTACTCATAGTTTTTTATTATTTTATTTTAGCAAAATTTTTCCTTGCCAAGTTCTCCATTCTGATTCCATTGAATCATATAAAGCCCATATTGGTTGAGGAGTAACTTCTTTAAATTGAGAAAAAACATTATCTTCAATAGCTCTAAATGATTGTAAAGCATCTTTATTTTCCATTTCTCCTATATTTAAATCTTTTTCAACTCCTATCCTTTGACTCATAACTTCTTCTTCAAAATATAATTGATTAACAAAATCAGATTTTTTACCAGAATCTGTTATAATAACAATAGGTTCATATTTAGGTCTACAATAATGAAATACACTATATAAGTCCCAATCATCTAAAAGAAAAAATGCAGGAACTATTTCTTTATTAAAATCTGCAAAAGATTTTATTTGAGCTTTTATTAAATTATCACTGAATAAAAATCTTTCTCCTTTTACCCTTCTTTTACTTGTTATAGATGCTAAAATTACAGGGCATTTCCACATCTTATTCATAGAAAGTATATTTTCTTCTTGAGATATTGTTAAAGGTCTAAATTCAGAAAAATAAACTACACATTTTTCTTTACCTTTTGGATTTTGGTCTCCTTTTGGTTCAAATGCTTTTTGGATAGAAGCAATAACTCTCATATTATCTATATCTTTTCCTGTTTTCTTTTTAAGAACATCTATAACAATATTATCAGAACGAGCCTCTAAAATAAGTTCAATATTATTATCAAATGGAGGTAAAGGTTTATTTATTTTTTCACTTATTAAATAAACGAATGTATTAAATTTATTTATTGCAGTTTCATTTAATAATCCATATTCTTTTTTATATTTTCGTAAAGAAGATAAAATAACTTTAAATACAGATTCATAAACTTTACCACCCGTTTCTAATAATTCAAGAGTTTTTTTATTTTTAATTAGTAAAGTATTTAATTCTCCTGTATATCCAAATTTTGGAGGGGTAAGATATTCTGGTTTAAGTTGTTCAGTAACTGAATTATTTTTGCAATATTGATTAAAAATATCACATACTATTTCAAGATATAATTCATCTGAAACTTTACTTTCCAATATAGGAAAATTATAATATTCAAAAAATGAATTAAGACTTAATATAGTTAAATCATAAAAATCTCGAGATTCTTCATTTTTTTGGTAAGCTTCATTTAAAAGATCAAACTCATAAGATATAATTTGAGCTAAACGATCTTTAGTTTTTATAATTATACCTTCAATAATTTTTTCCTTTGAATAAGTTCCTTTAAATTTATTTTCTAAAGTTTCTGTAATGGATTCTACTTTATCATATTTTCCAGATGCATAATCTAAAAGAATTTCTTTTTGTTCTTTAGAAAGTTCTCCTTCGAAAATAATTGGGGGTCTCCCTAAACATAATTCTTCAGCCCACTGAGATACTTCTTCGTATTCAAATATTCTTTTTACTCTATTATTTTCTCTTTCTGTTATATCAGTAATAATATATTTAGGTATTGAAGAATAAGGAATTCTTATAGGATTTTCTATTGGAGTATAAGCTAATCCAAATCTAACTCCTTCGGGTAAATCATGATCTGCTAATATAATAGATAATTCTACTATAGCATCTTCCCAAATATTTGTTAACACTCTTTCAATAAGTCCTAATTCACTATTATCTTTTTTAAAAAAATGTAATTCTCCATTTATTTTTTCAAATAGAATTCTATAAGTATCTAATTTTTCAGTAATGATTACATTTCCACTAAGCATATTATCTACATATGCTGCATTCTTTTCTTTTAATATATCTGATAATAGATTTAGAGCCATAATTTTTAAGATTTGATTAAATATAATCTATATATTAACAGAAATGGGGTGCTTTAACACCCCATTTTTTATTTTATTTTCCGCATGCTCTACATCCGCTCCTTTTTGGAACTGGTTTAATCAGTTTGGAAGGAGATGGATTTGTAGAAGGTTTAATTAATTTCACTAACCTTGCAGATTTTGTAATTGTTCTAGGTCCTAATATTTTCATTTTACCAATTTTCTGGAAGTTTACTAGTAAAACCTAAAGCACGAGCTCTTTTTATAATATGTTTTTTAGCTACTGCTTTATTTTTAGCTCTCCCATAAGCATGGATAGCATTTTCTAAATCTTTTTTACTTTCAATAGGATACGATCCATCAGGTAAAGCAGCTCCGGTTTTAGCTAATTCTTTTCTTTTTTCTTCAGAAAATTCTTTTTCATATAATTTTTCTGAATTAGAATTTTCTTTTAACTCATAATTAACTTCAATTAATAATTCTTTTAAAGATTTTACAAATGATTCTTTGATGCTTTCAAATAAATCTTTAGGGGGAAGAACATCAGAAAGATCTTTAGCTTTTACCTCTTTATACATTTCATCAATAATACCATATAATTTCCATTTAATATTACTTTGACGAAGAGTTTCTGAAATAATTGATTGAGCTTTATTCTGAAGATGATTTTTCTTCTGATCTATTGTAGATTGTTCATTAAGAGTATATTCTTTAGTATTTAGAAATTTTGTACCTTTTTCGCTAATACCTTCTTCTTCAGACCAATATGAATGCAATTCTGATAGAAAAGCTGGTTGATATTCTTCAGTAAGTTCTTGAAATTCAGCAATTCCATACTTTTCTAAAAGAGCAGTATAAACTCTTTTAAATTGAGAAAGAAGCTTCTTTTCAAAAAGATCTTCAACTTTTGCTTGTTTTTCTTTAAAAACCGTATTAAACTTTTGCATAATAAAAAAGTTTTATTTTATATATTATATATTTATGCTCTTTTCTTCAGGTTGCAAAAATTACTTGATAAAGAGACTTCTTTAGTTATATATCTTATGAAAAAAATGAAGATTTAATTTTTATTTATTTAAAACAAATTTATCTCTTACCCCATAAATAGAATTTTCTATTTTTTCTATTTTATTTTCAAGAGATTCAATATTTTTTTCTTTATCTTTTATTTCTTTTTGTTTTTGTTTAATTTCTACAGAATTATCGTCTTCTCCTTTTTCCTTTTTTTCAATATCATACATAAATTGATTAAAGTTACTTACTATTTCTTTTGCTCCTAATATTCCTCTATTTTTTAAATCCAATATTTTTATCTTATCAAGTATTCCCGAATTCAATATATCTAATACATCCTCCCCATATTCTTCTGATATATTTGAACAATATGATTCCATTTCCAATTCTGTATTAGTTTCATAACTTTTTAATTCTTCAAGTTCAATTTTAAGATCACTTATATCATACTCAAGATCGCTTATTTCTTTTTGATATTGATCTATTTGATCTTCTTGTTTTTGTGTAAGTTTTCTTTTCCTATATTTTTCTGATCCTACTTGTCCTACTATTTTACCGCCATGCATTAAAGTACGAGGATTATCTGGACTAATAGGCATAAATTTACCAGTATATCTAATGGGTTCTTCTGCTTCATCTAATTCTCCTAATTGTTTTGCTTCAACTATTTGACTAACAAGATCTGAAAGTACATTTAATTCTTCTTCATCAGCTTCTTCCATATAAAGAGTAGCAAGATCCTGAATTTCAGAAGATGTTAATTCATGAATATCTGCATATTCTCTAATTTCTAAAACTGGATCTCCCGATCCATAAAGAACATTTTCATAAGCCCATTGAATAAATTCATCTCTTTCAGGACTCTTTAATAAAAGATTTTTTATTGCACCTTCATTTATATTTTTCATTTCATTTCTTTATTTTTAATATCTTCATATATTTTCAATATAGCTAAAATAATAGAACCATCTTCAATAGCTTTATCAAATTTATCAAAACAATTTTTTTTATAAATATTTCTGCTAGAATCAGGGGAATCAATAGTAATAATAGCACAATTTTTTAAAGGAGAATTTACATAATATTGAGATTCAAATTCTATACTATCTTCATTAGTTAATTCTATAATCATTACTGTTCTAAATGTATAAACCGCTCCTTTTGCAGATTTTACCATAATTCCATTCCATACCCAATCGACAGCTTTTTTCTTTTCTTCTATTTCTTCCCCCTCAAAGTCTTCTAAATAATCAACATCAAATGGAACTGTATGAATTCTCCCAATCCTTAAAGATGTTAAAGGATCTTGATCTCTTTCAAATTTTAAATTTTCTTTTATAAAATGTGCTCTTCTAAAGAATTTCATAATCTATTTTTTCTTTAATCTTATTTAAAGCTGTATTTTTTGAAGAATAAGGTCCTACAGATATTTCCAAAGAAGGATTACTTATACCATACCATTTTCCTGGGGAATCAAAAAAAACTAAAATAGGAAATCCATTATAGGATTCGATAAATTCATATGGATCTTTAAAAATTGCTTCAAAATCTAAATCCCAAATTATAGATTTTATTTTTTCTTTATCTAAATAGGATTTACCTATGTTCATTGATTTTTTAGGTTCTTGACCTCTTTCAAAATTTATATTTTCCGTTACAAATTGAGCTTTCATATTAGACGTAATAAATTTTATCATCTTCAAAATCTAATCCGAATAAAATTTTAATACCATCAAATCCTTGGAAATTTTTTTCATCTATAAAAATTCCTTCTTGATTAGGATCTATTTTATAAACTATTAAATGTTTTCTTACTGAATAAACTTCTTTTTCTTTTAGAGTTTCATAAGCTAAATTTATATATTCTTCCAAAACTTTTTTAGGATCCTGATAATATTTCATGATATCTGAATCAGATTCCCAAATATATAAGCAGTATAATCCTAAAGAATAATTAGATAAAATTTCATTAGCTTCAGATATTTTCAATATTTTATCTTTTTCTCTTTTCTCTTTATTACCAATATTCAATTTATCTAAAGGTTCTCCAGATCTTTCGAATTTTTGTATTTCATTTATAAATTTAGCTTTCATATTTCTTCTATAGGTATTTTTATTGTTTCAACAAGTTCAAATCCACATGCAGGTCCAAATTCTTTATTAAATACTTCAGCTATAAGATTTGCTTTTTTTTCTGCATTTTCTTTTTCTGTAGATATTTCAATTTCTATTTTTTTCTCAATTTTATTTTGATCCGGCCATTTATCATTATAAATGTTTACTTTAAATACTGACCAATAATAATAAATTTTTGATGAATAATAGGGTTTAGATTGATCTTCTTCTACTATAAATTGAGGGGTTTCTATATATCTTAATATCCATTTAGCTAATGGTTCCTTATCTTCAGCTCCTCTTACTCTATCTTTATACTTATCTGTAAAATAAATTTCTATATTATCTAATGAATTTATTTTATAAGTTAGTATTTTATCATTTTTATATAAATTATCTAAAATTTCTTTTGCTTTACCAGCTTTACCAATATTCATAGAAGCTTTAGTATCTCCGCCTCTTTCAAAATTTATATTTTCTTTTATAAAACGAGCCTTCATTAAAAATAAATTTATTTAAAATATATATTAAAATTAAATCAGAAGCATTTTAAAAATTAATAAATGAATGAAGTTTTTTACATATAAGAAAGATTTACTAAAATATGAAAGATTTAATTTTTTTAAGATAAAGTATTTTTTATATTTTATTGGTTTTCAAATTATATTTACATCTTGTGTAATTTTAATTCTGTCTTCTTTATATAATTCCCCAAAAGAAAAAACATTGCAAAAAGATATTCAATATTTAACTCAATCATTTAAAAATGTAAATAAAAGACTAATAGAAGCTGAATTTGTACTTAATCAAGTAAAAGAAGATAATAATATAATTTACAAAACTATATTTGATACAACAGAGATATCTGTAAAAAAGTTTGAAATATCATATGAAGAACCTAATATTAATAAATATTCTAAATTGGTAGAAGAAATAAATACAAAACTTTCTAAAATTGAAGAAAAAATAGCTAGACAAGAATATTATTTAATTGGATTAAAGAAAACTGCAAATTTTCATCAAATAAAACTTATTTATTTACCTGCTATCCAACCAATAGATAATAAAGATTTAAAAAGAACTGCAAGTGGATGGGGATATAGAATAGATCCTATTTATAAAATTCGAAAATTTCATTATGGATTAGATTTTTCTGCTCCCGTGGGAACTCCTATTTATGCAACTGGAAATGGAATAATTGAATCAATACTTAAAGAATCAGAATCTAAAGGATATGGTAATGTTATTATAATAAATCATTTATATGGATATAAAACTTTATATGGTCATATGAGTAAATTTAATGTTAAAAAAGGGAATAAAATTAAAAGAGGCGATATAATTGGATTTGTTGGTAATACTGGAAAATCTACTGGTCCTCATTTACATTATGAAGTTATAAAAGAAAGGGTAAAAGTAAATCCTATAAATTATTTATTTAATAGTCTTACTCCTGAAGAATTTGAAGAAATAAAAAGAATTTCTAATACTATTCAGAAATCTTATGATTAAAAAACCGCATTTACGGTAATGCGGTCAACCAGATTTTTGCTCCTCGAGTAAAAATATTTTATAATTTTATCTTAAATTTTTTAAATGGAAATTTTTTATCTTTATAAATTCTTTCTCTTTCAGCAGAATGTCGCATTAAATAATTCTTTTGTTGAAATTTATTTACACCTCTCCAATAATAATTATCACTAAAATCTACAACAATTACTTTATCTTTACCATCTTTTAACCTCATTGGACGACCCAATATTTGTCGTACAATAATTTCTGATTTATTACTTTCTGTAATAAATACATTATTAATATTTAAAAGATCTATACCTTCTGAAAATGTTCCTGTTGAAGCAACTAAGATAACATTTTCTTCATTTTCCATTTTATCTTTGTAAAAATCTCTATTTTCAGTTTCAGTTTTACCGTCAATGTAATAAACATTCTTATCTGTATTTTCCCTTAACCAATCATAAATTTTTCTACCATAGCCATGTTTAATATCTGCAAATAAAACAAGAGAATTTTTTTTAGTTTTTGCAATAGCTTCCCCAATATATACAAGTCTTTTTTTACTATTTCTTGCTATTTCTTTTTCAAGGTTAAGTAATTTTACTCCATCTTTTTCATCAGCTTTTACATCTCTTAATAAATAAAGATCTTTTTTCTTGGATTCTTCTAAATAATCTAATTCAATGCAAATAACATTTACTGGGGTAGCATCCCCTCCTTCTATTAAATCTGATGAAAGAATAGTATAAACTTTAGGACCTAAATATGCTTGAATTGTAAAAGAACTACAAGATCCTTCAGGAGGAAGAGTTCCAGTAAGCCCAAATTTATAAGGAGCATTAAAACATTTTAATAAAATTGTTTTAATTGAATCAGCTTTTGCATGATGAGTTTCATCAATACAAACAGCATCAAAATCTTTAAAATATTCAATTCCTCTTTTAGTAAGACTTTGATAAGTTCCAAATACTATATTAGGATTTTCTACTCTAGATTTTCCTGCTTCTGAAAAAACACATAAACTTTTCCATGTAGGTTTATGCCCACATCTATCTTCATATTCATAAAATTTATCTTCAGTTTGAGTAACAAGATCTATATTAGGAACTACATAAAGAAGTTTTTTAATTTTTCCTTTATCCAATAGATAACGGAAAATCATATAAGCCATAATAGTTTTACCCGCAGAAGTAGAAATTTCTTCTGTACATATTCTAAATTTTAAAATTCTTTTACATCCTTCAGTTTGATATTCTCTTGGAAAAAAATTTTCAGGATCCGTAAAGAAATCATTTATCCATTCTTCAAAATCTTCTTCATTAAAAGTAGAATCCGTTAAAATTTCAGCCCCCTGAATAGAAAAAGTAAAATGATATTTAGTACAAAAATCTTTTACTTCTTTCCATAAACCTATAGGAATACGAGAATATTTATCTATAAAACGAATTTGACAATCCCAATGAGGCTTCTTTTTCTTTAATATAAACCAATTTTCAGGTTTCTTTACAAAGGATGATTCGATTTGCTCCATTTCTAATTGTGTGCAATCGTCAATTATTAAAAATTTTTGATCCTCTGTAATTTTAAATTTCATTTATTTTCCATTCATTATTTGCTCAACTTCAATTCTAGATTTTATACCAAATATTATATTATCCAAAGTAGAAATAGTTTTATCCATAAATTTGCTATGATTTTCTAAAAGTTCTTTTTTAAAAATTATATCTCCTAATTCTGCCATAATTTGTATTTCTTTATTTCTTTCATTAGAAAATCTTTTTTGGGATCTATATGTATAATAATCGTATTTTTCTGCAAATTGTTTTCTATAAGATTTATTTATCTTATATAAAAATGATAAAAGATAATGATAATATTCAACAGCACGTTGTCTTTCAGTATATACTAATGTTTGTAATTCAACTATATCGGGAATTTTTTTCATTTTAACAGATAAATTATTTATTTTATCTGTCCATTGTATTCTTTCATTAGCAAATCTTGCAGTTAATGAATCTTCTGCTGTTTTTATTTCAGCAGTTTCTTGTGGAATTCCTTGAATAAAATCATCAAAAGAGTTGGGAATTACAACTTGAGTCTCTTCCATTTTTTTGTTTTTTCTTAATTATAATAATAGGTTTTTTCTTAATTTCCTCTTTTGTCATATCTACTTCAAAATTTAATTCAGGAATATCATCTTCTATATTAAATTCAAATTTTAATTTAGTTTTAATTCCTTTCATATATCTATTGCATCCATAGGATCCTTTGAAAAATAATTTTCTAAATTAGGAACCCGTATATTGTTATACTTAAAAAATTGTAAAAGATCTGTAAGGTCCCATTTTTTTCTATAAGGAATATTATATTCGTTTTTTAATTTATTCCATAAGAAAACAGAATTGCCATTATTAATTTGTTCTAAAGCTTTTTTTCTTCCGGTATTATCATCATCATAAAAATATCGGATAGGTAATTCAATAGGAAATCCTTTATTTGCTCCTCCATTTGCTATCGAATTCCTAAATAAAAATGCATCAAAAGGTCCTTCGAATAATGTAATAAGTCTATTAAAATCTAAAAAACATATACCGAAAAGTTGAGATAAAGAATCTATTTCTTCAGGAACTTTTTCTGTTTTACCTAACATTCCATAAATAAGAGAAAGATTGTAAGTTAAATATTTTGTTTGAAATTTTCCAAAATTCCTTTTTTGAAATCCTAAAACTTTTCCCGAAGGAGAAAAATTAAATATTAAAATATAATTTTTTAAAGGACTATATAAATATTTTTTTTCATCAAATTGTAATCGATTATTTAACCAAGACCATATTGTAGATCCTTTGGCTTCAATAAGATTAAATTTATTTTTAATTTCTTCTCTATCAATAGAATAATCTTCTATAGCTTTAATATCTAATAAAAGTGAAATATCATATTTAGCAAATGATGTAGAAAAATCCCCCTGATTTTGAGTAACATAATTTATAACATCTAATTGAAGATTAGTATTAAAATCCTCAAAAAATTCATCTACTCTTTTAAAAGTTCCACAATTAAAACATTTAAAATGATTCTTATATTTATTGGATTTTAAAATTATATTTCCTCGCTGTTTCCAATCAGTTTCCATTGAATCTCCACAATAAGGACAACTAAAAGTTATCCTATCTGTATGAGGTCTAATTTGTTGTTTTATCTTATTTCCCGGGAATCTTTTTTCTAAAATAAGAGGGAGAAGTTCTAAAATTTTTAATTTAAAATCTTCGGGAGAAATAGATTTATCAATAGTATCAAATAAAGATGAATCAAATGTTATTGAATTTTCATTCATTTTAATTAAGATAAAAAAAAGCCTTTAAAATTTAAAGGCTTTTTTTATTAATTTTACATATCCTTCATTATATCATCTAGATTACCTGCTATTCCGGTACTCTTTGAAATATTCGCTATATCAAGTTCAGGAATATCTATTCCAGATCCCATTGAATCAATATCTAAATTTTCAATGGAAATATCTGAAGAGGTTATTCCTCCTCCTGTTTCTGGTACAGCTGGGCTGGAACCCTTACCAACAACACCTGCATATTTATTAGAAACTTGACCTTCACCTGTTACAGCTACAATTACATGATTAACATAATCAAAGATCTCTTGATCCCATTCTTTATATGCATATTTAGAAAGATCTGGTGAATTTCCTTTTACCCATTCATAAACCATCTTAGGATCTGATTGAGCATTAATAGGAATAAGTTTTCCTTTTTCATCAGGAATACAAACTGGAATTCTTTTATCTACGAATTTAGATTGATCATAATTATTGAATCCAGAAACTTTAGTAATAACAAGAGCAAATGCTTTACCTGTAAGACTTGCAAATGGATCATGTGGTTCTCCAATAACTGGTTTAAGTTCAGCATTTATCTTTTCCCAAATTTTTATGCCATAACGATAAACCATAATTCTACCTTCAAGTTCAGGATTATTTTCATCACGGATAACTTGAATAAGTGAAGCATAGGAATGCCTACGACTAAAATTTTGAGCGAGTTTTTGCATTTGAACACTCTCACTCTTTTTTAATTTCCAATAGATATCAGCTAATGGAGATGGTTTTCCTATTGAGGAAGGACAATCAATATAACGACCCCTTTGAGTAATTGGATCTACTAAATATGAAACCCATTTATCTTGAATTGATCCGTGTTTAGGATCTTTCCACCATGGAATAAAACGAATGATTGATTGATAGGTTCCGCCTTTTCCTTTATCGGCGGTTGGACTGTACTCTTCTGATTTTCCGGAAGGATTCTCTGGAGCTTCTACTCCAGGATTAAAAAAAGCATCATAATTTTCTTTACTCATAACCTTTTAGACATTTTAGTTTAATTTAACATTTTAGACAAAGTTGCTTGTTGGTACCTTTTAGCTCTTTTGACATACTATATATCCGCAAAAAAGGAGAAAGTTTTGCAACTTTCTCCTTTTTTTTTAATTTTTATTTATTTAGTATTTATTTGATTGATAAAATTCTTTTACTATTTTCCTTCAGATTTATTCTTTACTATTTCCTTTAATTTATCCCAAATTTCTTTAGCATCTTTTAAAGATAAATAATCCTTATTTTCTTCTAATAATAAATTATTTTTTATCCATTTTACTATTTTTAACCCTTCTATTTTAGGTATTGTAAATTGTAAATTATTTTCTCTATTATATAATACTTTATAAGGCCATTCTTTTAAAATTCCTTCAGTACATATTGAAGGAAATTCATAACACCATTGAGAAGCTTCTTCTGTATTTTTAAAAATCCTTTTTACAGATCTACCTATACCCATAAATATTTTAGGATCTACTTCTCTTTCAAAATTAATATTTTCCCTAACTAATTTCATTTAATATTTTATGTTAATAATGGTAAAAGTTTATTAGTAAATGTTGATTTTATTCCAGATCCTACTTGTTTATCTACAACAGAACCTCCTTTAAAATATAAAACTGTTGGAATATTTCTTATCCCTAATTTTGTTGCTAATTCTGGATTTTCATCTATATTACATTTTAATACTTCAGCTTTTCCTTCATATTCGTTAGAAATATCTTCTATTAAAGGGGCTACTGTTTGACATGGTACACACCATTCAGCCCAAAAATCAATTACTACTGGTTTACTCGAATTAATAAATTCATCAAAGTTTTGAATATTTACTTCTTTTGCCATAAACTTTATTATTTTATTTTAATATTTTGTTCCTAATATCATTAAAACCTGATTATATCTTTCATTTAAAATATAAATATAATTATTTTCCATTAAATTTATAGTGATAGGATCTGTTCCGGGTTTTGCATTTGGATTTAAAATTTCTTTTTTAATTATTTTTGATGAACTCATTTCCATATTTGAATCAGGAGCAGCTAAGATTTTTTCTTCAGAAACTTTTAACATTTCAGCAGCTTTTTTTAATCCTTTTCCTAATATAGAAGTGGGGGATAAACGATGTTCTTTCATATATTCTTTAACATTCCAAGCACTATATTCTTTTTGAAAAGGATTGCTATGTTGTATTCCAATATCCATAGATTTTTTAGGTTCTTGTCCTCTTTCAAAATTAATAGATTCAAACATTTCTTTAGCTGCATCTTCATCAAAACAAGTAGTTATTTCTACAAATTTTTTTTCTGTATGAAAATATATTTCATCTTTGGTTATTGCATTAAAACATAAAAGATCTTTAGATTCTTCATTATAAAAAAAAGTTATAACAAATTGTTCAGGTATTTTATTATTATTTTCGTCTGTGTAATAAAAAACTGATTCAATAACAAAATAGGGATTCTTTTTATTATCAGCTATTATATCAGAAACATATGTAAAATTTTCTGAAATATTTGCTAATTCATAACAGCGAACAAATAAATCCCAAAAATTATATTTTGCATGTAAACCAATATCCATAGATTTTTTAGGTTCTTGTCCTCTTTCAAAATTAATACTTTCCCTAACTAATTTCATAAATATATTTTAATATTGAGTTCCTAATATACCTAAAACTATATTTCCATCATTATTAAGAACATATGCAAATCCTTTATCTGTTAGATTGATAGTAATTGGAAGTGTATCGGGGGTTTTAAGAGTTTCTTTTTTTATTATATTTAATTTGGATAAATTTTTTGGATAAAGTATAGAATCTGGTGATACATTTGTAGAATCTATACCTAATATTTTTTCAGGAGAAACCCCAAAAAATTCCGATGCTTTTTTTAAAATTAATCTTTCTAGACCATTTTTATTTTGTCGCATAGCATAATTGTAATAATTATAAGTATTTTCTAATTTATTAAAAGGATTATTGTGGTGTTTTCCTATTTCCATAGCTTTTTTTGGATCTAATCCTCTTTCAAAATTAATAGATTCATTAATTTTATTTAAATAAACTTTATAAATATTACCAGTTCTTTCAAGAATTAAAATACCTTTTTCAAAAAGTTCTTTAAAAATTCTATGCATAGTTTGTTTAGGTATAGCTCTTTGGGGTACTAAATCTTTATATAAAGCTACCCCATTATGATCAATTAAATAGTTAAAAACTTTTACTTGATAATCAATAGTCCATTCTGGCTGATTTCTTAATCCCCTTATGATATATTTGATTAATTTAGGATTTTTTAAATATTTTACAACTTCTTCTGCAGGTAAAAAATCTTCTCCTGGATAAAATTTATTCCATTTTAATTTAGTAGAAATTCCTATATTCATGGAAGCTTTAGGTTCCATTCCTCTTTCAAATTCTAATCTTTCCCTAACGTAATAAGCTTTCATTCTTTATCTTTTCCGAATCGAAAAAACGATATTATTTTAAGTAAAGGAAGATAATTTCCGGATAATTTATAAATTTTATTATTATATTCAAATACAATTCCTTCAACTGGAGCAATTCCTTCAAGTCCTCCTGATTGGTTAATCAGTTCTAATTGATTATTTAAATATAATAATTTTTTACCCTTATAATCCTTTAATCTATTTATCGCATCTTCAAATTTTAATTTAATAGATTCTATAGTTTTATTAGGATTAGCTGAAGAAATTTCTTTTAAATTTTGAAGAACAAGAATACCTATTTTCATAAAAATTATTATAATAGGTTGTAAAATATTAGGTATTATTGATTCTTCTATAATGGAATCCTGATATTTTACCCAAGAAATTAATTGATTATCTTTATCTTTAAGTAATTGCGAAATATTAGGATTTTTATTTTTATAAGCCCATCGTTGAACTAATAATTCCATAAATTTATCATCACATATATTAGAAGAAACTATAAATTTTCTTAATTGTTCTGCAATATAATCATCGATAGTATTTTCTTCTTTTAAATTATTGTTATTCAGAATATTTTCAATATCATTTAAAAATGTTTGATATTTAATATCTACATTTATAATAGAATTAAATTTTACTTTATTAGTTCTTAATATCTTAAATTTAAATCCTGAAAAAGAACTTGACCTTTGAATATCATTTATAACTTTTAATAAAATATTAAATTCCCCATCATTTATTAGATCTATAGTATTACCTTCAACATCTACTTCAATTAAATTATGCACCCTTAATTGTATTTTTCCATAAGATATAATATTTTCCATAGCAGGAGTTAGCAATTCCATATTTAACCATCTTTTTCCTTCTTTAAAAAATTTTCTACAAAAAGAATTTCCTATTTTTGAAAAAATTACAAAAAGATAAGCAGCAGCATCCATATAAGAAAATTTAGCTTCTTCTGTCTTCATAAAATCATGGATAGAATTCCATTTTATTGAATTTATTCCATAATTTCTTAAATGAGAAGGGGTTCTAGCAATAAAAATATCATCTTCCCGAAAAGTTACCATAATATTTTGGCCATCTAATTTTTCTGTGGCATATAATTCACCATAAAGAGATTTTTTTATAAGTTGTTTTATTTCACTAAATTTTAATTCTCCATCTTCCCAGGGTGAACGAATATGTCCTGCTGATCCTGCCATATTATTTTGTTTTATTTCTTATTTTCCACAATTTTTTAATTTTTACTAAACTTATTAAGAAAATTTTTTTAATATTTTTTAATAAGAGATCAATAAATTTTAACAAAAAATAAATAATCAACCAACTAAAAGATAAAATTATAATTAATATAAAATCTAAAATTTTCATTTTATCGAATTTAATAAATTTTTAAGAAGAATTTCGTAAACCCCTTTTATTTGATTTTCTGAACAATTAGGATATCCTGTAATAAAATTATTGATATCTGCTTTTGCTAAATCCTGTCTTAATACAGAAGATGAAATAGGTTTACCTTCATTTTCATCATTTCTTCCTTTAAAATTAAGAGGAGAAATATCTATAGGTAAATTTATTACAGATATATTTTCTTTATAAAATTTTCCTTCTTTACTATGTTTAAAAACAAAATTATTTATCCTATCTGAATTTTCAGTTTCTTTGGAAGATGCTGCTAAAGCATATACTCCATATCGAGAATTTTCAAGTATTTTATATGCTGCTAAAACTGGAGAAGACCATTCTACAGAATCTATAAAAACTTTAGGTAAATTAATTAATTTTTCTGCTATCTTAACAGCTATTTTTTGATCTATATTATCTCTAACACCAGGTCCAATTAAAACTCTAATAGCTTCAACTGATGGGTTATCATTATATCTTTGGATAAGTTCTAAATGTCCCCCATGAAGTGGTTTAAATGATCCCGGATAAAGTACAATTATTTTTTCCATTATAATTTAGGATTAAAACTTGAATCAAATTCATTTTTATTTAAGAAAATAATATTATAAGAAAATTTCTGACAAGTAGGACAACAATCTATTGGTCTATGATGGGTAGCAGAACTACTCATATTAGATATAAGTAATTTATAGGAATTTTCATCAGTAAATTCTAACCCACAATCATTACATTTATATTTTCTTATTTCTTTTTTAATTTCTTGTTTATATATTTCATCTATTATATCAGCTAATCTTGTATCTTCGTTTATCCATAAAAATTTTAAAAAATCATAATAAGGATCTTCATCTGATTTTAATTCATAATATTTTTCTACATGATTCCAAATATCTTTACAAACCATTATTAAATCAGATTCATCAGCAAGATGAATTTCAAATCCTTTCATTTTATCAACTCCGTAAATTATTACGTGGGATCTATTAGAAAGAAAAGATAATATAATATCTTTAAATAAATTTATTTTATTGGTTTTATTACCTTTAATTTTATTATATTTTAACCAATATTTTAAAAAGGATTTTACCTCTATTTCATTTATTATTCTATTTTTTATTGTTCTATTTTGCATAATAATTCTTTTGGTTCTTCAAATCCTTGTTCAGCAAGACATTCTTTATATCTTTCTATTATTTCTTTCCTTTTATCTTTCCATATAAAATTATGAGATAAAATTATTTCCCATAATTTTTCAAAAGTATTTATATCTTCGAGTTTATACCAGGTTCCAACAGTAAGTTCTTTGACTTTTTGAGGATTAGTTGTAATTAAATGATCTGTACCTACTATATTTTTACCATTTTTAATTAAACCTTTTTTACCCATAAAATTCTTACGAACTCTCCATATACCTTTAGGATATCTAAGAATATTTACTTCTATTTCTTCAATACCCCCATCAGGAGCATATTTTATTATTTCTTTTTGTGATTCTGTAATGATAGCCATTAAAAGGATATTTCTAATTTTTCCTTTATATTGGGATTCATTTATTCGAAAATTCGGGGAGTAATAGATAAATTTTGACCAATTTAAATCTGGAGTTAACATAAAATCTACTTGAACAAGTCCTTGACTAAAATCCCCATTTATAGGTATTCCAGCTGAAACAATTCCAAATCCAAAGTTAATTTTTGTTTCGAATTCTAATTTTTTAAAAAGCCCTTCTAAATAATAAATAGATTCTTTTTCTTCTACCCCTTTTTTGGTAATAGAATTAATATCTACAGCAATATCTATATCGCCATAAAGTTCTCCTTCTTTCTTTTTACAAAAAGATCCAATAACATCAATATCAGAACCTTCTAAATCAATAGAAGGTATTATTTCTTTTTTTATCCAAAGTAAAGTTTTTTCAGCCTCCGCGAATGTTATTGGCCTACAAAGATTAATAGCATTTCCTCCCATTATATTTTTAATTTTTCCAAATATACAAAATATAATGAAAGAAAAAATATTTTTAGATTTAAGATTGTATTATACTTAAATCAATATAAAAATCTGAATAAATTGATAGAGTATAAACTACTCTTCCGTGAGATTTATTAGTAAATGGTTTTAAATGTTCTTCTTTCCATAAATCAGAATCAATACAATCTGAAAGAGCTTTAACTAATTCTTCAACTGGTTTAGCTTCATCTGTCCAAGGCATAGCCATTATATCCATATCACTTGCCATGCTACCATGTAAACCTAAAGCCCATCCACAATTAATAGCAGCTTTTCTAAATTCAGGCCATAATATTGTATAAAATACTGCTCTGCCATTAGTAGTTATTTGTTCTCTATTTTTTGGCATTTTAAATTATCTGGATTTTAATTCTTTAGATTTTTTATAAACTTCTTCGTATGTTTTATTATTTGGATATAAACTATATAATAATTTAGCTGATTGAATGATTTTTTCTTTATTTTCTTGAGATCTTATTCCTCTACCTATAATAGTATATCCTAATCCCTGAATTATTTCATCTGCAGATAAATTAAATTTATGAACTTCTTCTAATTCTTCTTCTGTTGGAATTCTATAAATAGTTTTACTAAAAATAGAAGGTTTTATTTTTTCTTGACTTTCTTTAACTAAAGATTTATTTTCTTTTTTATCTTTTTCTAAATTTACTACTTTTCGAGATAATTTTGTAGGATCATCGCTATCAGAATGCCAAGAATAGACAGCTTTTGTAAATTTTATTTTAAAAGGTTCTCTTAAGGATCTTTTATATTTTTCTCCTTTACCCGGTAAAACATAAGCAATAGTCATATGAGGATGATATTCATCAAAAGTTTGGGTATTTGGGAACTTCATAAATAAAGCTCTATAAGTTTTAAGTTGTTCAGTTAAAGGTAAATTATATTTTACTACATCATATTCTTCGCCTTCAAAAACATCTATTTCTGTTACTGCAAGAGTCATAGGTTCCATATTTTCTTCCATAACATCTGCAATAGTTTGAGAATCAATTTCATCTTCATGAATACCATAAACAATTGTTATATGAGGAGTTTCTTCAAGGCCATATGAATCATCATTTGGTTTTTCATAAAGATCTTTTTCATCAATACCTGAAAGATGATATTCCCCCCAATTATCAATCTTTGCATCCATCATAACACATCCATATACGGATTCTTCTTTTAAGTCATCCGTATTTTCAATTTCTTCTTCGGGATCTTTATTATCTTTATTATCTTTATTTTCAAAAACCCAATTATCAAATGATATAAATTTTTCCATAATATTTAATTAATAAAGATCAAAATAATCTTTTTTCATTACATTTAGATCGATATTTCCATTATACCCATCGATTTTACCTTTATCCGTAAACTGCCATATTTTCCATTCTGTCCAACCTTTAGGTAAAGTAGGTAAAGTTTTATTTGGATCTTTTGGATAATTAGCAATCCATAGAGGGTTCATACCAAAAGTATGATTAGTATTAGAATCAAAAAATAATCTAAAAGAATATAATATAGAAACTTCGTCAAATGCTCCTAAAAATGTATTTATAAATACATTAACATTTTTTGCTTTATCTTTTAAAATGCATGATTTTGAATAATCTTCAACATCTAATACAATAGGAAAATTAGATTTGGGTAATACATTAAGATGATTTTTAATATTAGTAATTTCTGCTGTTGCATCTAATTTAGGATCCCCAATATCCCCCGGACGAGCAAAATGATAATATCCTATTTTTACATTATTTTTTTGAGCTTCTAATACTCTATTTTTTACATTATAGATATTATCTTCATGACCAGTTGCTCCTTCTGTAATTTTAACAAAAGCAAATTCAATTCCTGCTATTTTAACTTTTCTCCAATCGATACTTGTTTGGTATTTAGAACAATCAAGTCCTAAAACACAATTTAAAGTTTTCAATCTTTCTTTTGAAATATTTTGACTCATTTATTAATTTTTACTTTATATATCTAAAGAAGCTTTTTTTAGAATTCTTTCACATTTAGCTTTCCAAGAAGAACCTAAAGTAGATATTGCTTTTGTTTTAGTATTTTTTAAAATCAATCTATTTTCCACCCAATCATCATCAATATGCCAAATAAAATCTTTATCTTTTAGCCATTTCCATTTATCATCCATATCAGTAAAATGGATTCTTTCCCTTGGTATACCTACTCTATCTGCAGTTTCGAATAAATCATTATTAGTAACATTAACTGGAGTATTAGTACTAAAAAAATTTTGATATTTAGTTTCATCTCCAAATCTAGAAGTTACTATCCAAACTTCTACTCCTCTTTCAACAAGTTCTTTAGCATATTTTTCAATAGGTAAATGATCTAAAGTAGAGTCAAAATCAAAACTGCATTTGATTTTATTTAAACTAATATCCTTATCCATTAGATAATATTAGTTAATTTTAGAATTTTTTCCCCTAAAGTAGTTACTTTCCATCCTTCTTCAGTATTTTCAACAATACCCAATTTTTTAAAAATTCCCAAAGTTATTGCAGCTACTTCTTTTGCATCTTTAAATGAATCTTTTATTTCAGCATCAGAAAGAATTGGAGTTCCCCCCGTTTCTAATTTTCTATCAACTCTTGCTTTTATAGAAGCAAAAAGAGATTTCTTTTGTTGAAATGGACCCAATTCAGAATCATAATCTCCTTGATTAATTTTATCCCTCATGTTATTTAAAAACATTTGAGCAGTTTCATTATTCATATATTTTTTATTTTATGTATTATTTATTATATGCAAAATAGGGTTACTTGGTAAATTTTTAACGGAAATTTAACGCTTAAGTTAAAATTAACTGAACTTTAACAAATTTATTGAAACTATGTTTTTAAACATATATTAAAATAAAACAAAAATATATTAAATTCCTTTTATATTTAAATTTAAAATTTTTAAAAATGGAAACAAAAATGAAAAATTTAGAAAGTTTAAGTAGTATGACTTTAGCTAAAAAGATAATGAAATTAGAATTATCTTCTGTAAAAGATAGAAAAAAAGCTATTTCGATCTTGGAAACAAGAGGGGAACTAAAAAAGGTAAATTTTAATAAATTAATATCTCATCACCCCGGTAATGAAGTTTTATTTGTTCCTGCTAAAAATACTACCAAATTAGATAAAACCAAAACGTTAAAGGGAATTATTTTAAAAGCATGGGCAGATCATAAAAGAGGGATGGAATGGGTTATTATAAAAGTTATGGATTCTAACATAATTTGTACAAAAAGAGGTGAAAGAATCCAATTAGCATAAATATTAGGGTTAGGCAAAATTTTTATATATTTTTTAACCCTCTATTTTAAAAAATAGAGGGTTTTTATTTTAACAAAAAGGATAAATAAATAAAAATAGCTAACTTAAATGAAACTTATTTCTGAAAATTTAAATGAATTTCAAGATTTCACTAGAGAGGAAAATAATATATTAAAAAAATTAGGTATAGGAGTAGAACATTTTATTAAAAAAATTACTAGTGAAGATCTAGAATTATTAACTTATTATATTGAACATGGAGAAAATGAATTTACTAAAATTTTTTTATCTGATTTAAATAATGAAGAAATTAAAACAAAATTGAAAAAAATTAAAAAAATATTTAATATTTTAAATAACCATATAATGATTGGTGAAATATTTGATTGGAAAGAATCAGAAAAAATGATGAAATATATTGACAAAAATATAGGGAAAAATAAAAAATATCAATATGCTTATAATGGAATCCCCAATTCTGATGGATGTGGAATAATTTTTAGTGATATGAAATTACCTAATGCAGAATTACTTCAGGATACTTATTATTCTTATTTTTAAAATATTAATTAGTTAATTCTTTAGATTTATAAGTTTCTACTACAAAAAATGAATCAATAAGATCGTCTAAATGTTCTATCCAGGTTCCTGTTTTCTTTTTAAACTCAGAAGTATTATTTTTTAATGCTTGTCTAAGAGATGAATCCCCATAATAATTTTTAATAAAAGAATCTATTACATCGGATTTGGTTTGTCCTTTTTTAGAGCATCCTGCTGTTTTTTTAATAGTTATTGGTGCATAAGTCCACATATTATCAATAGAAATAAGTTGACTCAAAGCATTCATAAGAATATATTTATATCCTCCGAGTTGAATACCCATATTTCCAGAAGACCCATATGAAAGACCTTCAAATGCTATAATAGTTTCATTATTTATAAATGGTAATAAATCTGATATAATTAATTTAGAAAGATATTGAGCATTTTTAACCTCCCATCTCATTTTAAGAGTAGAATCAGTTCCTTTGTATTTTATATCAAATCTATTTTGAAGATTTACTCCAGCATTTCGATAAACTGTTTTTAATTTATTACTTAAATCAAATGGCCAAGAATAAAAGATATAATTTCTATTAATATAAACACATGCAGCAGGTTTATTAATAGAAAAATCAAATCCTATAATATTCATTTTTTAAGTTTTTGCTAATAACGTTGAATGTTTTTTACTTTTATTATTTTTACTTTTATTTTTATCTTTAAGGAGAGATTCTAATTGTTTTTGTTGATTATCAATATTTTTTATATTTTTAGCAATATGAGACTCTATAGAATCATTTCCTTTATTAGGTAAAATTTCTTTATTTAAACTTAAATTTTTTTCTATATTATTATATATTGAATCTAAAGAAAACTTTTGTAAATTATAAGAAGTTTTATTACTCATAAATTGTATAATCTGACCATTTAATTCAGATTGTTTAGTTATATAATCATTAATCTTATTAATTTCTCCTTTAAGTTCCTTTACAACTTGTGTATTCTGTTCTATAGCCATTTTCATTTTAGCTTTATTAGTAACTGATGTAATAATCCATCCTGCTATTGTAGCTAAAAACATAATAATAAATACTAAATCTTTAAATTTAGTCATAAATGGCTCCCAATTTTTCTTTTTTCCAGTCATTGCTAATATTTAATTTTTATATTCTTTTATTGTATTATTTATCTCTTCTATTTTATTCTCTATTTCAGATAAATAATCAAATTCTGATTGTAAATTTTTAATTTTATCTAAAATCTTCTGTTTTTTATCTTTTGTATTTCCATATTTTCTTTCTATAAGAATATTAATAATATTAAATGGGTCTTTTTCATAACCCGTTTTTCTTGGCAAATACCACCCCGAATTTTTATTTAATCCTTTAGGTATAAGATGTATATAACTCGTATCATTAACATTAATTATATCCCAAACTATACTTCCATCTGACATATCTTCTAATCTAGTTTCTATATCTAAAAATTTTAAAATTTTTTCAAAAATAGAAATATATTTTTCCGGGCCTTTTCCAATATCTAATTTATCTAAAGTAGATCCTTCTCTTTCAAAATTTTGTAATTCATTTATAAATTTAGCTTTCATTATATTTTTTTAAAATATTTTTAGCTTGTTCAACTTTTTTTAATTTTAATATTTCTTTTTTTAAATTAGATATTTTAGAAGAAACATTTCCATAAATTTCATTTATTATAAAATCCATAAAACTAAAAGGAGTTTCTAATAGTTCCCCCATATTTCCGGGATAAGTCCATCCTTTTCTAGGTATTAATTTAAGATAAATAAATCTTTCTGATTCTTTATCTTTCCAACGAATATTCCATTGAAATCCATCATCAGTAGGGCTTTTATCCCATTTTATATTAGATAAATTTAAAATTTTTTCGAGCTCTTCAATATATTTTCCCGGACCTACCCCTATATTTAATTTATCTAAGGATTCTCCAGTTCTTTCGAATTTATTTAATTCATTAACAAATTGAGCTTTCATTTTTAATTATTGTTATCTTTTATCAATTATAATCTCAAATTTTGGGTTATCCAAAACATCAAAACAAATAGCTTCTTCGGTATTATAATTTTCCGGCATAAGAGAAGATCTCATCTTAATTATAACTCTTGTAGAACTTTCATAACATACAGTATTCCAATCTGATTGTTTTTTATTAAATAATTCTTTCCTACCAGTCCAAACATACCAAATATAAGCAGGATATTTCCACCATTGATATCCTCCTTTAGCAGATAGTTCTAATATATATTTTTTACCAATTTCTTGTTCTTTAGAAGTAAAATCTTCTATAGGTTTCATAATAATAAAATTCTTCTGGTAATTGGAATTAAAATCATTAATTTTATAACGTGGCCATACAGATTCGCCAATTTTAACTAAATCATCTTCTATAAAAATAGTTCCCATATGGGAAGGAATCCATTCAGTTGAAATTTTATGTTTTATTCCAAATAATTTCATAAAATATTCAATGGATTTACTTAAAAAAGTATGGCCTTTATAAAATAAAACATAACCCGTTTTTACTTGATCTACAGTTATTGATGACATAATTAAGTATATTTTTTTATAATTTCTTTTGCTTCATTAATAGGAAATTTCATATCTGTAAAATATGTGTATTTTCTATCTATTTCTTCTTTTTGTATTTTTATTTCTTCTATTTGTTCATCAATATTACCCCATTTCATTTCTATTATAGATTCTAAAATTGTAAAAGGATTCTTTAAATATCCATTAGCAAATTCTGATGCATTCCATCCCATCCATGCAGGATTTTTATAATATCCTGGTTGAATTAAATAAACTGAATAAATATTATTACTATGAATTTCATAAATATCCCATTTAGTAAGACCTTCTCTATTTTCTTGTTCATCTAATTTAAATTTTATATCACAAAGATTTAATATTTTTTCAAAAATAGGAATATATTTTTCTGGTCCTTTTCCAATATTCATTTTATCTAAAGGATCTCCAGTTTTATTAAAATTTAATATTTCATTTATAAATAATGCTTTCATTCTAAATAATTAAATTTTACTCGATATCCCATTACAGTTTCTATATGATCATCAATGTGATCATATTCATAAATAAGTTCATCTAATGCAGCATCTTCGATTCCTACATTAAATTTAAATAAAAAATTTAAATTTAATGTTGTTTTGCTTTGTTTAGCTAAACGTTTTACTTCAGCTAAATTTTGTAAATTGCAAACTAATATACTAATTTCATTTTTATCTAAAATTTTTACTTCATTTTTTAAATCTTCTTCATTCTCATCTGCACCTAATATAGTAGCTAAATAATTTTCTCCTTTTTTTAAATCTTCGAATTTTAAATCAATATTTTTTCTTCCTATTTTTAATTTATTAAAAGAATTATCGTTTCTGTTAAAAGATTCTTTTATAGGGGTTTCTCTTTCTTTAATGTATAATATATTATCTTTAATTTTAATAAATTCAAAATCAGAATTATCTATAAAAAAATTTCTTATTTTTTTATAGTTTTCCTGAAAACTATAAAATCCAATCATAAAAATTTCATTAGTAATATTTAAATCTAATATCTTGGGAGAAAAAAATCCTGGCATCGATTTATAAAGATCCATATACAATTTTTTATATCTATGTAATTTCCCTATATTCATAGATTCTTTGGGATCTTTTCCTCTTTCAAAATTTAATACTTCATTTATGAATTTAGCTTTCATCTATTAGTTATTTTCCTAATGCAATACCTATGGCTGTAGTAACAAGTCTTGAAGTTAATAATTTTCCTAAATTTCCATTTTCATCAATACCTAAAGCTCTACAAATAGCTCTACCAATAGAAGGACCTGCAAGTGCTCCTACTGCTCCTCCTGCTAAAGCTCCTAAAAATCCTTCATCAATTTCTTCCCCTCTGTTAAGTTTATCTAAAATTGTATAATAGGCTTTTTCTGCTTCTTGTAATTGTTCTGGAGTTGTTCCAATAACTTCTTCAGCTTCAAATATTTTAGATGAAAGAGCATATTTCATATCAAGAAAAGTAGGAACTTCATCTTTTTCATTAAGATTTTCAGAAGATAATCTAGAAAAAGATTCTCTAGATTCTAAAATTTTTTTATCATTTGGATGTTCTCCTTCTATCCCCGAATATTTAAAATCAGAATAATCTTGTAATAAAACAGGATTATTAGATATATGTTGTTCATAAATTTCATTAGAAGTTAAATTGGTAAATTTTAATTTTTTTTCTTCTAAAAATTCCCAAACTTTTCTACTATTAAATTCCCAACTTGGATTCATATTTTTATATTTTATTTTATATATTAGAAGTAATATCTTCTTCTATTCTTCTTTTTATTGTATAACGGTTATATCTTAAATTCATAGTGAATGTATTAAATTCAGCAGCCGTTTGAGCATAAGTTATTTCAAATTGAGATAAATTGGTAGGAACTATTTTATGAAATGTAAAAGCTACTAATTCAAATCCATGATGATCTAAAAAAGAAACATACATAGGAGGCCAAAAAGGAATAGAATCCCCATATGCTACAAACATTTCAAGCTGTTCAAATAATATCCAGTATGATATAAAGCCTTCGGATAATTTAAAAGTAAGAGTTAAATTTTTATCTAAAACTGCTTCTAATTCTTTCCC
The DNA here is from genome assembly GCA_028717785.1 of Candidatus Nanoarchaeia archaeon. The sequence continues at coordinate 88,556 of JAQUND010000001.1, read as the reverse complement.
TCCTCTATATGCAATTTTATATTGTTGCTGTTGTTGTTCAACTGTAGGTAATTCAACAGAAGGAAAATTAATACTTTGAACTGATGCATTAATAAAATCTTCTATACTTTCATAAGGTAATTTCAATCTTCTAACAACAGGTTCCCACTTTTTCCTAACTTCTGGATAAAACATATTTTTAGAAAACTGTATAACAAATTGATTATTTAATGCATTTAAAATCATATTAGATATGTCATTTAAATATATATCCTACATAAAAATAGTTTTACTTAAAACTTATCTTATATGAAACTATATAAAGAATAAAAATTATATTATGGCAGAAATCGAGATTAATAATATTAAAGATTTACAAGAACAATTAGATAAAGCTGTTGCCGAAACTAAAAATAAACCTACTGATGAAGAAATAAAAATTGCTGGAGAAGAATTTGAAAAAGCTGCCAAAAACTTTCCAGGTAAAATGTGGGAAATAGGAGTAGAAGAACAATCCAGAGGATTTGTAGAATATTTACAATATTTTGTAGATAACCGTATTTTTTGGACAAAAAATGGTTGGATGGGAGTTGTAAAACTTAAAGAAGAATTACAAGCTGCTGCTAATCTTTTAAACGGTAAAGAACCTCTTAAACTTGGATATCAAGCTGTAGAATTTACTTATTATTCTTTAATGAATCCCGGAGGAATTGGTCTTGAATCAGCAAAAAATTTTGAAGCTGAAGGAGAACAATATTTACCATTAATGGAAGCAGTTTCTTTAGCTCTTCAAAAAGCTAGGGAAGAATTAAAAGAAATTCAATTTTTACAGGATAAATATGCAGCTATGCAACAAGGTTTTTATTATGAAAGAGAAATAGAGATTGAATCCCCGCCAGAATCACTAATAGAGCCATCTTTAGAATCCCCAATAAAATCAAATGAAGAATTACCAGATCCTAAATAATTTTAAAAATATAAATAAATTCGAGATCTTGAAAACCAAGATCTCTTTTTTTTGTATAAATTAAAAAGATTTTACTATGAAATTAATTTTATATGTAAAAGAAGTAGAAACCTCTAATATAATAGAAGATAACCATAATATTAAAAAAGAACCAAATTTTTTATCTAAAAAAGAAGATAAAATGGATCTTTCGATATTTGATAAAATAATTGAAAAATTAGCTAATGTAAAAATAATAAGATTTTAAAATAAAGATATATAATAATATATAAATAAAAGTTAACAATGGAAAAATTTTTAAAGAAAAATTTAAAATTAATTGCTATAATTTTATTTTTTCTATTTATGATTAAATCTTTTCAATCTTGTATTCGAAAAGCTTCTATGAAAAGAATGGAAAAAAATTTAATAGCTAAATGTGATACAATTACAAAAAAACAAAATCATATAATTGATTCTCTCTCTAAAGAAATTAGTACAAAAGATTATATAATTCGTGATTTAACATTTGAACTTAAACTTGCAGGAGTAAAAGTAGATGAAGCTCAAAAAAGAGCAGAAGCTATTGAAAATACTGCTTCAAAAATTAAGGCAAATACTACAATTAAAATTGAAACTCAAGATAAAAAATAATTATGAAGATAAAAAATAGAAAACTTTATTGGGCACTTATAGGAACATTTACACTCCTCTATCTTGCAGTAGCTTTTGTATCCACTTTACATGCAATAACATTTTTCCAATTATCAAATAAATTGGGAATGGCTATCCTTTTAGGATCTGCTTATGAAATAGGACAAGCTGCAGTTTTATTTTCAATTCTTATGACTGAAAATAAAAATAGATTATTATCTTGGTTAATGATGTTTTTATTAACAGCTTTACAAATAACAGCCAATGTTTACGCATCCTTTAAATTTATGGATTCTGTAAATGATAATAGTTGGACATATTGGCAAAGATCTATATTATTTTGGATTGAAGGACAAAGTCCTGAAATGTATAAGGTAATTATTTCTTGGATATCTGGTGCACTTCTTCCTCTTGTTGCTTTAGGTATGACTGCTCTTGTTGCTGATAATATTAGATTAGCTAGAGGAGAAGTATTTGATAAAAAAGAAGATGAAGAAAATGAAGAAAGGGAAAATAAAAAAGATGAAGAAAATTCTGAAATTACAATTGAAGAAAAAATTGAAAATGAAGTTAATAAAAGATTAAAAGAAAAAAACTATATAGATAAAAGTAGTATTCCTAAAGACTATATAGATAATATTCCCCCAAAAGAAGTTCAATTAGAAGGATTAAGAGAAAAACTTTTAAATAATATTATAAATAATGTTGGAAGTCAAGAAAATACAACTTTAGGAGAAGGAGGAATACAAGTAATAAGTCCTCAAAAAGAAATAAATCTTCAGGAAAATCCAAATTGTGATCTTAATCTTATTTTTAATAATAAAAATAATGAAGCAAAAAAAGAATTAGTTCAATCAGTAATGGAATTTGATTTAAAGGGACCTGAAAAATCCGAAAAAATTGATTCTTCTATGGATTCTTCTATAGATTTGCCTAAAGAAGAAGTTAAAGAAACTACTATTCCTGAAATTAAATTAGATCTCGAAACAACAATAATAAATCCTAAACCAAGAATTTATACAAAGAAAAAAAATGGTAAATATTCTCCATCCCCAACTAATAGGGTACAAGGTTGGCATTTAATGAAAGAATTTGTAGATAATGAACATAATGTTTTTCAAAAAGGGGTTTTTGTCAAAAATGATCCAGATAAAATCCCAACTTTACCAAAAAAAGAATAGGGGCGAGTACAAAAAGGGGACTATTCGCTCCTCAAGAAATAAACCCTGAAGAATTAAAAAAGATTTCTCCGGGTGAGGAATTAATAGAAAGAATAAAACAAGAAGATGAAGATAAAAAACAGGAAGAAACTAAAATAGCAGAAGATAAAAAAGAAACAGATTTTGCACCAACTATAATTAAAGATGGAGTAGAAGTTATTGATGTAAAAACCGTTTCAAAAAAACTTCATAAAGTAGATAAATTTGGAATTCCTGAACCTGATGAAAGACCTACGTGGGATAAAATATAGTCATCGCTACTCAATTAAAAACCCTAAAACATATGTTATTATGTTTTAGGGTTTTTTAGTCAGTACAAATAAGTATTTTTGGTTTCTAACTTAAAAATTTAGCATTTTTTCTTAATCAGATTTTTTGAGTATATACAATATAATAATCTATTATATATTCAATTTTAAGTAAAAAAATTAAAGAATAATGGCTGATTTATTTAATAATGACTCCAACAATTATGTTTATCCTGCTTTATCTCCTTGTGCAGGTGCAGGAGATAATAGTTATTTAGAATTTTTACCAAATGAAACAATTGGTATAATTAAAGGTGCTGATATATTAGCAAGTATAAATTTTTCGGATATTAAAATACCAGTATCTGCATATAGTATTCAAAGTCAAATTTTGGGTGCTGGAGAAGTTGTATTTATAGGAGGGTTATCTAAAGGACTCCAAAATAGAACTCAAGGATTTTTATTTCCTTATTTAACTCAAAGTACTATAAATCCTTATTTTATGGAAATAGACCTTTCTATTGGATTTTATAGAAATTTTAAATATGTTAATTTAAATTTAGAAGCATCTGGAAACTATGCCAATGGAATTGGTATTGATACTGCTTTAAGTCTTGCATTATCAAATTTAACAGCAAAAGTTGAAGCTTTATATGATCCAAGTAATTTAAATTTTACAGGAACTCAAGAAGGATATGATTATAAAATAACTAATGTTAATTTAACCCTTATTGATGCTTCTCAAGATGCTTCATCCCCATTTTTATCTTTAGTTATTGATGGCTCTCGGGTTTCTCAAACTTGGGTATTAGAAGAAAATTTAGATTTAGAAGTTCCTTATGCAAAATATCCTAATTCTGCAATGCAAGGAATTATTTTAAAAGGAACTTTTCCAAATATATCTACTATAACAGAATATGATAAATGGTTTTATGTTAATCATGTTGGTAGTACAATTATATTATATGATCCTCTTGAAATTGATAATTATATTACTAATTTACAAAAAACTGTTACTATAACTTTTGATCCTTCTATAATTTTTGATCCATTTATAGATACAGATGTTTCCGCTGATATTGAAAATATTGAACCCTCAATAGGACCTATTGATACAATCTATGCTAAAAATTGTGTATTTAGAAATATAGAAATTTTAAATTCGTCTATTTACGGAAGTGTTATAAATGATGATAGTTCTACAACAAATTCTGTAATTGAAAATTCTTGGATAAATGCTTATATTCTTATAGTAGATCCTTCAACTTTAGATAAAATCTATATTATAGATGATCCAACCATTCCAGAAAGTTCTTTAGGTAATAGAGTTCCTATTAGTTTATCAACTATTAATGATTGTTCTATAAATAATTCAGTTATTTCAGATACTTCTATTTTTAATTCATTCTTAATAGATGTTTCTTTAATAAGGTGTACACTTTATAATTGCTTATTTGATGTTAGTACAGTTACTTTTAATAATTGTAGAAATATTCGTATAAATGAATTTATCGATACTTCAGTTTCTTATACTTTAGAATCTTCTACATATTATTCTCAATCTATTAAAACTATTAATATTTGTTTAAATGGTGAATCTACAAGTACTGAAATGAGTGCAGGCGATTATTTAGATTATATTAATACTAATGGATATTGGAGTAAAGTTGGACAATTATATATTTGGACAAGTGCCCCAGATTTTACAGATACTCAAAATCTTATTAATGGTTTCTATGCATTTAATCCACATGATTTTAGTATTCAATTAGATTATTTATTATTCGTATGATAGCAAAAAAAGTATATGAATATATGGATTTTGAAAAAGGTAAAAATCCATATGATAGTCTTCAAATTGGAAGGGTTAAACAGAGAAAATATGCTGGTTATAAATCTTTTATGAAATGGTTAAAATCCTTTAAGAATTTTAATACAGAAGATATATTAGAAAATTGTTACTTTAATGATCCATATAGGGGAAATGAAGAGAAAGAAAAAATTGTATTTTTAGGAAAATCCGCTGATGATATTATTTCAGGTAAAGAAAAATATAATAAAGAAATTTTACCATTATATTTAAGTATTACTCAATATCTTTATCCTTTAGATTTATGGTCTAATGAAATAGCTAAAAAAACTATAGAAGAATATGAAAATTTAAAGGAAATAGAAAAAGAAGAAGAGGAATCTAAAATAGAAGGTAAATTTGAAGATAAACATTTTTTTCCAAATATGATAAAATATTTTATAGATAAATGGCCAGGAGAAGTACATTTGGAAGAATCTATTAATTTTGAAAGAATTGGAGAACCTTTTGAAAAATTAAAAATAGGAAAATATAGAAGTTTTCCATTAAAAGATGCTTTATTACAAAGTGAACCCGATCCAGAAATTGATAATTGGTTAAAAGATGAACCTAATCTTAGTAAAGCAATAGGTTATTATGGAACTTCTAATGATTGGCAACATATATTAGGAATAGATGTAGAAACTTATTGTGATGAAAATAATATAGATGCAGAAGATTTACATAAAGATTTTAGAGAAGAGGAAGAAATTAAATCATCTAGAATGGGAGGATTAAATATAAAAATAGGTAAATTAAGAGATGGTTCTGCAGCAGTTTATTATTATGGAGGAATTGTTGATGGATACCTTACTAGAAAAGAATGGTTAAAATAAATAAAAAATGAAATCAGAAAAAATATTACTCGAAGGCAAGGAATATTATATAGATATTAATGCCTATGAAAATCCTCAAAATATTAAATTGTTTCTTTTTAAAGATCCCGCTTTATTAAAAATTGCTAAAAATAATGAGGGGAAAACTCTTATGGTTTTTAAGGATCACTTAAATGAAATATTAAAAGAAAGTGGAATGGCTGGAGGTGCAGGATATGCAATATGGGGTGGTGGCGGAGGTTATTATGGAAATCCTGGTAGAGGTATTGGATTTGGACAATCTTCAAATAAAGGAGGGCCTAATTTAATGTATACTTATGATATAAAACCTCTTGATCAAAAACTTCAACAACCTCCAACTCCTCAGGATGGAACAGAACCTATTTATATAGGATGTAAAATAAGAGGTAAAATTCTTGGAAAAAATAAATGGATAAAAGGAAATATTGCAGATATTAAAAGAGATGATGAAGGAAATTTATTAGCATATATTATAAAAGATCAATCTACTGCTAAAAATATTAAAATAGATCCTACTTCTGCAGAAATTTTAAAAGATGAAATGGATGGAGGAATTTTCCCAAATAAACCTGGGGAACCTACTCCATTATTAAAGAGATATTATAATGCATAAAGTAATGAATAAAAAATATGAAAATTGTTAAAGAATCATTAAATTTTGAAAGAGGCCAAGATCCATTAGATGCTTTAAACATTGGAAATCCATCTATTAGAAAAATTAATAAAAGTTTAAATAATTTAAAAAATGAAATAGATAGTGGATTTTCTAGTCAAGAATTAAGTTTTTCAAAAGTAGTTGAAGATTCAGAAAATTTAAAATTTATTGTAGAAGCTACAGTTATTAATTTTATTGATTCTAAATATAATTTTAATAAAATATTTGAACAAATAGATGGGGATACTTTTGTAAGTTATGAAATAAATAAATATAGTTTATTATTTAGAAAAAGTGCTGGAGGATCTACTGTTTATATTATTGTTAAAAATCCGCAAGGAGAAAAAACGGAAGAAATTCCAGGTAGTTTAAGTTTAAAATCTGTAAATGCTAAAATACAAAATATTATTAAAAAGTTTAATTTACCTATAAATAAAAAAGAAGCTTAAAATTAAGCTTCTTTTTTTTCTTTTAACCAGGGAACTTCAAATTTATGTATTTTAGTTTCTAATTTTTTTACTTTAACACTATTTTCGGGGACATTAAATAACATAATAGCATCTTCTCCTTCTTTCCAATTTTCCCATCTTTTTACAGCTTCATTAATAAGTTTTTCACTAAAGAAATTTTTAGCACTCCAATTTATTAATTTTTTTCTAATATCTCTTCTAATCCATGCTGCATGACCCATTCGAATAGTTTCATCTTCAAAAAGATAAGTTCCTAAATTAAAAGGATTATCTATTCTTCTTGTTGGATCGGTTGGTCCTGGTGCAGAAGTATTATAAGTATAATTAAAAAAAGTTGAATGAATAAAAGGAACAAATGGTCGAAATGGATAAACTAAATAATGTTCAAAATCTTTATAATAATTTACATAAGAACAATAAGTAATAGGCCAGCCATTTTTATTAATCATTTCTTTAGCTGTTCTAAATTGATCTGCATCATAATATTCATCCGCATCAATATTCAAAATATGAGAAAATCCTCTGGATTTCATTAATTGTATTCCCATATTTCTTTTATCACATTCTTGTTCCCTAGAATATTTAGTATAATTAGGTTTAAATTCTATTAATTCATCAATAAGACCTATATCTTTTAATCTATGAAGTTCTTCTAAATCTTTTTTATCCATTGGATTTTTCCAATAAGATTTTTTTTGATAAATAGCAGCAACCCAATCTATTTGATCTCTTATTTCTAATATTAAATCATGTAATAATTCAGAAGAATCGAAAGCATTTATAGTTAACGCTAATTTTTTTATAGCCATATTTATATTTTATTTTTTAGAATGAAAAACTCCATTTTCATCTGGTTTTTTATCCCAAGTTCTTTTCTTAATTATTTCTAATTTTATTAAAGCAAAATGTAAAAATTTATTAAATGAAGTTTCGTTTCCGTATCTTATTCTAAATGCATCAAAAAGTAATAATAAACAATCTGCCCATTCTTCCTCTTCTTTGAATCCTCCTTGCCCTAACACTTCTATTAATTCATCTACTTCTTCTTTTAAATGGTTTAAAGGACCTTTAGCTTCAATACCCTTTCTATTACCAAATTGTAAATCAGAAAAATTTTTTATTTCTTCTTTTAAATAATCAATCATAAGTTATATCATCAAAAAGTATAGGTAATTTAATTTTCATTTCATCTAATAAAGGTCTAGTTAATTCCCTCATTTGAGGATGAGCTACAACAGCAGTCCTTAATTTAAAAAAATGTCTCCATTCACGTAAATTCATTTTAACATTAATTTCAGTTTTAAGGGAATTAGGTAATACTGCTCTAGCTTGTTGTGGTTGCCATCCATCTTTAATTAATTCATTATAAATAGTTTCAGAATGAATCATATGAATAAACCAATTAACTTCTCCTTTAAATTCTTCCTTATCAAAAGGTATAGATAAAGCTGATGTATAAGTTCCTTCTTTAAAACTTGTCCATTCAGGAATAATAAAAGTTACTTGATTATCAAATTTATCTTTTGAATAATTACAATAACGAGTACTTTCTTGTGCAAATGAAGCAATTCTATGTCTAACTAATTCATGAGATACCCCTCTATCGCAAGTAAATTTAACAGTTATATCAAAGAACTCTAACATTGCTTCATGCCCTCTTTTTATAAGAGATTTTATCATTTCTTCAGCTGAAGTTTCTGTGATTTTATCCTCCGATTTATAACAAGTACGAGCTACTTTTTCAATAGTTTTAAAGATTTCTTCTTTATTTATTGGGGTAAGAATTTCGTAAAAAGGTTTAATTAATTTCATATAAGTTTTTGTATCTTATATGCCAAATTATTACAATGGTTTTATTTTTGTAAGATGTTTTATTTGACTATTAGACATTTTTATTTCTTTTTCTTTTGAAGATGTATCTTTCATCAATTCAAGCCATAATTTATCAATTCTTCTTTGTCTTATTTTTCTTTTTTTTCTTAATGTTATAACTTCTAAATGAAATTTAATCATTAGACAAATAAGAAGAATATAAATCATAATTATTAAAATAGATATAATATTATTATAAATAGGATCTGTTATCCCAAAATAATCATTTACCATATCTTCTTTTATATAATTCCAAATATTCATTAATCAAATGTTAAAACTCCAGAACCTTTAGAAGATGGGGAAAATTCAAATTTAAGTTGACCTTTTTTCATAGCTGCTACTATTTGAGCTCCTACTTGATCACCTATTTGAGCTGCTATTAAATTCCAATTTTCTGTTTTTGCTGATTCTGATTTAGTTGTTGTAGAACTAGTACTTTTTCCACGAGATGTAGTAGGAGTATTAGTAACTGGTTCTTCTGTATAACTAGTTTTACTTTCTGGAGGTCTCATAATTCTTTCACTTGAACCTTTATATGCATCTGTATTTTTTAGATATAAGGCTCCTGTTTCTCCTGCTTTAGATAATTTTGTTACATCCAATTTATTTAATGCATCTGTTAATGCTCCAAATGAACTAGCTAAATCTTTTATAGTAAGATTAAGTTTTGTTAAACCATCTAAAGATTCTGTTACTTTAGCAACATCCTCCATTAAATCAGAAAATTTACCTATATTCTTTTGAGCTTTTTCTGTATCTGCTACTACAGTCATATCTCCAAGCGTTTTAGAAAATGCACCAAGAGTATTAATAATATTTTTAGCAATTGTTTCTACATTTATTGTTTTTATTACTTCTCCCTTATCATTCATAATAGGAATAGTTCTACCATCTCCAAAACCAGCATATTGAGCTAATATTTCAGAAAATTTTGTGATAGGTTCTAATAAACCTGGTTTTTCCCTACCAAATTGTAATCCAAAAACTTTATAAGCTTTTGTTCCCATTAAAATAGTAGCTAATTTCATCATGGATTTTCCTTTATCCCCCGTAATTTCAAACATACTAGTATGTTTTACCATTTCATCGACAAAAGTTCCAAATGAATTTGCTATATTTTTAGCTACAACAGTAATTTTTACTTTAGATGCAACTTGTTTAAATTTAGCATTTCCATCAGCATCATTGCCATCAGGAATCATATCTACAAAACCTATTTCTCCATTTGGACCAAATTGTGCAAAGGTTTTAAGTACTGAAGCAAAATCATTTAATGCAGATAAAATACCTCTTTTTCCTGTTAAAGATCTAGCTAATTTACCTAAAGCTTTAGCTTTTGAAGTAGTTAAAGTATTAGTAGAAGTTATAAGTTCTGTTAAAAATGTAGTTAAAGTTAAAGTCATATTTTTTCCGACTTGTACAACATTAACTTTATCTCCAAATATAGGGGTTCCATCTTTTTTAGTCCCTATTATTGGTTTCATCGTTTCTAATTCAGCAAAAGCTGATACTGCCCATGCAAACATAGAAAGAGCAACTGATACAGCCATTAAAATTGCTACTCCAGCAAATATTTTTGCACTATTTGCCATAAAGGAAACAATTCCTTTAACCCCTTTTTTACCTCCTGAAAGTGGAGTAAGACCTTCAATAAATCCTTCTAATACTCCTCCTATTAAACGTGAAAGATTTCCAGCAATATCATCTGTTCCTATTTTTTTAGCAACCCCCATGAGGGATTGTATACTTTTACCCATTATAAATAAACTTGCAGCCATCAAAATAGCTACTCCGGATCCGAGTGCTACTAATCCTGCAACAACTGGAATACCTAATATAACAAATAAAGCCACTGCTGCTAAAATTATAAGTCCTATTATTCCTAAACCATTTAATACGGATTTTTTATTTTCATCTTTTTCTTTTTTAGAAGCTGCTGTAGGGGTAAGACCAGTCATTAATTGTTTAGACACATACGCTAATGATAAAATAGCTAAACTAAGTACTGCTAAACCTATTGACATTAATAATATAGATATAAAGCCTTGTTTAATTAAGTTCCCTGTAAAGCTTAAAATAGCAAACATAGCAGTCATTCCTACAACTATTCCTAACATTAATAACATAGATTTAGCTATAGTTCCCCCTGATTCTTTTCCTAATATCATAGGAATAACTTTTAATATAAGAGCAAATGAAAAAATACCAACAGCTAAAGCTACCATACCTAATCCCATTTCTATTGCAGATTTAGTACCTTCTTTAACAAATTTATTAGCCATCCATAAGACTATAAATAAAGATGTAATCCCCAAAACAGTTACCCCTAAAAATATTAAAGCATCTGTTGGACTTTCAGATTTAAGAAGAGCTGCTGTTAAAATCATAGAAATTGAAAATGCTAAAATTCCAAGAGCAATTGTTGCCATACCTATTCCCATATCTTTAGCAATCCCTATTCCCCCCTGAACATATTTTTTAGCAGCATATAAAATGGTAAACATAATTGTCATGGTTAAAATGGTCATACCCAAGAATAATAAAACATCTGTAGGTTTAGTAACTTTTAGTATCATTCCAGATAATAATAAAGATCCAGCAAAAGCTAATATTCCAACTCCTAAATAAATAAAGCTAAGAGAAATATCTTTTAATGGTTTAGCTACTTTTTGTAAAGATTTTCCAATTTTATCAAAAGTTTTTATTGCTCTATCTACTTTTTTAACTTTATTAGATTCCCCCATTTGTTCCATAAAATCATATAAAAGATGTAATCCTCGAACAGATCTTTCAACATTAGTAGCTTTAACTTTACTCAAATCAGTTAATCCAGAAGTTAAACCCGGCAAACCTTGTCCCATATTTAATAAAGCTTGAGAAATATCTTTTAAATTTTTAGAACTTTTTTCTGATTTTTTAGCAGTTATAAGCATTTGATCCATAAAAGATATAAAATTCTTTACTGCTTTTGGTGTAACTTTAGTAAAAGATTGAAGAGCTCCTCCAAGATTAGATAATAAAGAAGTTTTAGATTTTTCTTCACTACCCGTAACTCCTGGTTTAGAACTACTTCTAGTATTTCGTTCTATTTTTCCAGCAACTTGAAGAATACCATATAATAATTCATTAGCTGTCTGCATTTAAAAAGAAGTTTTATTTATATATCCCTAAACAAAAAAAGTGCTCTTTTATAGAGCACTTTTGATTTGGATTGTTGGTTAAAATTTAGGTCGTTGAAATGTTGGTATATTAATTTTAGGAGTTTGAAATCCCCCATAATTTGGTTTTCCATAATCCATTTTAGGAGAATTAAATTTAGGTTGTTGTTTTTTATATTCAATTTCTTCTTTTCTATTTCTCCTATTTTCTTCTTCTATAAATTCTTCCAATTCTTCAAGTAAATATTCTACTTCATAAAATTCTAATTGTCTAAGATCCCATGGAGATATACGCATCTTCATACTAAACAGAAAGACAATTTTATGCCAATTCTGCAAACGGATTTGAAATAAGGAAAAGAGATTTAATCCCGCCTTGAAAGTTTAGCGGGATAACCCGCTCACCTCCTTGTTCATCATGATATTTAATAACGGGATTAATAGTATCAGCAAAAATTCTTCTAATTTCTGTAATCATAGAAACTTCTCCTGTAGACCATCCTTGACTATCCATTACAATTTGCTGATAAGAAGCATCATTTAACCCCCTCCAATCCCCAATTACAAATGGAGCAAAATTTAAGAAATCCTCATCAATAGCTTCTTGCATTTGTTTTTTTCTAGTAATGTAATGTTTTAACCAATTAGTAACTCCAGTAGAAGGAAGATATATTTTCATAATTTTGCCATTCTTAAATCTTAATACAAGACATCTTTCTTCAGGAGAATAATATTCCATTAATCTTTCATCAAAAGTTATATAGTTAATCATATCCTTAACAACATCAATTCTATTTGATTCAGATATTTTTACTTGTAATTTATTTTCTCCTTTAACAAAAGTTCTTTCTCTGATAGCTAATAAAATATAAAAACGATCTACTTCTTTAATATCCCTCCAAGAGGAAAATTTACCATCAGGAAATTTAACATTACAACAACGTTCTAAAACATAATTTAGCATATCATCTAATAGAGAAAGATCTTCTTCATTTAAAGTTGACCAGTGACGAATTTCTCCAGCTGTTGCAGATCTAATAACTATTTCTGTACCCTCTGGATAAAAAAATCCTTGAGTAGGTAAATCTGATATTTTTAATTTTTCCCATCCAATTTCATTTTGAACATCATGAATTCCAGCAAATTTTCTTCCTAATGATTCTCCAGAAGATGGAGATAAATCAGATCCTAATACTTTATTAACTGATTCAGTATTATTATTTTCTGCTGATTCAACAAATTGCCTTAACTTTTCTTCATTATCTTGCATACTTAATATATTTTATCTATATATTATTATATCCTTAAAAACCTGATAGTTTTGTAAAAAAATTTTTATTCTTAAGTTCTTTTTCATACATTTGTATCAAAAATAAAACTATCCAATAATGGATACACTTATTCAAATACTTGAAAAAGAAACGCAAAGCCTTAAAAATCAATTCATTGAAAAGACTAAAGATTGGTCTAATAAATACTTTTATATTTGCGAAAGAAGAAAAAATTGGAAAGAAACCGATTGGTGTGATTATTTAGGGATAAAACCAGAAGTAAAAAATGCAGGAACATCTATTGAATTTTTAGGATTTCCAAGAGGATTTTATAATACATCAAAAAGTAGAGAACTTATTTATTGGCAAAATGAAATACGTTCTCTACTTAATATGGGTTTAAATAATTATATAAAAAAGGAAGAAGAAAAAGCTATTAAGCGTTACAAAAATTCAGTTATAAAATTAGCTAATAGAATAGAAAATAAACATTTAAATATTGAAAAATTAACTGTTTTAACATCTCACATAGGAGTAAATTTAGAAATGACTTTAACTGATGGAATAAAAACAATTAAAGCATTTACTATAATTGCCGAAGGAGTAATACAAAGACCTCATTATAGATATTTAATTAAATAAAAAATATATGAATCATACAATGGAAATATCAAAGAAATGTAGAGATAAAATTATTGAAGCATTACAAAAAAACCTTGACACAAGAGATAAAAGATTTATGTTTTTAAAAATTTGTTTCAAAGAATTAGTATCTAAAGTTCAACTTGAAGGAAGTTCTCATGAAACTGCTTGGAATTTATATTCTGAGTTTGAAAAACAGTGTATGGTAGGTTCATTAGCTGCTTGTTTGAATAGTTATTTTGATGAAGATTTATATTTATTTTGATTTTATGGAAATTAGTAAATTATTAATTAATAAATATAAGTTTCATAAGCAAGGTCCGCCGAAATTTGATAAGCATCATATAGATACAGATAAATGGGATTGTGGAATAAGAATTCATGATCTACATTGGTTATTTTATTCAGATGAATATAAACATTTTACAATTGCCGTTTTAAATGATAATCAACGTAAAATGGCTGGGGGAAGATTCGAAAAATGGTATAAAATAATGATACCACGACCAATTTATAATGAACAAGATATTAAAGAAGTCCTAATTGCATTTAAATTAATAAATAATGATCTATGATCAAAATTTTGATTACTCAATTAAATGAGATTAATAAAAAACTTGCTGAAAGATATTATAAAAAAGAGTTATATTCATTTGCTAAATGTAAATATACCGCTAATGAATTATGTATTATCCTTAACTATAAAACAGAAATAATAGTTCGACTTTATAAATTAGGGGCTATTACTGAGGATGGATATAGAGAATATATGTTATCGGAAGATCCAGAATTTACACCTTTAATCTTAGATTGTGAATAAAAAAGATTGTGAAAATATAGGTAGAATACTATCAGTATTAGATAGACAAGATAATGTTTTATTACCCGATTTTTTTAAATTAGATTCTAGAATAAAAGGTTATTATGATGAGTGGAAAGATTTTATTGATGGCAATGAAAAATATGCTGAAAGAATTGATGAATTAATGACAATAGTTTATAAAGAAAGACATCCAATGGATGCTTGGAATAGAGCCCAAGCTTGGGCATTATTACGAGATCATGCTGAACAAAAAGAAATAAGAAGAATAGCTAGAGAACGATTTTTAGAGGAAGTAAGTTTGGATGGAGATGAAAAAGAAGTACGAGAATTATATTTAAAATTTCATTAAAATTATGAATAAGGCTAAATCATTATTGTTAGATTGTTCCTATGGATATAAAGTAACTTTACAACCGTTAGATACTTTTAGAACTGTTAGTATTGATTTTGAAGATGGTTCAGAAAATTATATAGATAGAATTTTTATAGATACAAATCAAATGACAGAAATTATAGAATTTTTAAGTCTTCAATTAAGAAAAGCTAAAAGGAAAAAATGGTCATTTAATAAACAACGATTTAATATTAAAGAAACTATGAAAGCACTATACATTAATACTAAAAGTCATTTATCTACCATTGAAGGAAATCAAAATCTAGCTGATTTAATCCATGACATTGCATTATTAATTACAACAAAACAAAATTTTGGTCATTCAGCTTTTGATGTTTTAGATTGTAGAGTTTCAAAATTAACTGGGGCAGTTACAGATAGGTGGATTGAAAATGAAGAATTAGCTAATAAGTTAATTGATTTAAAAAATGAAATTAAATCAGCTTTAATAAAAGCTAAAGAAGATGGTATAAAACAAGGAAAAAATCTTTTATTACAATTAAACAGAGGGGAAATTACTTTAAATGATCTTTTATAAAAACTATTTTAGTATTAACCATTTAACTTAAATTAAAATGAAATTAAAAAAGAAATTACTGAAAAAATTACAAAAACACGAATTTGATAACTCAAAAGACCTCACATTAGAAGAATTAAAAGAATGTGTAAAATTAGCTAAAAAAATGCAAAAAAATGATGCTGATACTATTTGGTCGAGAAATTGGGTGTATATTTATAAACAAATTCTAAAACAATTTAATTTAAAGACTACAGAAAAATCATAACAAAAATAAAGGTTTAAGAATTTCTTAAACCTTTATTTTTTAATATATTAATTTGTTATTAAACAATAGTTTCATCCCAACTATCACAAGCAAGGGTGTAACCTTCTATTCTGTATATTTCTTCACTCATATATTCAAGTTCTGCAACTGGAATAGGGGTAATTGGAAATACATTATAAAGTTTCCATTGCCAATAAGGATTTTGAGCTCTATCATAAAGAGTAATAAGTACTCGAGGAGCAACATAATCTGCTTTTATACCTGTTCTACCAGTTAATGGATCATAAACTAAATCATTCCATTTACGGAGAGTTTTAATAGTATAAGCACTTGGCGTACGATTTAAGTTAACTTCAAAAGATAAAGCTACATCCATTGTAGTTTTATCTGGTTTAGCTCCAGCAAATCTCCTGGTAGCCCATTTATATTGTTGAGCAACTGGAGATGTTGGGAATGAATTAGATTCCAAACCCGAAATTTTTGTTATACTCTCCAATAATAAATTTGTATTTTCATCTGTTGATCCTACTCCAACTGGAAGTGTTATTAAAACAGTGAATAAATTTAAATATAATGGTTCATAAAGTTCTTGTGCTGCTCTTGAATTTTTCCAATGAGGTAAACCAAATGTTCCTGGACTTTTAAAATTTTCTGCCATATTGCGTAAATTTTATTTTTATTTTTTAGATTAAACTGTGGTAGAACTACCAGAGCTAGTACCACCAGTTTTATTAACGGTAATTCTCTGAATAATTTTTTCCATACCTTTGTTAACCCAAACTCCAATATCAATAATTGCAAAAGCCTCGTCTATTATATCAGGAGTATTATTACTTTCATCCATTGTAATTTCATATTTAGAAAGAGCCCCAGCATCTTTAATACTTTCCAAAATTGGGGTTACAGCATTTATAATGGTTAATCTAGTAACTGGGTTATTATAATCGAAGACAAAGTTCTTTAAAACTTCATCTACTTGTAATTCAATGGTATTTAAAAGTTCTCTAACATGTAAATAATTAAAATCACTTTTTACAGTTTGATATGCTGTTCTATTAGCATAAATAAGTACTTCCCCTGTTGATGTTCTTTCAATAATTGAATTAAATCCAAAAGGTTCAAGATAATTTCTATCAGTTTGATCTAATAGATATTCTACTCCTCCTAAATTAGGATTAGAAACAATACCATTTTTATTAGCAACAATTGCATAAGGATTTCCTCCTAAAAATTTTCTAACAAAACTATTAGAAATATCTGCTGCAGGTGGAATTAAAAGAATATTATCACCATCAATATATTTTAAGAATGGTCCAAAAACTCCAGTAAATTTAGATCCATTATCTTCATCAGGTAAAGTAAATCTAAATGAACGAGGCATTTCAGGATTACCTCCTTGAGGAATATATGCAGTATTAAAAATAGGTTTTGGATCTACCCCCGAAATAAATGAATCGCAGAAATAAGGATCCTGTGAAGTTGAAAATTGAGTCATAGAAGGAGCACTTAAAATAGCAGTAGTTTTTCCTCTTTTCTTAGCAAGACGAGAAAGATAAACTTTACCTCCTAAATTAGGTCTTAATCCATAAGCCATAGTATCAACAACATAACGATAATTAATCATATCTGGATTAGTAAGACCCCTTAAAATTCCTGGATCTTCTAACATTGAATAAATTTTTTCAATACCTTCTTCTACATTTGGCTGTCCAGTTGTAGTAAAGCCAGGAAGATGATTAGAAGTAAGATGAAGACCTCCAAGTTTAAATAATTTATAAAATGTAGTTATTGAAGCATCATCAATAGGTTTTTGAATAAAAATAGAAGCTTCATTATTTAAATAATTCCAAACAGGTTCAGCTGTTTCAAAAATATAAGTAGAACCATCATAAATTTTTGAAGTTACATAAGTAACTCCAGAAGGAAGATGGCCATTATCATTATCTTTTTTAACATAAGTTCCTACAGTTATCAAATTTTGAAAAGAAGATGTATCCATTGAAAATTTCTTTCCAGTACCATCCATAAGATTAATACCAAGAGTTGAATGGATAACATTATCTGCTACAGATATATCATAACTCAAAAAAGGAATATATTTTACACCTACTTTATCAATAAGTCCATGTCCAACTAAATCTATTACGTATTTAGCAGCATCTACTGAAGATCCATCTCCAATTTCCCATTCATCACTAGTTTCATCCCATATAAGTTGATCAAGAGCATCCTGATTAACATTTATTAAAACGCCTGTTAAAGAAACAGCTGAATTTACAATATCTTCAATATATTGATTAGCTCCTGTTTGATCTCTAAAATCCGGAATAATAGTTCCTATCCAAGAACCTATAAGATTAACTTGTGGAAGATTTAAAAAATCATTAAGTTTTGAAGGAATCATTCCATTAATATTGAAATAAGCTGAAAATATAGGATCTGAAGAAAGATTAAGAGTATTTGTCCAATTACCTTCAAAAGCAATAATTTGTACAAAGAAATCTTTAATTAAATCATAAGGACGAATCCATTCATAAGGAATAGCAGTATCAGTTCCATACCAATCTTTAGCAGGAATACTGTATCCTTGAAGACCTACTGCTTTTCTTATAATAACTGTTAAATCTCTAGTTCCAACATTAGCAACCTGAAATAATGAAGTGCTTTCTGGAACATTAGGAGTTCCTTCTTTATTTCCTGCAAGACCTAATAAATATTCGGAATCAGCATTCCAAAATTTTTCTCTGTTATAATAATTAATATAAGGACTACTATAAATACCATTATTAGAAGCATCACTAGCTAATGATAATGAAATAAAATTTGTACTTTCTGTTGATGGATCATTTCCTACATTAAGTAGATTGATAGCAAAAACAGGTGATTGTAAAAGACAAGTATCAATAGATCTTTGGAAAAAAGATCCTTTTCTTTCTAGTTTTTTATCTATATCTCCAAAAAATTTCTGACGATCTCTAGTTGAACGGATAAATGCAGGGGCATTAAAAGGCCCTATTTTTGAAAATCCAGCAACTAATCTAAGAGATTGAGTAGAAACTGTAATTCTTTCTGATTGATCAATTTCAACTGTATATACACCAGCAGATTTAAATTGAGAAAGGTCTAATGCTAATTTAGCCATATTAAATTCTATTATTTTTATTATTTATTCACATAAAAATATGAGAAATATCTTTATAGTTTAAATAATCTCTTTTTATTATATATCAATTTTAAAAACCTGCTGATTTAACTTTTTTATCTTCTTCCTACGTTAGATTTCCAAGGAAGACCCATACCTGGATATCTTGTTGAATTATGATTTTCATTAAAAATCTTCATAATTTCTTCGGTTTCAGAATTTTCATTATTATATAAAGCAGAAAAAGTTTCATCAGATATTTCAGATTCAGTTTCAACAGGATTTGATAATAAGAAATTAATATATTTTTTTACATTTGAATTTGGCATTTCTTCTAAAAAATCAAAAAGCCAATCTGCATATTCAGGTTCTTCATAAAAACGAGATAAATTAAGACAAGATAATGCTGCATCATCATGTTTAGCTATTCCTTTCCATCCTCCTTTAACTTTACCAAAAGCTCCAAATTCAGATACAGTTATTTTATCACTTGGTATAATAATCTTTTTATCTATAAGCTTTTTACCTAATTTGCAAAAATAATCCTTATTAGAAGTAGTTTTAAACCCCGCTTTTTTCCTTGTATGTTCACCAGGAACGGGAACTGTATGATAAGAATGCATTAACATTCCATCAAAAAATTTGTCATGATCAGAAATTTTATTAATAAAATTTTTACCATTAAAATTCATTTCAGTAACAATTTTTACTATTTCTTCATTAAATTGATCAAATACTATAGCTTTAACAGCTTTAGCCATAATTTCTTCATCCCCAATATTATCTCTAAATATTCCAACCTGTTTAAATCGAAACATATTTTGGATGATTTTTTCATCTTTCCTTAAAAGTTTTAATTTAGATATAGATCTTGGTTCTACTTTATAAATAAGTGTAATATTATAATCATTATCTTTACTTTCATCTTCTTCTTTTCCTTCTGCTAAATCATTTATTAATACAAATCTATCAGTGTTAGAAGAAAAACTATCATTAGGATCAAAATCGGGATGCCAGGTTAAAGTATTTTTATAAACTAAATCATCTAATTCTGATTTTTCCAAAGTATAATATTTATATTTTTTCTCAATTCTTTTTATCCAAGATAATTGAGATCCCGATAATAAAAGATTAGATTTTCTATCAAATGAAAGTTCAAATTCTTGTGCAAATTCTTCTTCTCCAAAATCTGCCTTTGTTTTTTCTGCCCATTCATCATCATGACCTGGAACTTCCCAATAATCTACCCGTTTAGAAATGAATGAATTTTTACCTTTTTCAGCTTTATCCCATATTTCAAAGAAAAGATTATCCATACCATCAGGAGTAGACGATATAATACATTGAGATACAAGAGAAGATGAAAGTGTTGGATAAACAGATCTCCAAAAAGATTTTACCATCTTTTGATTAATATGGGCAAACTCATCTATGTATAATACATGGATTGCAAAACCAATAGCTGCGGTTTTTGTAGTTGCTTGAGATGTAAGCATACATCCATTATCTAACCTAAATCCTAAAGCCCCTATTGATTTTATTCCGGGTTTCATAAAAAAAGGAAGACCTCTAAAAACTTTCACAACTTTATCAACAATTTCTGTAGTAGTTTGTTGTTTATTAGCAAGTATTAAAAGATTTCTATCAGTATGAAAACAAAGATACCATGCAAAAAAAGCTGAAATAGTTGTAGTTTTTCCAGTTTGACGAGAAGCCATTAAAATATAATTACGGACTTTTGGCCCTAAATCATTAATTTTAGGAATCCAAACTTCTTCTCCTATTGTATTAAGTATATCCCTTTGAGAATCTCTTAATTCTACTGTTTTTCTACCTAAGTCAGTTAAAAATTGACAATAAGTTTCTACAAAATATTCAATATCTTGAGAACATTTTATAAATTCTTCTTCTTCTTCATTTGTTAATTGAAATAATACATTATCTCCTTTTAATTCGGGGTCTCTTTCATGAAAACATGAAAGATTTACATCTGCACCATATCGAAGATTTTCTAAAGTTTCATTTACTAATTGAGTATTCCATATTAAATTATGAGGCATTTTAACGTAGTTTTAACATATATATCTATTATTCCTTAACTATTTGAGCATCTTCAACTTTATTTTCTATACCTGCTTTAAGTTTTTTGGTTTCATTTATTAATTCTTTAGTTCCTAAAGCAATAATTCCTTTAGCATTTCGAGTTATACCATTTTGACCTGGCCCAATAGCTTTAAGATCTTCTTCTTTTTCTTTAATATCAAATTTAGCATCTTTATATGTAGATTTAATAGCTTCAACAGTTTGCAAAAGTTGTTTATTTAATTCACCTATGGTTTTACTAAGCTGACCAAATACTTCAAACATACGTGGATGGGCAGCTCCACTACGTACTTCTTCCATAAGTGTTTCTTGCATAGTTTCATTTACTTTAAGCTGATAAAGCATACCAGATAAAGAAATTATATCTACTTGCATTTTATTTTTAAGATATGGATTTTGTTTGATCATTTCATCAGAAAGCATAAAACCAGTAGCATTTTTTATCATTTTTCTAGCTTTGCCATCACATTCTTTTCTTAATTGATCAAAATCAAGATCAAAAGTAGGTTCCATTGCTAAACCTGGAATATTTTCTCCTAAAGGAGCAACATTTCTAGAAATATTTTCATCTGCAGAAGCTATCATTTTTTCTAATTCATCTGCTTGTTCATGTATTTTCATATTTTAATTAATTGGTATCTAAATAATAATTATCGCTGTCTTGATATATAAGGTGCTCCAAATCTTGGATCAGCATTATCTAACAAAACTGCTTGATCAGCATCCTTTGAAAAATAACTAAGTAATTCAAGAGGTTGTTTTTCATCTTCTATAGTACATTTGAAGACCCTTATGTTTGTAATATAAGCTTCAGATTTATTAACAGCATATTTTTCAATATTAACATCTTCAGGAATCAATGAAGTTGTTTTTGAAAATAAACTAGTTAATTTATCTCCATAATTTGAATTTGAAGGTTTCCAAATTTGAGTATTAAATTGACTCCAAGAATTTCCTATATTAGCTACTATACCATACCATGAATTATCTGTTAATTTAGTATTCATAGCCATTACAGATTCTTGTGAACCATATATTATTTTAATATATTGATTAGCATATATATTTACCATGAAACTATGTCCTGTTTCATTTATACCATCAATAATATTAATAGGGTTATGAACTTTTAATTTATAATTTTTTGCAGAAGACCAATTAGCATTAAGAGAATTTAAATAAGTTTCCACATCTTCATCTATTTTACACCAATATATTCCTCCATTTGAACTACCATCATCAATAACAGTAGCATAAAAATTTAAAGCTCCCGATCTATAAATATTAAAAGTATCCCCTAATTGAAATCTTTTAGTTCCTAATACTTTTATTTTATAATTTGCTGGTGATGTAAGAGTAAGATCCTTAATTATTGATACAACATCATATTCTTTTGTATCTAAAGTTTTTGTATAAATCCATGCAGTAACAGAACGATCATCAGATTTAGTTATAGCATCTGAAGAATCCTTATAAGTTATAGCATTATATACTGATGAAGTATTTAAATCATAAAAAGCTTGAGCAGCAATTACTCCACTTATATCTAAATTATATGGAATAATTTTAAGTTTACTATCCATTTCTTTATAAAAATCTCTAGAAGTTGAATTAAATGGATTCATTTGTTTATCATCTACAATTTTTTCAATATCATTAGATATAGCTAACCCAAATATTTCTGATTCACTAACAGTATATTTATCAATAGTATCTTTAAGTTCTGAACCTTCTCTTCTAGAAGCTTCTGGACTGTATTTTTTAAGGTTAATTACCCAAGTAGTTTCTTGTTCCATAAATCCTCTTTTTAAATAAGCACTTTCAACTTGGTATAATTTATTTGGAATAACAAGATAAACAATATCTTTTTTTTGAGGAGCAGTTCCAAATCCTGCTATACTTTCCCAATATTTTTTATCAATCTGAATTTCAGCAGGAACTTCATATTCAAGACCCATAAGATCATATTGATATTTACTATCTGGAAAAGTTTCAGTATTAACTACAACTTTTATACAAAGAGGGGTATCTTCTACACATGAAAGAGTATATTCTTGAAAAATAACATCTTTAGATCTTTGTTGAGGAATAGCTCTAAACCATCTGGATTCAATTCCAAACATTTGATTTGCAACACTATTAAATGCATTATAAGTTTGTACAGCAGAAAGAATATTATTTAAGTTAAAAAGATTATTTGAAGGAATATCCTGAATAACCCCAGTATTTGCTCCCTGTTGACCTGGAAATGCTCCACTTAAAGTTTGATTTTTAGGATCAGTACAATCTGCCATATACTTAATTGTTTTATTTATTTATCCGACAAAAAAAGGGATTTATTAAAATCCCCCTATTTTTATATTATTCTTACCAATATTTTTTCGGACATCCATAAATAGTTAGCCCATTTTCATCAATATCATAATCTCCTCTAGTTTTAGGTACTATTGGACAATTACAAATAGAACAAATTTTTAATTTTTTATTTTGATAAGAACATTCTTTACATATTTTTAATCTTTTATTAAATATTTTTCTTTTTTGAGGATCAAGAAGACTTAACCATTCAGCAAATAAATTTTTATAAGCATAAAAAATAATTAATATTTTATTTTTCATAAAATTTATATTAATAATTTATAATAATTTGAAAACGTTATAACATTAAGAGATGCATCATTTTCTTTTGCTTTTAAATAATCGCTTATAATTTCAAAATCTGAAGTTAAAACAGAAGTTCCGGTAGCACTACTATCAACTATTTGATGAAAAGAAAGTACAAGAAATCCATTTTGATTTATTACTTGATCTATATATCCTTGTACTGTAGCAGTTGAAACAGCTGAATTTACCTCAACACTTTTTATTATATATTGATAATTATTACCATCAATTTTTAAATGTGGCTGATATATTCCTCTACCATTTGCACGTGCCATTTTAAGTCCTTTAGTCCTTAGATAATTTATTACGGTATCATTATAAATATAATAAGGATATGCAAAAAATATTCTTGAAGAAAATCCATTTGTAGCTAAATAATCATCCATTGTAGCAATTTCGTAATTCAAAGATGCATCTGTTAATGCTGTTAAATCTGGCAAATGATTCCATGTATGATTACATATATCATTACCTTTATTATAAAGTTCTGTCATTTCAGCTAAAGATAAAGCCCAAGAAAAAGAATAGCCAACATTACAATGAGGAACAAAAAAAACAGCTTTTTGATTATTCTCTTCTAATATAGGAATAGCATTATCATAAACATTCTGATATCCATCATCAAAAGTTATAACAATTTTAGCTTTACTTGTATAATTACTTCTTAAATCATCAAATATTACATAAGAACTTTGACCAGAAATACCAACAGCAACAACAATTAATCTATTCATTGTATTACTCCAGCTTTCACTACCTGTAACTATAAATTTTGTTTTATCAACTACAATTCTATTCCAACCATTTACTAAAGTTCCTTCACTTACATTTAATTGTATTTTCATACTTTTAGCTGAATATCCATCTGAAGAAAAATTAATTTGGATATAAGCTAATTTAGTACTATCATCTACATAAACCCAAAAAATAAAATTTTTTTCTGTAGAAAAGGTTTGACTAATAACCTTTGTAATATATGAAAAAGCAGTACTAACAAAATTTACTTTTAAAGCTGATGAACCCGATTTACAATTTGAAGTAGCTTCAATAGTACAACCTGTACCATGTGCAGTCCAATCTCCTATTATCTCAAAACCCTCAACAAGAGTTCCTTCAGATGTAACAAGATTTAAATTTTTAATTGTAGATGAAAATAACTTATTACTCAACATTTAAATTTAAATTATTTGATTTATTGTATAAACTTGTGTAGATGGATCTAAATATTGAACATAAATAAAATTGTTAATATTTGTACAAGTATCATAAATACCTGATAATTTTTTAAATGTAACAGGATATGTTGGTTCTGCTATTTTTTTAGATATAATTAAATCTGTAACTCCAAGAATTGCATCACTTGCACTCATAGTTAAATTATCAGTTATAGGGGAATCGGTAGTACCATAAATATAGCCTTGTATTTTATCAAATCTAACTTCTGTTGCTGTTGAAGAATTTGGGGTTAAAAGAGTATTTAAACTAGGTATTGAAGTAGCATATAAAGATCCATCTATAGTTAATATACCTGTAATTTGAGGGGAGCTAGAAATGTCATAACTTTGTTGTAATGTTGGAAATGAACTTACTATTCCAGTAGAATTAATTCCTGTTGCAGGAATAAATCTTGCTCTATCTGGATCAGAAAGATCTGTACAATTTTTCGATAAAACAATACTTCCTAAAAATAAAGCATTATCACCAATATTTTTTTCTAATATAAAAGTTTCTGTTGAAATTGATTCGAATGCATTTGCTAAAGTAGTATAAACTTTTTGTCCTCTTTGGATTCTTATTAAATTACTAGGAAAAATATAAACTCGTTGTATTGTAGAATAAGCACTATTTGTAATTGTGGTAGTAGTTCCGCTTGCATCCCAAGTTGTAGGATCTAAATCTGAAATATCTGGACCTTCTGATGAATTCTGATTACGATACCTAAATGTTACTGGGGATTGAGCATCTAAGGTAAACATATGAGGTTGAGTATTTGATACTTGAAAATTTGCTCCGGGTTTAAACGCTACCCCAATATCTTTTTTAATTTTTAAATCAGCATCATTTGGATGAATTTGATTTCCACTTATTGATCTAAATCCTAAAGATTGCATTAAATCTTGTACTTGAGCAGCTAAATCCATTGCAATAACTGGCTGATTATTTACAGCATTTACTATTATGTGATTTGAATGGACAATAGTACCTAAATAAATAGAATTTCTTCTTTGAGTAGAATCTGGTGGAGAAATTGTTTCAACTATTGAACCTGAAACATCAATAGAAACATAAGTTGCTAATTCAGTTAATAAATTAATTGGAGAATTTCCTATTTTAGCATTCCAGGAAACATCTATTATTGTTGGATGTAAAGGATTTGAATGATTATCTATAATAAATCCGTATCCCGAACTTATATCATATTTAGAAACATCTGTATTTATAGATAATAAACCCCCATAAATAAGTCCTGATGATATAGCACTTTGTAAATGAGTTACAGAAGCATCCTGATTATATTCTTTTATCCATAAATCGTTAATAGATCCATCAACATAAGATTGTGAAGCTTTATCTATTCCATTAACAAAAGGTTGTTCCCCGACAAAAATAGAACCATCTATCATTAAAGAACCATCTATATGTAAATAATTTGTTGTAAACGCCATATAATTTTTTTATTTTTAATTAAAATTTCCTTTTTCTACCCAATTACTACTTATTCTTTTTTGAACTGACAAATTACCAGATACATCTACAATAAATCTCCAAGCTCCATCTACTGATGGATCCCCTATACTTAAAAATCCAGAAGTAATTGATAATGTTCCTGTCATAGTATCCCCTGATTTATTAACCTTACCTGATAAAGAAGAATCTAAAGTATTTAATGAAGAATTAATTATATTTATAACATATCCCTTATCTACTAAAGATCTATCGGTAAATGTAGAAGAATAATCTCCTCCTAATTCAAAATTATAAGTAGAAGAATTAAATAATAATTCTCGAGTAATTATATTTCCATTTTCATCTAATCTTAAAATATTAGTATTTATACAAGGATCCCCTTGAAAATTATAAATCCATCCCCCTATAACTAATTGATTATCTAGTTGCTGTATTAAAGAAAAAATACCTCCTTCAAGATATAAATTAAAGCTAGAATCTAATGATCCATTAGGATTTAATCTAGCTATATTATAAACAGATACTTCATTATTATATAGAGAAAGATATCCTCCTACAAGAATTTTATTATCTGTTTGAATTATTAAATCAAATATTTCATTATCAAATCCCCATCCTGTATTAAATGTATTATCTACTATACCATTTTGATTTAATCTAATAATTTTATTATAATGTGATGCATCTATCTGATTTGAAAATTGACCTCCAATAACTAATTTACCATCAGATTGTCTTTTTATTTTATTAGCTTTTCCTTGTAATAAAATGTTAGAAAAACTAGAATCTATTGTTCCATTTTCTTTTAATTTTACTAAATTTTTTAACGAGACATCATTAAAATTATTAAATTGACCTACAACAATTAATCCATTATCTGAAGGATCTTGAACTATAGAATAAATTCTTGAACCAGTATTAACATCATGAACTCCAGATCCTATATTAAAACTAGAATCAATAGTTCCATCAGAATTTAAACGAATAATACCATTATAGGTTGAACCATCATATGAACTAAATACCCCACCTATAACTAATTTATTATCAGATTGTTTTATAATTACTTCAGGACTATTATCAAATCCAGTTCCAGTATAAAAAGTATCATCTATAGTTCCATCAGAATTTAAACGAATAATATGGTTAAAAGTTGATCCATCATATGAACTAAAACTACCAACCATAACTAATTTACCATCAGACTGTTCTATAATAGATTTTGCATAAACCCCATATCCAAATCCTGTTCCTCCATAATTAAAACTTGGATCTATTTTTCCATTTGTATTTAACCTAATAATAGAATTGCAGTCTACTCCATCATATGAATAAAAGCTACCAGATACAATTAATTTTCCATTAGATTGTTGAAAAATAATTTCTACTAAAGAATTAAATCCTATTCCTACATTAAAATCATAATCTTTAAAAATAAAATTATAATCATTTAGAACCAGTTCTGTATTATTTGTTAATTTCCCCCCTAATACTACTGATGTATCTTCTAAAGCTTTAAGTCCACTAGAAAATGAATAAGCTATAGGAAGATGGGAATCTACATATCCTTTATCTACTAAAGATCTATTAACAAATGTAGCTGAATAATCTGCACTATATTGTAAACCCACTGGAGTTGTAGATGAATCATATATTAAAAAATTATTATTAAAACCTAGTTCTATTTTTCCAGAATCTTTAATATTTAAATATGATTCTCCATAACTAATAGGATTATAAGTATATAATTCTATTCTATTTGTTCCTGGAATTTGAGATGAATAAAAATTAAAATAATTATTTCCATCCGAATCTGGTTGAATATAAAAAGAATTAGAATTTATATAACTATTATTAAAATATAAACTATTATTAGTTCCTGAAAAATTCCCCGAATCTGAAGTTCCATCAGAATTTAAACGAATAATAAATCTATATGAAACATTATTATATGTATAAAATCCCCCTCCTACTAAAATTTTACCATCTGATTGAACAGCTATAGAATTTATTTGACCATCAAATCCAGATCCTATATTAAAACTGCTATCAACAGTTCCATCAGAATTCAAACGAACTATATAATTTGCTGTAGATCCATCATATAAAGTAAAATTACCTCCAACTAAAATTTTATTATCTGATTGAACAGTTATAGAATATATTTGTCCATTAAACCCCGATCCTATATTAAAACTACTATCAATTGTTCCATCAGAATTCAAACGAATAATACGATTAAAAGAAGAAGTATCATATGAAGTAAAATTTCCTCCAACTAAAATTTTATTATCTGATTGAAGAGTTATAGAATAAACTTCATTATCAAATCCGGCTCCTACATTAAAACTAGAATCAACAGTTCCATCTGAATTTAATCTAATAATATAATTATTATTAGATCCATCATATGTATAAAATCCTCCTCCAACTAAAATTTTATTATCTGATTGAACAGCTATAGAATATACAGTATTATTAAATCCTGCTCCTATATTAAAACTGCTATCAACATTTCCATCAGAATTTAATCTAATAATATAATTATAGCTTATTTCATTATATAAAGTAAAATTACCCCCAACTAAAATTTTATTATCTGATTGAACAGCTATAGAATATACTTGATTATTAAATCCAGATCCTATATTAAAAGTAGTATCTTTATTTCCATTTGATTCTAAACGAATAATATAATTATATAAAGAATTATCATATGATGTAAATAAACCCCCTAATAAAATTTTATCATCTGATTGAACAGCTATACAATCTATATCACCATTAAATCCATCCCCCATTAAAAAATTATAATAATCGTAACTACCACTATCAGTTAATTGAATAAAATTCTTTAAACTATTATAAGAAAAAGCCCCCCCTACTAAAATTTTTCCATCATTTTTTATAAATAAACTATTTATAGTACTATTAAAACATTCTATTATTTTAAAAGTTCCAGTATTACTATAAAATATTAAATTTTTATTATTAAAATCTATAGATACATCTCTTAAAAAACCCCCTCCTAATCCAACAGAATTATCAATTTTAAATATTCCATTTTCAAAAGATAGATTATTATAAGAAATTATACTAACATCTAAATAACCTGAATTATCATAATAAAATTGATTACCTAAAGAACTATTTTTAACATAATTATTTGCTAAAATAGCACTAGAAGTAGGTATAGCAGTATTTGAATCCGATAATCCTTCTATAAAAGTGTCAATATTTGATATAGTAACCCCATCTAATGTAAATCCACTAGAATCAAATGTTAAAATACCAGTCATGGTATCTCCAGATTTATTAACTTTATCAGATAAAGAAGAATCTTTATGAGTATCTACATATTCTTTATCAACTAATGATCTATTTGTATAGTATGCAGAATAATCATTTTCATAATTTACAACTTTTGATCCAAAATTTATAGAAAATTTAGTTAATGAATCAATATTTCCTTTTGGATCTAAACGAACTATATAATTTGCTGTAGATCCATCATATAAAGTAAATCCCCCTCCTATTATAATTTTTCCATCTGATTGAATTCTTAAACAAAAAACATTGTTATCAAATCCATCTTTAAAAATATTATTTGAATCTATAGTTCCATCTGAATTTAAACGAATAATATAATTAGCAGTTATTCCATCATATGAAGTAAATCCCCCACCAACTAAAATTTTTCCATCTGATTGAACATTTAAAGAATATACAGAAGTAAAAATTTCAAATCCAGTTCCTATATTAAAACTAGGATCAACAGTTCCATCTGAATTTAAACGAATAATACTCCTATAAGAAGATCCATCATAAGTACTAAAACTACCACCAACTAAAATTTTATTGTCTGCTTGAATACATAAAGAATCTAATTGAGAATCAAATCCAGTTCCTATATTAAAACTAGGATCAACAGTTCCATCTGAATTTAAACGAATAATTCTATTATAGGTTGATCCATCATATGAAGTAAATCCTCCGCCAACTAAAATTTTTCCATCTGTTTGAATTTTTATTATAGTTACAAGACCCCCAAATCCTATTCCTACATTAAAACTAGAATCAACAGTTCCATCTGAATTTAAACGAATTATATGATTAGCAGAAGAATCATTATAAGTAACAAAATTACCCCCAACTAAAATTTTATTATCTTGCTGAATTTCTATAGTATAAACTTGACTATCAAATCCTGTTCCTACATTAAAACTAGAATCAACATTTCCATCAGAATTTAATCTAATTATACCATTTGCTGAAGTAATGGTTTTATAATAAGACCCTACTTGACCCCCAACTAAAATTTTACCATCTGTTTGAATAGCTAAAACTTCTTGTCTAGAAAATCCTGGTCCAAATCCAACGCCAGTTAAGAAACTACTATCTTTTGTTCCATCCGAATTTAACCTAATTATACTTCCAGCAGCAGATCCATCAAAGGAACTAAACTCCCCAACTATTAATATTTTATTATCAGATTGAATTAGAAAATCTAAAACATTATAATCAAATCCAGTTCCTATATTAAAAAATTCATTATTATTAGAAATAGATAAAATATTATCATTTAAATCTATAGAAGTATCTTTAATTAATTTTCCTCCTAATCTAATAGAATTATCTATTTTATACAATCCATTATCAGCAAATGAAGTAGATGAATTTATAGTATTAATAACAAAAGCCTTATCTACAAGAGATCTTTCAGTATAAGTTGCAGAATAATCATTATCATATACTAATCCTGTAGGAATATCTTTATTATCAATAAGTTTATTATCGTCAGCTAATTGTAATGTCGAATTTACATTAGAAATATTTATCCCTCCATTTATACAAGAATCATTTATATAAATTCCTCCTCCATTCGAAATTACATTTATTCCTCCTTGACTAGAATCTTCTATATAAATCCCATTACCACTATTACTTTTTATAAGTATTCCATCCCCTGAATCATTACTATCATTTATAGCAATTCTATCTTCATTATCATCTAAGAAAATTCCTCCATTATTAGAATAAAGGTATAAGCTTTTTCCTTGAGAATCATTTATAGATATTCCATTCATATTATCTATAGTAAAGCTAAAATTTCCGTTACTACCATCTAAAGAAACATCTTCAATAAAAACCCCGCCTAATCCTATACTTCCTTCTGATAATACATGTAATCCATTTATAAATGATAATGAAGATAATATTGAATTAACACTAACATCTATATAGCCAGATACATCATAATAAAATTGATTACCTAATGAACTATTTTTTATATAATTAGCAGATATAATAGTACTTGAAGTTGGAATAGCATTACTTAAATCAGATAATCCTTCAGTAGATGTATCTATTTTAGAAATAGTAATTCCATCTAATGTAAATCCACTAGAAGAATCAAATATTAATATACCTGTCATAGTATCTCCGGATTTACTTACTTTACTTATTAAAGAAGCATCTAAAATATCATAAATATCTATAGTATCATTTAAAGATACATCAATTCTTTGTATTGAAGAATTTATAGTAAATATATCAGAATCAATTCTTTGGATAGAAGAATCTATATTAACTAATTCAGAATCAATTATAACAATTGAAGAATTTATAGTAAATATATCAGAATCAATTATAACAATTGAAGAATTTATAGTAAATACATCAGAATCAATTCTTTGTATAGAAGCATCTAATATATCTAAACTATTATAAATATCATTTAAAGATGTATCAATTCTTTGTATAGAGGCATCTATAGATTTAATTGATCCATCTAAAATCTCATAAATATCTATAGTATTATTTAAAGATGCATCAATTCTTTGAATAGAAGCATCTAATACTTTAATAGATCCATCAATAATAGATAAATAGGATTTATCCCCCTTTGAATCTAATCTGGGGGTTAAATAATTTACGATTGCTTTAGGATTTACTAATATAGAAGTATCCAAATTAGTAAAAAGAGAGGAATCTGAAATTCCATAAATTGCACTGGAATCATTGATAATTAGACCAGTTTTAATTTTAAATTCACCTGCCATTATAAATTTTATTTTTTTCTTTCACTATCCAGAAAAAATCTTTATAGCTAATATATTTGTTAATTTATATATCTTATTAAAAAATATTATTAATAAAAAACCGTGAAATCATTAAATGAATTCACGGTTTAAAAATTATTTAAATTAAAATTTTATCCAGCTATAATATATTTACATGATGAAGATAAAGTACCAGGTGTCCAAGTTAAAGTAATATTTCCACTTGGATCACATTCAATTCCTGTATAAACTTCTTCATTGCCATCATAAATCGATACAATAAAAGGACCATTACCGAGTGTATGGGTTGTTGAAGAAATTGATAATGAATTATTTATTGTTCCATCAAAACTATTTATATATTTTTGTATTCTTGAAACAGTAGTTTGAATTTTAAACCATGAATTATAATTTGTATATTGAGTTTCGTCTAATAAAAAATATAATCCATTATTTTCTGTAGAAGGATCCGAAACTACGGATACTAAAATTCCTTTATATAACCAGACATTACTAGAAGCATCTTGCCATATTGAAGGAGATATTAAATCCCCTTTATTACTTACTACTAATCTTGCATCTAAAGGAGCTTTTGAAAGTACCTCAAAATTAGCAGAAAAATTAAATGTCCCTTTATTTCTTGACATAATTAAAAATAATTTTTAAAATACTAATCTAATTTGAACTGCCCCTCTTGGATCCTGATTATAAGTATACCTAGTATAATTAATAACATTTCCTTGAACCGTTTCTGTTACAGAGCTTGTAGTCCAAATAAGTAAAGAAGATGCAGCAGAACCCCCAGGATATTCCCATTGTCCAGAAACCGTATTATATTGAAGAACTCCAACTAATGGTCTATTTGTAGGAGTTCCAGTCCATGCTACAGGAATATCAAATTTTTGATAATTTGTAGGATCTCCTACAAGATTTATAGTTATATTATTTCCAGATAACATTGAAACTAATGATTGTTTAGTTAATGTATTAATATCTACTGTTGTAGCATATAACGGATAAACTCCTTCAAATCTTGTAGATAATAATACTGTAGTTCCTGCTGCTAAAGATACATCATAAATAATTCCTTTATTATTAAAAGGCTGAACCCCGGAATCATAAGAAATTTGGGAATACCAATAAGGCTGCCATCCTATAGAAACATCATTATAGGATATAATTTGAGTATTAGATAATGCTGTTGAAGAAACATCTATTAAACCAACTCCTTCATAATTATAATTATTAGGTAATCCAGATCTATATGGAGAATCTGCATTATACTGAGGACTTATAGATCCCCTATTAAATGTTGCAGTAAAAGTAATACTAATATCTGCTCCAATTTCTATATATGTAGCAGAACCTGGAAGGGTTAAAGTAAAAGTTCTTGAAGGAGCAGTTAAAGTAGGATTAGTTGTTGGAAATAAAAGATTATCAAACATTGTTATGAATGTATCTCCAACTAATTCTGAAACAGATGTTCCTATTGGATATCCCCCAACTGCTGTTGGCATTAATAAGGATGAATCTAAAAGAGTATTATATCTTCCATTTCCTCCTATTGCACTAGTATCAACTTGTAAAAATCCCGATGTATCCCATTTAAATGTATTTCCAATAGAAACTTCTTTTATATAAGGGGGAATAACAAAATTTAAAATACCATCACTATTAACTGTTACATATCTTATTCCAGTTCCCCTTAAAGACGAAATTCTTAAAGAACCATCAATATAAAGTCCATTAGAAGAATCAAAAACTAATCCTAAACTTGTATCAAATCTACTTAATAAATGATTATAAATAGCTATTCCATTTGTTACAGGATTATTTTCTCTTGTTGCTACAGCTTGAGTAGAAGAATCCCTATATAAATTTGATGAATCTGCAGATACAATACCTATTCTAAAAGTTTGATCAGTTTCATCAAAAATAAATACATAAGGTTCTTTTGATCCCCTTTTTACTACTATTCCTGATTGTAACCATTCAGGAGGAACCCCTATTAAACCTGTATTTAATTTTATAAAATTAGTAGAAATATCTAATTCTGATGAATTTATATAAGTAGTAGAACCATCAACATTTAAATTCCCCTCTATTTTTAAATTACCTGTAATTATTGCATTTCTCCCTACAGATAAATCATTAGTAATATTTATACCAGGGATATTTAAATCCCCAGTCATATTATCTCCTGATTTATTAACTTTATTGCCAAGAGATACATCTATATGAATAGTACTAGGATCTGAATTAGATAAAATTATATAAGAACTACCTTTAATACTTTTAAACTTTAAATCTTGATCTTGTTTTTTCCAGAATAAACTAACATCTCCAGTTCCAACATTTGATGCAGTATTTACTTCTCCAGAAAAAGAAGCATCTAAACTTAAAGTAATTAAGTCATTTGTTTCACTTAATATAGCTGCTCCTATTCCTTTAAGAGATTTAAATTTAAAAGCTCCTGTAGATAAATCTACACCAGCATAAATATGTACACTACCATCTCCAACATTATTTATACTAACATCAGTTATTCCACTAAAAGTAGATTTTTCCCAATTTGAATAATCTGTATAATTATTAGCATCTTTTAGAAAATAAATACCATTACGAGTAGTAGAAACATCATTTGCAACAGATACAATTGCTCCATTAAATAACCAAATTAAACTATTAGAATCTAACCAGGTTGAAGGATTTATTAAATCTGCATAGGATCCTACAACTTGTCTTGCATCTAATGGGGCTTTATTTAAAACTTCAAAATTAGCTGAAAAATTGAAAGTTCCTTTATCTCTTGCCATATTTTAATTTATTTTTTTACTTTCTTTTAAAATTTTAAACGTATAGTAATAGAGCTTCTTTCAGTTCCATTGTATGTATATCGAGTATAATTTATTAAATTACCAGCTATTATATGGGTAACAGAACTTGTTGTCCATCTATTTAAAGATAAAGGAGCAGTTCCTCCTTCATATTCCCATAAATCAGAAACTGTATTAAGAGTTTCTACTCCAATTAAAGGTCTAGCTCCTAACCATGCATTTGAAATATCAAAACTTTGTCTATATCCTCCAGATTCAGGAACAAGATCAAATTCTATATCATCTCCTGTAATCATTGAAACAAGAGTTTGTTGAGTATTTGGGTTTGATATACTAGAAGTTGTTCCAAAAAGAGGATAAACCCCTTCTATACTAGCTGTTTGATAACCAGTAGCTCCAGCAGGTAAAGGAGAACTATATGAATTTCCCTCACTATCTAATGGTTGTTCTCCTATATCATAAGACCAAGCACCAGACCAAGTTCTTACCCCTGAAATAACTGTATATCCTGTTAAAGATTCTATGAGAGGGGAAGTAGGATATCCACTTACGGAAGCAGGTAAACCATCTCCTGTAAAATGAGCAATACTTCCAGCTCCACTTCTTAACCCACTTGTTCCATAAGCAGGAGATATACTTCCTCTATTAAATGTTGATGTAAAATTAATATTTACACTTGCTCCTATAGTTTGTAAATAGGCAACATTATGAGCAAAAGTATTTGAAGGAGCAGTTAAAGTAGGATATAAAACAGGATAAAATAAAGCTTTCATTGTTTCTCCAAAAGTCTTTGGAACTGAGAAAAAACTTTCCCCTGATGATATTCCACCAATTGTTTGATTAACTGGATCCGGATTTTCATAAATTACTTGAGAAGCTGCTGCAGAACCATCTATATAAATCATTCCTAAAGAAGATTCTGTTATATTTATACCCGATTTACCTTCAAGTCTTTTAAAAAAGAAAGTAGATCCAATAGAAGTATCTAATCTTCCATGATATACACCAACTGTAGATGCATCTCCAGATACATTTTCCATATTGATATCTGTATATGCTCCAATATGGTTAGCTCTATTTAAATAATATGCTCCATCTTCTCCTTGTAAAGTATCTGCATCTATTAAAGTTAAAGGAGGTACAGGAGGGGTAGAAGTAGAACCATCATAAAATAAATACCACCTTAATATATTACCGGAAATTACACTTGTTCTAGTATATTTTAGCTGAAGCCAAAAATTTGGTCTATCTTGAAATTGTATTCCAGCTAAGTTTGATTGAGTTAGTGTATTCCAATTAGTCCATATAGTATTGTCAAAAGAATATCGATATTCTTTTTTTTCAAATATTCCAGAAATACCTTCTTCTTTAAAATATGTTATTCTTGTTACATTTAAGAGAGGATCTGAATTATGAAATTCAACTGTTTTTATAAATTCCTGTCTTTCGGCAAACTGATATTGCATTAGATAAATGGATTATTTATCTTATTTATCTCAAAAAAAATGGAAGAGATAAGCCTCTTCCATTTATAACATTTTAACTTAATTTATTTTTATTAATTATTACATCCATTAGGTACAGTATGTCCATAGTGTAATTCTGCTCCTTCAACAGGGGGAGCATATGTTTGAGAAGTATTAACATTATAAGTTAAAGAAAAAGTAGAACAGGTTCCATTTCCCGAAGGAATATATTTGATTTCTAAAAAAAGATATTTATTATTTCCAGTAACAATTGAAATAACTTTATTTTGGGATAAAGTCATCCAAGAGGACCAATAATTTTTATTAAAAGACCATCTAAATTCTTTTTTTATAAAAACCCCTAAAGCATTATCTTTATAAAAAATTATTTTACCTACATTTTCTATAGGAGATTCATTACTAAATAGAATAGTATTACCTGTAATAGTTTTAGTAAATTCAGAAAAAATCATTTTCTTTTTATTTATCTATTTATCCTTAAAAAATCCTCTAATATAAAATATTAGAGGATTTAAAAATGAAAAATTTAAATAAAAAACAAAGTTTATCTTTTTTTCCAATTACAATCTATACATTTATTATCAGAAATTTTTATTGGACCTCCACATTCTTCACATTCAATATTTGCATATACAGGTATACAAATTTTATTACAAATTGAACAAATATTGTCTGTTAAAATAGGAGCAGTACAACAAACAGATACTATAAGTTCATCCATGGAGTTCTTCTTTAGTTAAATTTTGCATATTATCTAATTGTGAGAACTCTAAAATTTCATTAAAAAATATATGATTTTTCATTTCTTCTTGTTTTTTTGGTTTCATTTCATCCATAATTTTAACTCTCATATGGTAAAAAACCAATTCATGTATTTTTTTATAATCCCCTCCTATTTGTTCTACCCAATCCTGGAATTTTTCTAAAATTTGAGTAGAGACAAGTTCATGTCCAGGAGCTGACCAAGAACCTTTTGAATTACGTACTGTAACACTAGGTTTTCCTAAATCATGGAAAAAAGCAGCAATACAAAAATCTAAATTTTTTAATTTTCTAGCTCTATTATAAACTATTCTTGTATGTTTTAAAACATTTCCTTCAGGATGCCAAAATGGATTTTGAGGGGTTTCCCTACATCTTAACAAAATATCCTTTATATCTTTAGGACATTTTTTAACCATTTTTTCGAATGAAGGAATTCCTAACCACCAAATTATTATTTTTTGTAAATTTCTCATTTTATAATTTACTATAAAAGTATTAATTTTTTATTAAATTTATTAAGAATTTTTTAAATTATCTCTATATGTATTATTAAGAATTCTTGAAATATGACCATTAGGACTAATAAAAGGATTATTTTCTAAAAAAGTTTTATAATCTAATTCAAAATAATCATTAATAAAAAGGCCTACAGATCCGCTTCTACTAATTCCAGCTGCACA
This sequence comes from Candidatus Nanoarchaeia archaeon, assembly GCA_028717785.1. The sequence continues at coordinate 50,302 of JAQUND010000001.1, read as the reverse complement.
ATGTACAATAAATTGAGTTCTATCTTTATTTGTATTGAGAAAATGAATAATTTTTTTAGCTTGTTCTATAGTAAAAGCTTTACAATCATGTTTATTTGTAGGAGATTTTTCCATATCATTTTCTATATCATCAAAATGAAGTATAAGAACATTAGAATGATTTTCATTAAACCATGATTTAGAATAAATACCTGAAGTATCATTAATTGAAATTAAAGCTGTTTTATATAATTTTTCTATATTAGAATCTTTTAATTCATTTAATTGCATAGCATCATCAAATTGATCTTTACTCCAAACATAAACTGTTTTTATAGGTTTTTTATCCATTTTAACTATATTTTTGAATTAATTCTTTAGCATTCTTAAATTTTGAAGTTCTCTCTAAAACAAGTTCTATCAATTTCTTTTTAAATTCGATAGGTCTTTCAATCATTACTCTAGATAATCCAAAATAAGGTTCGCTATGACATTTAGTAGCATATTCTTTCCAATTATTTTGAAATTCATTTTCATATCTTTGAATTAAATAAGAAACATATGATTCAATATGATCTATATAATTATTTATAGCTTTAGTAACTTTATCTACAAATTCAAAAGCATCTTGATCTTTAACTGGATCTAAAAGAGAAAGAAGATCATCAAGAGTTTCTTCTAAATAATTTTTAATAACATAATCTTCCCTAAATACATTTTCAGTACGTATTCCATGAAGACTAAAATACCAATGGGTTTTAATTTTTACCAAAAGTCCATCTTCAAATTTTACAACCCATCCTTCTTTATCTTTTTTTATTTTTGATAAACTTATAAGATCATCTAAAGTAGAAAATATTTCTTCTACAATATAAATAGATTTAGGTATTTTAGAAGTATTCATTTCTGCAGAAGAACAATATTCTCCAGTAATATTATTTCTTATACCTATAAAACGAAGATGAGCTTTTCCATAAGATAAAACAATTCGATTATCTCTAGCAACATATTCAAATAATGGGGTAAAACCATCATTCAATAATTTTTTTACCCATAAAACATGTTCTTCATCATAATAAAGTAATGTAAGAGCATTTAAAGCTTGATCACTTGCAAAAGATCCAATAGTTTTAGAAAAGAGCTTTCCATCAGGAAGTATCATAAAAGCTATAAGAGAACCATCTTCTTTTTGAGTAATAGAATTTATTTTTTTGGATTTAAGTGCTTCATATTGAGTTTTTTCAACTTGATTTAAATTAAAAAATTTTGGAAGCATAAAAAATTTTTTCCATAAAGAACCATCTTTATTAAACACAAAAGTAGTTCCCCTCATATCAAAAGCATTTACTTCTGTATTATTTATGGGGTTATTAAAATCATTCCACCCACATATAAAATAATTAAAAGATGATAATTTATAACCATTTATCATAAATTGGATTTCCCAAAAATTCTTATGGTTATATTTTTCACAAATTAATTTTGCATCTTCATATGTTAAAAGATATTTCATTCTTCATTATCATCATATTCATTAAATACCTTATCTATAATTGTATTTAGATAAGTTGATGTTAATTTTTCAGGCTCTACCCCTCTTAAAATCTCAATCAATTTATCAAAATAAGCTACATCTACTCCAATTAATTGTTCAGCTAATACATCCGGATCTTTAAGGTCAAGTAAAGAAATTTGAAACATTATTTTTAATATTTCCCCTGCATTTATATTCCATTGTCTCTTTATAAACTTCTTCATTCTAATAATGGAAGTTAAAGGATATAAAGATCCTTGATAAAATAATTGTTTAGTTAAAATTGATTCTAATGCTTTAATATTTGTTACTAAACCTTCTTCAAATGTAAAATAATTAGTAGCATGAATAAAATCAAAAGTTTTATGTATATCTTCATTATTTCCATGAAATCTAATAACAATTTGAATATTATCTGTTAAAGATATAGCATTAGGGGAAAAATAAGCAGGTTGATATTTTTTATCTTTGTTTTCTATTTCAACTAACATCCCTCCATTTTTTTCTATAAAAAATAATTTAATTTGATCATAACTTAAATTTTTAACAGCAATTTCATAAGCACTATGAGCATCTTCTCTCAATTCATCAATGTATTTTTCTTTTAACCTCCCATCTAAAATCTTAATTTTATCATCAAAATTTTTTGTATAATATTTGGTAAGTTCTAAAAGAACATCCATATCTTTTATATAAATATCATAATCATTTATATCTAAATTTAAAAACATTGAAGTTATAGAACCTCCTGACAATAATAAATTATTTTTAACTTTTGTCCTTAAAAATTCATCATCAATGGAATTTAACCACTCTGTAAGTTTATTTATGATAGTCTTCTTAATCGTTTTTATTTGCATTTTTTTAATTTTATATTATTGTATACCCAATTCTTTCTTGGCATTATCTAAATCATTTTTAGCTCTTTCCATTTCTTTTTGAGCATTTTCCATTTTACACTTAGCAGAATAAATTTTATGTTGATGATTTTTAAGAACTCTAGCTTCTTTAGCTTTTTTTATTCTATCGACTTCATCTAATATTTCTACAAAAGTTGCAGTCATCTTTATAATAACACTTGGACACGAGGGGTTTTCATTAGCAAGTAAAGTAACTCTTCTTCGTGCATTAGAAAGTTTAACATAAATTTTAGCTTTATTTTCAATCATAGTCCAAATTGGACCATTCCATCCTGTACCTTGAAAATAAACATTAGATGTTTTATGTTTAACTATAAATATATCAATTGTTTCCATTTGAAATCTACTTAATTAATTTTTAAATATAAACAATTTTTTCTTTGATATTTTAAGTAATGAAAAGTCTTTTAATAAATTTTTAACATAGGGGATATCGCATTCAAACATTTCATCAATATTTAAAAATGAAATGGTTTTAAATTTATTTAAATTATAAAATATATAATCCCCAGCATCAATATAAAAATTTATATCAATATTTAAATCATTATTTTTAATAGGAATGCCATTTATAGTTATCTGTTTATTATTTATACGTTGTCTTATGTCTTTTGAAAATAATTCCTCTTTTTTAAAAATTTCTATTAATTTCATAATTTAAACTTTTCTTAAATATTCTATATTTTATAAATTTAACTCCTTTGTTATTACATCTTAACTAATCTTAAAATAATTCTGTTCCATTGAAAGACATTAATACTTTTGGACTGATATAATAAAAATTTCTTTTATAATCAGCATAATTAACTAAATTACATTGCCAATATATTTTTTCTTCTCTTCCTATAGGTTTTAACCAATAATAATAAAAAGATTCATTAGAAAGTTCATTGGGTATTTTTTGATTAAAATTAGATACTAAAATAACTTGTATTTGTTCTTTAATTAATTCAACATAATCCCCTCTTCCCCCATGAACAACTCTTTCATATCCATTAGCAAATAAAATTCCATCTTTAAAGTAAAGATTTCTTTTCATATCAATTACTTATTTAATTCACCTAATTTATTTTTAATTTTTTGTAATTCTTCTTTTCCTTTTTCTGTAATTTTTTTAGAAAGTTCTGAATCATAAAAATTAAAAGTTACTAATGTATTATCTTTCCATTCTTTAGGCCAATTATCTAAATCTAAAGCAGGCTTTTTTAAACATTCTTTTATTCTATTAGTTGACCAAATAAGACTCTTTATTGAAGTATGATTACATAATACAGCACCCTTTTTACCATAAGAAGAAGGAATTCCTTTATCATAATGAACTTCTGCTATAGAAAACAATCTTTCATTATTACAAACATAGGTAACTATCCTCATGTTCCAATAATGTTCTGGGATTTCTTTTATTTTCATAAAATAAATTTGGAACAAATATACAATAGATAAGGATAAAATAAATTTTGTGGGGGTTAAAGATTTGTTAATTATTTAAGAATTTTCTTTCTATTTAAGGATCTTCTTCTTTTTTCTTTAGTCACTTATTGTATGAGGGGGAAAATAAAAGTTTTGTTAAAGTTGTTAAAATTCCGTTAAATTTTTAATTATACAAAACTATATAATGAAAATCTATAAAATCTATAAAATTAAATTTATTACTAATGAAGAATTTAAAATCCATTATTTTAAAGGAAACTAAAAAATATGGAATAAAAATAATTAAATGGAATATTGATTCAGAGGGGTGTTCTTATAAACCTAAAAAAATAGAAATTCCTTGTCCTATTAATGAAGATACTTTGGGGGTTTGTTTTCATGAAATAGGTCATATTGTGTTAAAACATTTTGATAATCAAAAAAAGAAAAGATATATTGAAGAATATGAATCTGAACAATTTGCTATTCAAAAATTAAAACAATATGGTTTTGATTATAAAACATATGAACTTAGAGCTATTAATTATGTTTTATTTAAAATTGCTTGGGCAAAAAATAAAGGTCATAAAATGTCTGAAGTTCCTAGAGAGATAATAAGATGGACCCGATTAACACCAAGTAAATGGGATAAAGCTTATAGAGTTAAAATATCATTAAATGAAAATTATTGGACTTCTAAAAGCGATTTATTAAAAAAAGTAGAATTTTACTATTAATTTTTAAAAATTTTTTTGAGGTAAATAGATAAAAGTTAAAACAATTATCATATTTTTGCGTATAATGAGTCAGTCAAATAAAATATTAATACCCGCAGAAGTGTTATATAAACTATCAGTTGGGGTTAATCGAAACTCTGCCAAAGAACAGGGATTCTATGATGGTAGATTTGCGACAAAAACATTTGAATCAAAGAAAAAAGCAATTCATCAAAAATTTCGAAAGAAAAAAATTAAAATAAATGAAATTTATGAAGGGCTTTAAAAAGCCCTTTTTTGTTAATATCAGAAAGGAAAAAAGATGGAACAGTTAATTTTTAAAAAACAAGATGGAACAATTATTGAAGATGTTAATCAATATGTTAAGACCTGGGCAAATGAAAATCCATATGGAACTATTACTATAGGATGTGATTCTCAAGAATTTCCTCGTTTTGTTAAATATGCTGTAGTTATTGTTATGCATTATATTGATAAATATGATGTTGGACATGGAGCTCATGTTATTAATGCTATCCTTTTTGATAAAGATGTTAAACCTAGAAATAAAGCAAAAAAAGGACACGATAATGAATTTGATAAATCTACACTCCATCCAAAACTTTGGAAAGAAGTAGAAATAACTATTAGTGTAGCTCAAATGCTTAAAGGATGTAAGAAGAAAATTCAAGTTCATCTTGATTATAATTCTAAAGAAGAAGAAATGTCTAATGCTCTTTATGCTTCTGGTATTGGATATGCTCAAAATATGGGGTTTGAAGCATTTGGAAAACCTTATTCATGGGCAGCAACTCATACTGCTGATGATTTGTGTAGATAATAAATTTTTAAAATTTTTAATCCCGAGTTTTTAATTCGGGATTTTTTATTATATTTGTACTATGAAACAAGAACTTTTAACACGGGATGAATTTAGAAATAACGTTTTTGAACGTGACCATCATTCTTGTGTTATATGTAAAAAAGAAGCCAAAGATGCTCATCATATTATAGAAAGAAGACTTTTTTCTGATGGAGGATATTATTTAAATAATGGAGCTTCTCTTTGTGAGGAACATCATATATTAGCAGAAAAAACCTTACTATCTTGTAACGATATCCGTAATGCAATCGGTATTACTGAAATTGTTTTACCTGATCATCTTTATTCTGATGTAGAATATGATAAATGGGGAAATGAAATTTTATCTAATGGAATGAGGTTAAAAGGAGAACTCTTTAATGATCTATCAGTTCAAAAAATATTAAATGAAGTATTACATTTATTTACTAACCAAATAAAATATCCAAGAACTTATCATTTACCTTGGAGTCCTGGTATGAATAGGGATGATAGAATGATTGATGATATAAAAATTTTTGAAAATAAGATTGTAATTATAACAGAAAAAATGGATGGGGAAAATACATCCCTTTATCCAGATTATTTACATGCTCGATCTATAAATAGTGGCTCCCATCCATCACGTAATTGGGTCAAAAATTTATGGGCTCAAAAAGGATATAATATACCTACAGATTGGAGGGTATGCGGAGAAAATCTATTTGCTAAACATGCTATTCAATATACTAAAGAAAAAGGAAATCCTTTAAAATCATATTTTTATATGTTTTCTATTTGGGATGAAAGAAATGTTTGTCTTTCATGGGAGGAAACTGAAAATTGGGCAGAACTTTTAGAAATTTCTCTTGTTCCTGTTTTATATAAAGGTATATGGGATATGACTATTATAGAAAAACTTAATAAGAAAATAAGTTCAAGTTCTGAAACTATAGAAGGTTATGTAGTTAGAATTGCTAATGAATTTCATTATTCTGAATTTCGCCAATCCTGTGCTAAATATGTTCGTAAAAATCATGTTCAAAATAATCATGGACATTGGTCCCAACAAAAAATCATAAAAAATGAAATGATATGAATATTAAATAAATAGTAAAAAGTAACGTTTTTTTAACAAAATTAAGGTCGAATTATTTTTAATTCGACCTTTTTTGATTTATATTTGTACTATTAATAAATTAAACATTTTATTATGGAATCAGAAGATGATAAAATCCTTGTAGAGAATGGAGATATGTTTGATGGTACTAGAGAACAATTTGCTGATTGCTTTTTTTCTAATGCTACTAATAGTCAAATAATTGATTGGTGTAAAAGTCAAGGATTTTCCCTTTCTATTAATGGAGAAATTCTTTTAAGTTTCTAAATATGAAAAGCTCTCTTATACGAATGAGAATTGGGGATAAAGTATCCTATGATTCTATAAGGGGAGAACTTATTCCTGTAAAAATATTAGATATGGTTTTAACCCCAAATGGAATGACTAATCCTAAATTAGTGTGTCTTATTTTTGCTGAAACAGAAGATGGAAGACATATAAGTGCAACTTCGGATAAATTTTTCCCATTAGATTCTGAAGAATATCCAGAATTTTATCCATCTGTTCATTTATGTCATCTTTCTGATTAAGGGGATTTCAAATGAAAAAGATTAAAATGCTTTATGAATTTATTCAATACTCAAGAGATAAAAAATGGATAGTTTTTTTGAGTATAATAAAAGTTTATTTAGAAATTCCTGCTTTATTATTTCATGAAATATCCCATTTTATATTATTATGGATAACTTTTTCAAAGTATGAAATTGTTTCAAAGAGATGGTATTTTTTAAAAAAAATAAACCCTAATGAAATATCAAAATATAGTTTTGAAATTACTATATTGGATGAAAATCCTCTTAAACTTATTTTAATAGCTTTAGCTCCTATATTAGGTATTTTAGCATATTTTATAATAGGATTCTATATACTTATTGATTCCCCATCTAAATTAATATTTTTACTTAAATTTTATTCTATAATAATATATTTTATATTGTGTATAAAATGTTTTTATTTAAGTAAAAATGATATTGCTACAGCTAAAAATGGATTTAATCTCATAAAAGTGAAATTAAGTTCTTAAAAAATTTCTAAAATGTTTTTAATATATGGCTGAGAAGTCTTTAGTTATATTAAGAGGATTACCTGGATCAGGTAAATCTTCATTGGCTTCTTTATTAAGTAAAGCTATTTGTTCAGCAGATGATTATTTAATAAATAGGGAAGGAGAATATATCTGGACAGAATCTCGTGTTATTCAAGCACATGAATGGTGTAAAAGAAAATGCGAGAGATTTATGAAAAAACAAATTTCTTTAGTAGTAATTGATAATGTTTCAGTAAAATCTAAAGATATGAGACCTTATCGAAAACTTGCTAAAGAATATGGATATAAAGTCTATTCTGTTATTGTAGAAAATAGACACAAAGGAATAAATACTCATAATGTATCCAAAGAAATAATGAAATCTATGAGGAAAAAATTTGAAATTTGTCTTTAATTATTTAAAAATTAACAAAATGCCGGAAGAATTAAAAATAGAAGTTGGGGGTCTTTATAAATCACATGTCGGAGAATTAGTAAAAGTAATGGAAATAAAAGAAGATGAAGATATGGTTCATATATTTAATGTATCAGAATCTGCAAATCAATGGGTTAGTTATTCAAGAGCTAAAAAATTTAAATTTAAATCTCGAATTAGATAAGTTTTTATTTTTTTACTATGGAGGAATTTAGTATATTTGCCCATAACTTAAAAACATTTAGTCATGGGAGTATTTAAAGAACACGCAATAGCTTTTGAAACAGTAGCTGAAAAACAAGTTCAAATTTATAATGATGCTGCTGATTATGGATTTCCATATAATATCAATAATATTCCATCAGATGTTAAACTCCTGATAGAATATGTAAATGATTTAAAGGATTCCTTACTTATAGTAAATAGGATAGAAACTATATCTGGAGTAGATATTACTATTCAAATTGGATGGGAAATAGATGAAGGATTTGAATGTGGAACACAATACGATATTTCTTTTAATCGTATTGGTAAAACCCCCTCTAATATTCATAAAGATTGTAATGCATTTATTTCAGTAAATATTGAGCCTTATAAAAAGAAAAAATGATACTAACTATTTACAATTTATTTTTCTAAAAATTGAATAAATTCAATTTTTAGAAAAATAGTGATAATATTAAAGAGAAAAAATTTAAATGAAATATACCCATAAACTTTGGAATGAAAATTATTTTCAATATTATTTGTGGATTCGTGGTAAAAATAGAGATATATTTAGGTTTTCTATTTTACCTTTAATCTGTATTTGGTATATTTTTTTGATAAATTTAAGTTCCGTAACTATTTCTTATGATATTTATGAAAATTGTAGAAATAAATCAAAATTTTATTTAAAATGTCTGACGAAAAAACCCCTATTGAAAAATTGTACGATGATCCAAAATCTAAAAATTTTGTAAATCATTTGATTAACGCTTATTTACCTATTTATAAATCTATAAAAGTTTTAGAATTTGAGGATAAAAAGGAACATAAGTGTAATGTTTGTAATCAAGATCTTATTGATGCTGGTACTGTATTCCAAAGAATACATGGATCTAAAGATTTTATGGAAGATTCTATGAGTCAGCTAATTAAAAGTGTTAATGGGGAGGAAATTCCTCGAGAAGAAAGAGCTATGATTAAACATATAACCCACGGAGCTATTATGGCTTGGACTGGTAAGGAAACTACTACTTATCTTTGTTTAAATTGTATTGAAAATCTTTTATCCTTAGTTACAAATGGCCTTTTAAAAGGAGATAAAAATATTGTTTGGATAATAAATAAAATGAAGAGAAGTGAAGTATTTAATCATTTTAAAGAAAATCTTTTATTAGATCAAGAAGAAAAAGAAAAGGTTGAACAAATTCAAAAAAGTGTAGAAAAAAAGAAAGTTGTAACATTTGGGGATTTAGAGGTTCTTCAAAAATTAAAAGCTAAAATGGAAGCAGAAAGTAAAAATTAGTGGTTTACAACTTGTTAATAATTTAACACATTATTAACAAAATTAAATTTTAAATACTAGAATAATATTGTATATTGTAACACCACTTAACTTTTACTTATGAAAATAGCTTTATATACCCCAGAGTTTGAAGTGATAGAGATTTTTAATAAATTACAACTTACTAACAAACACGAAATTTTTACTGTTAAAGTGGAAAAAATTTTCTTTGATTGTATACAAAATGATTCTTTTGAAGGTTTTGCTTTACATCATCCTAATTCTTTTTCTAAAAAAGCAATAGATTTCATTAAAAGAAAAAATTCTTATACCCCTGTTTTATTATTTGGAGATTTAATTCAAGAACAAGGCAATGAACTTTTAAATGTTACAGGAGCTGATATGTATTTACCTTTTTCCTGTGGTGAAGATTTAAATAAATCCTATATTTTACTTCATAATCTTATTATTGAAAATTTAAAAATTTATATTAATCATTTTGGTAAATTAAGAAAATTAACTACCCATAATACTGAAATTATTGAATTTGGCCCATGTAAATATGATCCAAGTAGAAGAACTTTATTTTATAATAATGCTGAAGTAAAGAAACTTTCTTCTAAAGAAGGAGGAATTTTAGAAATTCTTGCTTCTAATTATGGTCAAGTAATTAGAAGAGAAATTATCATGGAAAAAGTTTGGCAAAAGTCAGATTATTTTTCTGGAAGGTCCATGGATGTTTATGTTACCCATTTGAGAAGATTATTTGAAAAAAATGGGATAAAATTAGAAATTAAAAATATATCAGGAATAGGTTTAACTTTGGAATAATTATGGAAAAAATAAATATTGTTTTAAAAGTTAAAGAAACAAATATTAGAATATCATATGATTCCGATGGATATTTTGATCATGTTATAAATTTGGATACTAAAAAAGAATTGATGATAGAATTTTGTCAACACGGGAAAGGATATAAATTTGAAAAATCATCAATATTTATTCCTATAATAACTTGTGAAGCAATTTATATAAAAATAATAGATTTAAATATTTACATACCTAAATTTATTTTTATAGACACAGAAAAAGATGCGTCCTACCCCTGTAGTTGATAATAACCGAAGTGGTAATACTATAGCCATTGAAATAAGCTATATATCGGTGCTGGACTAAGAATATCGACCTGCATAAGTGGCGACTTAATACAAGTATGAGCCTGCATAAACGAAATGAAATACCAGTATTATCAACTATTTTAACGTTTTTTAACGATTTGGATAGATTAACTCCGGATCTTTTTTGTATATTTGTATTGTAAAAATATACAAAATGAAAAAACTAATTATTTTATCCATAGCAATCCTGATAAACATTTCAATATTTTCTCAGGAAAAACTTGATTCGATTTCTTTCAAATCTTTTGCAGTTACCCATTATTTTAAGGATAAAAAATGTATTTCAGAAACAGAAGTATCCTTTTATATTTCTAATAACCAAATGATCTCTACTCTTAATGATCAAGATAGAGTTATTCGTTTTATTGAAACCCCTAAAAAAGAAAAAGGAGTTTGGTCTATACAATGTAAGGATGAAGGAGGTTTTAATTGCATTCTTTTCATCGGTAAATTTTCAAAATCTGAAGATTATTTTGTGTATATTTCTTATAATAATTTAGAAATGATTTATCAATGTAAAATTTCAGAAGATAAGCCTTATGATGATAATTCTTCTAATTTATTAATTCTTGAATCCCCAAAGGATTCTATAACTTATGCAGGAAAAATTAAATATTGGAACTTTAAAGAATAACTATATGAAAAGTAATAAAGATATTATAATAGAAGTACTCCAAATGGGGTTGGCAGGAAAATTAGATCCATCAGTAAATTTTAATCCTCAATTTTTAGCTGATGCAATTGTTAAAAAACTGGAGTTAAGTGCTCCTATCGATGATTTTTCATCTCAACGTACAGTAGTTAAAAATAAAGCTTTTAAAGAGATAGAAAAGTTGGAAGAAAATATGAATACTGAACTAAAATTGTTAAAGATGCCTGAAGAAAATCTTTTTGCTAATTTTCTTAGAGGAAAGATTACTTCTTATGATGAAGTTAAAGAAATATTAACTAAAATTTAACAAATTTATTTATTGTATCCTTAAAGTTTAAATTATATTTGATCTATTATTTAGACAAATATAATTTTTTTATGGGCTACAATAAATCTAATTTTACTATTGAAGAACTCCATGATGAAGATCTTATAATTATGGAAACTATTATGGGTTCTCATGCATATGGTACAGCTACCCCAGAGTCTGATGTTGATATTCGAGGAGTTTTTATTCAACCTTTAGAACATGCTCTTAAATATGGGTGGGTTGAACAAATTTCAGATGAAAAAAATGATATAACTTTTTATGAGTTAGGTAGATTTATGCAGTTACTTCAAGGTAATAATCCAAATATTTTAGAAATGATTGCAGCCCCTAAAGATTGTATTAAAATTATTAAACCTGAATTTGAAGTAATTACATCTCAAAAAGAACATTTTTTAACCAAAAGAGTTAGATGGACTTTTGCGGGTTATGCAATTGATCAAATTCAAAAAGCTCGAGGATACAACAAAAAAATAAATTGGGAAGAATCTCAAATGCAAAGAAAAACTGTTTTGGATTTTTGCTATGTTCTTCTTCGTAGTGGAGGATCTAAATCTTTTAAAGAATGGCTAGTAAATTATAGTGATAACCATTATTTTAATTGTTTTAATTGGTTTAGAAAAATCAAATTTTCTCAATCTGATTTTGGTTTAGCTGCAATAGATCATGCTAAAGATACATATGCATTATATGATGAGATGTATTATAATACTGGAAAATTCGCAGGAATAGTTTCAAATGAAGAAACCTCTAATGATATACAATTAACTTCTATACCTAAAGGATTAAAACCATGTGCAACTTTAGTTTTTAATAAAGATGGATATTCTTCTCATTGTAAAAAATATCAAGAATATCAAGATTGGTTAAAAAATCGAAATGAAAATAGATTTAAAATGAATAAGGAACATGGTAAAAACTATGATTCCAAAAATATGATGCATACTTATCGTTTACTTTTAATGGCTCATGAAATGGCTAATGGAGAATTAAGGGTTAGAAGAACTCTTGAAGAAATTAAAAAACTTATGAGTATACGAAAGGGCGAATATGAATATGATGACTTATTAAAAGAAGCTGAAAATCTAATAGCTAATTTAGATGATGTTTTTGAAAAATCCAATTTACCTAAAGAGGTTGATAAAGAATGGGCATTAAATTTATTATTGGATATTCGTAAAACCCATTATAAATTATAAAGTATAAAACAACAATAAAAAATTAATTTAATTCTAAAATGATAAAAAAACCTATATTTGAAAATAAACCTAATACAGAATATAAAGTAGGAGGTAAAACTATTTGGGAAAGTCGAAGTGTTGCAGTAGTAGGAGTAATACTTGCTCAATGGAATAAAAAAGTTTATACGCTTATCGAAAAAAGATCTAAAAATATGCCAGATTCTCCAGGAAAATGGTGTTTACCTTGTGGATATTTAGATTGGGATGAAACTGGATATGAAGCTTTGATTAGAGAATTTTATGAAGAAACTTCTCTATATTTACCAAATTATAAAAATCAATTATTGTTCAATAATGATGAACAACCATTTTTTGTGAACACAGATCCTTCTGAAAATAGACAAAATGTATCTTTATCCTATATTACTATATTTGATTTTTTAGAAGAAAAATCTTTACCTTTAGAAATTTTAAATTTTAAAAATTCTGAAATAGATGAGATTAAATGGGTGGAATTGTTGGATTTAATAGAATATGATTTTGCATTTAATCACGAAGAAAGAATTGTAATGGCAGCAAATTTAGCTTTGGAAATTTTTAATGATTCAGGAGAATGAATATAGAAACTCAATTATTTACAGAAAAATTTCGGCCCCAAAAATTAGAACAACTTATTGCTCCCCCGAGAGTTATTAAACAATTAGAAAAAGGTCTTATACAAAATCTTCTTCTTTATGGCTCTCCGGGAACTGGTAAAACATCTTCCCTGTTTATTATAGCAAAAGATCACCCTTATCTTTATATTAATGCTTCAGAAGAGAGAGGTATTGATACAGTAAGAGAAAAAATAGCTAATTTTTGTTCATCAATGTCACTTGATGGGGGTAAAGAAAAACTTAAATGTGTTATATTAGATGAACTTGATGGAGCAACTTCTGAATTTTTTAATGCTTTTAAAGCATTTATGGAAAAATTTGCTGTAACTACTAGATTTATAGCTTCTTGTAATATTATTCAAAAAATTCCAGAACCTATACAAAAATCCAGATTTGAAAAAATTCCATATGATCCTATTAATAAAGAAGAAGAAATTTATTTATTAGCTGAATACCAAAAAAGAGTTGCTGCAATTCTTAAAGCTGCAGGAATAACTTATTCTGAAGATATAATTAAAACTTTTATTAAAAATGATTTTCCTGATATGAGAGCTATTATGAATACAATTCAATCTCTTTATATTCGGGGGGAAAAATCTTTAACCTTAGAAAATATTGCAACCAGTTCTGATTTTAGAGATTTATTTCATTTATGTCTTCAGCCTCCAACAAAACCTCATGATAATTATAAATTTATAATTAATCAATATAGTTCTCAAATAGATGCAGCTTTCATGGCATTTGGTAATGATTTTCCAGATTACTTAAAAAATATTGTTCCAGCTAAATTAGATAAATTACCGGGGGTTATTATTGAAATAGCTGATTATCAATATAAAAAATCTTTTGTGATTGATCCTTTAATAACTTTATTAGCATTAGTTTTTCGGATTCAACAAATATTAAATTAATTATTAATAAAGACTTATGACATTTGATGAAATTATTATTCAAGTAGATATGTCATGTGAAATGGCAAAGATTATTTTAAATAATAAATGTATCATGGAAGGAAATTTTTGGGATTTTCATCCAGGATGTCATGGAATTTATGAATATGGGGATTTTAATACTTTTACTGAATTAGCTTTTGCTATTAAAAATAAATTAGAAAGTCAAGGTAAAAAAGTATTATTTAGTAGAGAACCTTATACATATAAATATTAGCAAATGGAAAAATTTACTATTCAAGGATTATATTATAGATACGAAAAAACTGATGATTTGAATATCAGAAAAGTATTATCTGATATAAAATTAGTAAAATTAGAAAATAAATTAGGAAAAAAAGGATATTATCCTTTAAATGAAAAAACTTTAAAAGAAATTATTAAAGATCCTAGATCTATTAGTCCTAATTTTCAAAGTGATAACACAGAAGAAACCCCCATTGAAGGATTAAGTGTTTATAAAGAAATTACTTATTTAGTTAAATCTTCATCTAGATTTTTTTATAAACCAGATATAGGAGAAATTATAGATCAAATTCCATATGAAGATTTGTGGGGGTCCGAAATAAAAGCTATTTGTATTTCTGGTAAACATGAACTATTAGAAGATACTGATGGGGAACATTTTTTAGCTAAAGCTACATTACTTCAATAATTTTTTAACATTTCTTTAACAAAAAAATTAAATTTTTAATCTTATTTTATATTTACATTTATCCCAATATTATGACTAACGCAGTATTTGATATTAGTAATATGTTCTTTAGATCCTTATTTATTGTTGGGGGTTATGGAACAAAACAATATACATTTGATAATAAATCTGAATTAGATCAATTAATGAGAAAAGTTACTACAGATGTTTCTCAAGTAATTAGGCAATTAAATCCATCTAGAGTTTTATTTGCTATGGATTCTAGATCATGGAGAAAAGATATTCCCATTGATGAAAACGAAGGATATAAAGGTCAAAGAACTAAAGCAGCTCATATAAATTGGGATAAAGTTTTTGAAATTATGACTGATTTTTCAGAGATAATGGAAAATAATGGATTTATTATTTCATGTATTGAAGGAGCAGAAGCTGATGATTTAATGGCATTATGGAGAGATGAATTACTTTATAAACAAAATCAACATGTTATTTTAGTATCAGCTGATAAAGATGTGAAACAATTAGTTGATTCATTTGAAGTTAGTGGTAAAATTTATTTTAGTACTGTATTTAATCCTTTTACTCAAGGAAAAAATTCTTCTAAAAAACTTTTTGTTCCTACTAATTTTATTAATTGGCTTGAAGATTCAGACATTGGAGATATATTTGATAGATCAATTGATGTCGATAAAGAAGATTTTAAAAAAATTGCAGATGATTCAAAAATAAAAGTTGAAGTAGTGGATGGAATTGAAGTAGCTATGAATAAAATATTTTGTGGGGATGATGGAGATAATGTTCCGGCAATTTATACATGGTTAGTTAAGGATAAAAACGGGGAAGATAAAGAAGTTCGAATAACAGATTCTAAATATAAAAAAATAGTAGAAACAGTAGGGGTTAAAAGGCCTCAAGATTTATTAAATAAAAAAGATCTTATATTTGAACAAATTGAAAAAATTGCAGGTCATAAGCCTTCTTTTAATATGGAGGAAAGAATAAAGAGACAAATGAAATTAGTTGTTTTAGATAAAAATTTATTCCCTCGTGATATTGTTAAATTATTTTCAGAAAAAATTAAAGAAGAATTAGATAAATCTAATATTAGACCTCATTCAATAAATATGGTATCTTTATTAGAAGGAACAAAATATATTGATCCTTCCTATAAAAAATCAGGTAAAGAAGCTTCGATATTTGGAGAAATGGATAGAATAAATTTAAATAAGTCCTTATTTTAATGATTTAAATATATTCAACAAAATAAAATTAATAACATGGAATACAAAAAGGTATTAACTTTAAAAAATCTTTGTGCGGAACTTCAAATAGAATCTTCCCGAAAAGGTGTGACCCCTGAAAAATATCTAGAAAATTTAATTTTAGAAATAAATAAGTCAGGCAAATATATATGGTCTGGATTTTTTCAATTAGTAGATGTTTTTTATGTTGTAGTATCAGAAGTTAAAAAAGATAAAATGGATGAGATTAAATCCAATTATGAAACTTCTTTTCTCAGAAAAACATCAAATTCTCCAAAAGAAGAAATCCATAAAGAGATTTCTAAAGAAGAAACTTCTAAAGAAATTTCTAATGCAGAAATAAATACGGATGTTAAAAAAACTTTACGTCCTTTTCCTTGGAAAACTAATCATTAATATTTTAAAAAATGGGAAATTTATATTTATTATTTCTTTTATTAGGTTCCTTGGGTCTTTTGGGTTCCCTTATCTTTGGGGAATTTCATCATGATTTTGATTTTCATCATGAAATAGATCTAGGGCATGGAGATGCGGGTCATGCTGATAGTCCTAAAATATTCTCTTTACGAGTAATATTTGCTTTTATGCTTGCTTTTGGGATAGGAGGGGGTATACTTTATTTAAATCATTCTCCTCTACATTTACAAGTGATTACAGGTATACTATCAGGGGTAGTTACAGGATTAGGAGTTTGGTATTTAATGAAATTTGTATATGGATTCCAGGGAAATAGTAATGTAGATTCTGATAGTTTTATTGGAAAAATTGCAATGGTAACTATAGAAACTACTAATAGTGGATTAGCTCAGATAAAAATAGATTCTACTGGGGGAGATCAATTATTTATGGCTCAAGAAATGAATAGTAAAAAACTTGAACGTCATGATAAAGTAAAAATTACTGGTCGAGTAGGTAATACTATAATAGTTAGTAAAGAAAATTAAACATTTTTAAACATAGTTATAAATTTTAAAACAAAAAATTATGAATGGACTTTTTATTGTAGGAGGTATTATTTTAGGAGCAATTATATTATTTGCTTCTCTAATGGCTTTTATTAGCAAAAATTATATAAGGATCCCGCCTAATATGGCAGCAGTTATTTATGGGCGTAAAAGGATGGTAAAAGATGCTACGGGAAATTCGGTAGAAAAAGGATATCGTGTTGTTGCCGGCGGTGGAGTATTTAAAATTCCTATTTTAGAGGAAGTTGAATTTATGAATTTATCTAATCGTATGCTTCCTGTAAGAGTTGAAAATGCTCCAAATAAAGATGGAGTTATGACAACAGTAGAAGGAGTAGCTAATGTTAAATTCTCATCTGAAATTAATTTGCTTCGAGTAGCAATTGAAAGATTTTTAGGAAGAGATGATGATGAAATAAATAAAATTATTCTTCAGAATCTGGAAGGCCATTTAAGAGCAGTAGTAGGAAAAATGACTATGGAAGCTCTTATTGGGGATAAATCCGAATTAAATAAAGCTGTATTGGAAGAAGCTAATGATGATTTTAATAAAATGGGTATAAATATAGACTTCTTAAATATTCAAGATATTCGAGATAGTGTTGATTATATCAAAAATTTAGGTCGTAGTAGAGCTTCCCAAATTAAAAAAGATGCTGAAATTGGTACAGCTATATCTGAAAGAGATTCATTACAAAAAACTTCAGTTGCTAAGAGAGAAGGTATTGAAGCTGCTAATGCTAATGAAATGCAAATTTATGAATCCAATAAACAAAGGGATGTAAAGAAAGCAGAAATGGTTGCCCTTGTTAATACTCAAAATGAAATAGCTGCACAAGCTGGACCTCTTGCACAAGCTAAAGCTTTGAAATCCGTTGTAGAAGCTCAAGCTGAAACTGAAGCTGCACAAGAAATTGCTCAAACAAAAGTAGAAACAGCTCGCGCAGTAAAAGAAGAAAAAAGATTTCTTGCTGAAAAAATAGTTCCTGCTGAAGCTGAAAAGAAATCTCGAATTGTAAATGCTGAAGGTTCACAACAGTCGAAGATTTTGGAAGCAGATGGAGAAAAACAAGCTGCTATTAAAAAAGCAGAAGGTGAAGCTGAACGTATACGTCTTACTAAAGTAGCAGAAGCTGATGGAGATGCTGCTAAAATAATTAAAATGGGGGAAGCAGAAGGTAAAGCTATTTATGCTAAATTATCTGGTGAAGCTAGTGGTATTAAAGAAAAAGCAGAAGCTTATGCTAAATTAGATCAAACAGGTAAATTCCTTGAAATACTTAATGCATTACAAACTCTTGCTCCTAATATGATTAAAGAATTTGCAGGAGTTATGGCTGCTTCTACTGCTCATCTTTCCAATATTAAAGAAATCAAAGTTATTGATTTCGGGGGTCAAGGAAATGGGGGGTCCTCTGTTGGTAAATTTGGTTCTATCCCAATAGAAATACTTTCTAAATTTGCAGAAGCTGCAAAAGGAACAGGATTTGATATGAGTAAATTATTTAATTTTCTTGGAGTAAAAACTAATGATTTATTCCCTGCAGTTGAAGAAACTACTAAAAAAGAAGATAAAAAATAAAATACTTTTTTTATATAATAAATTATTTATTATCAAGGGTCTTAGATTAACTAAGACCCTTTTTTAACTCTTATTTAACAATAAAAAATTTTATAATATGAACTTTTTTATTATATTAGCATATTAGCTATAAACTATGAGTAAAAGAAAATGCCCATATTGTAAAAAAACGGATCATATTGTATTTTCTATTGATAAGTATATATGTACTTGGTGTGGAGAACAATGGAAACCTAAACTTAAGAAATCCAATAAAAATGGAACTTTTTGAACTTACTAAAGCTATGTTTGAATCCCCTGCCATTTATGCAGATGCAACAAAAGGGGATAAAAGAAAAAATTTTTTTATGATTCAAAGAAGAATGGCTATTAATTTTCCTATTCAAGCAAATATGTTACAGAATACAAAAATTAATATGGAAGCTACTATTGATTTTTGGCAACAATTTTTAAGAAAAAAATATACCAAAACCCCATTTTGGATGTTTATTACAGGGGTAAAAAAAGCTAAAGAAGAAAAGGAAAAGAAAATAAATATTTCTTCAGAACTTATTTCTCAATATTGTCGTTTTTATGGAAAGGATCCAAAATTAATAAGAGATGCTCTTAGATTTTATCCAGAACAAATGATAAAAGAAATTAAAGAATTTGATAAAATACAAAAAGAATTAAAATAATTCTTTGAAAAAATTAGCTAAAATAAAAGATGTATTAAATATTTATAAATCAAAAGGTATAATAGGCGTATCCGAGTATTTATTGGATGATGAACTTGAAATAAAAGAAGAAACTTGGATTTATAAAGCTAAAAGTCTTTTAGATTCTAAAAATTTTAAAAGTCTAGAAGCAGAAATAACGCTTATATTATTTAATTTTAAATTATCTGAAAATGAAGAAAATTAAAAATATTACTGAAGAAGAATTAAACTATACTGTTAGAGATCTTAAAATAGAAGAAATTTATCCTAATTCTATAGATAATGTTATTGTCAATATAATTAATGGTGAATCTATAACTTTACTACCTTCTAATATGTCAACAGATAGTTTTAGAAAATGGGTAAAAGGAAGAGGGGGAATTTTTAAAAAAGATATTACTAAATTTTCTAAAGGAAAACCAACAGGTAAATATGTTTTAATTGAAGGAAAGGAAGAAAGAAAGATCGTACGTCTTGTTGAAGATGATGAAATAAAGTTATTTGAAAGTCAAGGCTTAATTGATGGAAAGATTAAGGATAAAGCATATATGTTAATCAGATCATTAAAACCTGAACAAGATTTAACTAGTTTAGATAGATATATAAATGATATACCTGATATAATTGAAGAGCCAGAAGAAGAAACAAATGAAACCCCAGAAAATATGCCTCCCCGTATAGAGGAGGACAGCGAAAGTCATAATTTATTGCTATTCATAGACTGAGCTTTAATCAACTAAAATAATTCATTTTAATACGTATTATCATACGTATTGTGAATTTTTGTTAAAATTAAAAAAAATAATTATGAAACAATTAAAGAAACAAGTTCTAGAAAAAGAGATTACATCAAGATTTCAAAGTAATTTGCTCGACTTTATTAGCTTCAATAAAATTAAACATCTTTCAAAACGCTTTTTTATATTACTATTATTTGGAATTGTTGGTCTTTTTGGTACAACAATTTCAACTTCGGAAAGTGCCGGATCTATAGATATGAATGTAAGTAATGTCAATAATTTTGAACAATCTACATACATAACTAATATAAAGAAAAAAACAAATAGTAAATTAATTTTAGAAGTTGACAAATATATTAAAAAAGTATCCCCAAAATCCGAATTAAAATCAGAACAACTTGTATTATTATGTCAAGAATACCAAATGGATTTAGTATTTGTAATAGCTCAAGGAATTATAGAATCCCATTTAGGAACTGCTGGAAAAGCAATTGTAACTAATTCAGTATGGAATGTAGGAGCTTATGATAACGGAGTTATTGCAAATAAATATAATAATCCCAATGAATCCATAAAACCCTATCTTAAATTATTGAAAGATAAATATTTAATTCAAATTACTCGTAAAGGGGATACTATTCAAAAGAAAATAGATTTTTTACTTAAAGATAGGGGATATGTTAATTGCTATGGAAGAAGATTTGCTACATCATTAAGCTATGAAAGCCAATTAAGGAATATGATGCTTAAAGTAAGTATGGAAACTTCTATACCTCTTTATCAAGGAATCCTTTATATGAAAGATGAGGAACTCCTAGATTTTTTTGTGCCTTCTGAAGCTAATAAAAATAAAAATGATCTTGCTCAATTAGAGTAAATTAAAACCCTCTATATAGAGGGTTTTAATTTAAAATAAATAAAAAATATTTTTATATTTGTATTTTTATTATACATTTGCAAGATAAATATATTTGAATTGATAATTTTAATTTTATTATATAGATATAATATATTATGGATAAGACCTTTATAATAAAATATGAAATTCATTTTTTTAATACTCCTACTATGTTTAATAAGGAGATTAAAGTTAAAAATTGTATGAGTGATTTACATTCTAAAATAAAATTAGAAACTTGGATAAAATCTAAATACCCTGATTTTCAGTCTTTAATTATTAGTAGTTGTAAAGAAGATTTTGGAGGTTTTGGGGATATATTTAAAGATGGTACTTTTAATGATATTTTTGGAAATATTTTTGGAGGAAAAAAATGAGTCAACATGTATTTTTTCAAGAATTCGGTATTCCTCCAACAGATTCTTCAATTCCACCGAATCCCCAATACTTAAGAAATACTTTAGTATTGGAAATTTTTAATAATTGGCCTTTTGCCAGATGGCTAATGGATAGATATAGAAATGGCTTAGTAAAAAAAGTAGATCTTTTAGAACAAGATTGGTTAAAATTTATAATATCTAATAATATCGATCTTGAAAAATACGGAAAAAATTCTGAAAAATTTTTAGAAGATTTTTTACTAAATGAAAATAAAATAATAAATGAAAAAAATGAAAAATAGTTTAGATATTGTTCCAATTACTAAAGTTTTCAGTATTATAGATTCATGTATTAATGCTGAACAAATTGAAGGATGTGCAAAATTAGCGGTAGCTTATACAAATTTAGCAAAATCCAAAGGTGTAATAAATTCAGATTTAATAGCTGAAACATTACATATAAAATTACAAGAAAAAATTGAAGAATTGGAAAGAGTCGAAACTTTTTGCATTAACTAGCAAAACTTTTTCAATTTTGATGAGTATATATAATAACTAAATAATTTTTTAATAATTTTTAAAACTATGAAAAATTTGACTTCATATTGTTATCAAACATTACCCTTATGCCAAACACAGGAGGAACAACTCCCATGTGGACAAAAGCAGGAAAGGTTGATATAAGTATGAAATAATCATAATAATATCAAAGCCCTCCTGCTTAAACAGGAGGGCTTTTTATTTAATAAAACTTTAACAAAAATTCTAAATCCTTATTAAATATTTGTATAAAAGATAAGAAAATTTAGAATAAGGATCTTTGACATGTTGGATTTTTGACCATATAGTATAACGGTAGTGCAGGAATCTGCAAAATTCCAAGTATCAGTTCGATTCTGATTATGGTCTCTAGGTTGTAGTAAGATAATGAGTTACTTCGAACTTTGGATGTTTAATTAGCTACTCACATCAAATTTCTCAACCAAAATATATGGGGGATAAGTTTAAACCAAATACCCGCCGCGGGTTTCTTGGCTTGTCCATAGTAAAGCAATGGGTTACTTCGAAAACGCTAAACAGTAAATTTAGAATATGTATCTCGACGATACAATCCCCCACCAATATTAAACTGTAGTAATATAAAGAGATACTTCGAATTAGGAACCAGGTTTTGGAGGTTCAAGTCCTTCTCCCCCAACTAAAAAAATTATAAAATGGGGGATGATGAAATTGGTAAACATACTGGAAAGAAAATACTCTAATAAATTTTCTCAGTTTATCTTATATGTTTTTCTATTCATTAAAAATAGAATGGGATTCAAGTTTTCTGGTTTAGAAGAAACCAGAGTTTTGCCTCTATCGTATAGTTGGTTATTATGCCTGATTTGTACTCAGGAGACCGGGGTTCGACTCCTCATAGAGGCTCAGCATCATAAATGATACTTAAATTATATTTTAATAAATAAAATTAAAGAATTTTATTAAAAAGTATCACAAATGATACTATATGGCGCCCTCGTCTATCGGTTAGGACAAAAGGTTTTCATCCTTTAAAGAGGAGTTCGATTCTCCTGGGCGCTACTAAAATTTGGCGGGTTTGTAAAGCGGTGCGTAAGCTTAATACACTGGGCTTTCAACCCAGAGACACGGGTTCGACTCCCGTACCCGCTACAAAATAAGTCTAGTAGTATAGTGGAAGTACGCCAATCAGGAGATCGGAAACGTGTGTTCGAATCTGCCTAGGCCTATTTAATTTTAAATTGCCCTGTCATATAAAGGCTTATTATGCTGGACTTTGGATCCAGACACCAAGGTTCGAATCCTTGCAGGGCAACAAAGTTCCTATTTTCCTCTGATGTTTACATTAAGAAATAGAGATCGATAAACAGGGTTAACACTGATTTTATCTTACCGATTCCTAAACAGGTAAAAGAAGAGTTTAGACCTGGACAGTAGTCCAGGTGCTTCGGGGTGTAGCGCAGTTGGCTAACGTGCCACATTTGGGATGTGGAGATCGTCGGTTCGAATCCGGCCACCCCGACAAATTTTAAAACTAAAAATTATGTGGATAAGTCATAAAAATCCTAGTGGAACAATTAAATTAATAGATTTACGTCAAATAAAAGAAATTATTTTTTATGAGGAAGCTTCAAAATTTCATAAGGATACTATTTATCATATGACTTTTTATTATAAACGAGGAGAACATACAACTGAATTAATTTTTAATTTAAATTCAGATTATTTAAAAGTTGTTGATTTAATTAATAAAGAATTGGGTGTTATAAATTTAGATACTATTGCTCGTTAGCGTAATTGGCTATCGCATCTGACTCTGGATCAGAAGGTTTCAGGTTCGAATCCTGAACGAGCAACGATAAGCCTTTTCGAGGTTAAAGGTTAAGGACAACCATGCGGGTCTTCTTTAAAAAACCATTGATAAAAATTTATTTATCATAAAGTCATAGAATAGGACGAGGCTACCTATTCAAATTACGGGTGGTGACCAAGGCAATGAGGCGGGTCAGTATTGGAAACTGATCTCGGTGGGTTCGATTCCCGTTCACCCGACAAAAAATATGCCCAAGTGGTGGAATGGTAAAGACACGCTAGCCCTAGGAGCTAGTATCAGAAATGGTGTGTGGGTTCGACTCCCACCTTGGGTACAAGTAATAGTAACTTTAAGAGATACATCGCAAATTGGTAAAGCAACTAGTCCTAGAAACTGGTGATCGAAAGATCATTTTGGGTTCAACTCCCAATGTAAAACCTCTTAATAATTTTCTTTACTTAATTTGCCGACGTTCCAGGGCAGAAGGAAGGTCTGTAAAACCTAACCTAGTAGGTTCGATTCCTACCGGCGGCACTAAAGCTCAGAAAAATAGTAGATCCTCTACAACTCATGTTTCCCGTAAAAAGAAAGACTGGTCTAGGGTAAGAATGAGCACTGGCGCAAATTGTGGATTGGAGAGCTTTTTTTCGCCCAAGTGATGGAATGGTAAAGACATGCTAGATTTAAAACCTAGTGATCAGTAATGGTCGTGTGGGTTCGACCCCCATCTTGGGTACCAATGCCCGGTTGATGGAATGTAGACATGCTAGCTTGAGGGGCTAGTGCTGCAAAGCGTATGGGTTCGAGTCCCATACTGGGTACTTACATTTCTCCAGAAGAAATAAGATTAAATTTATCTCCATTACGATCAATAAACCAATATTGATAATCAATAAGATCAAAATTTTCATCTAAAAATTCTAATACTTCTTTTGGATTAAATTCACAACAACTATATAAATCAAATTGAAACATAGAAGGAATTTCTTTATCCCATATATGCATAGATGAATGTGAAGTAGATAGAGTTACTGTTCCGGTAATTCCTTCATTCCCTGGTTCATCATCTACACGAATTGAAACTGGATTAGTTAATACCCTCATTTTAACCTTTTTTATTAAGTTAATAAAAAAAGAATTTAAAATATCTTCAGTTATAGGGGGACTATTAAAATGACCTTTTATTAATAGGTGTAAATGATTAGGAACAAATTTTTCTTTCATGATCTTATCAAGTTTTTTATATTTTTTGTTATATATATTTAAAATCTATATGATATTATTAACGAGAGATTAACAATTTGAAAAAATATTTTTCCCTAAAATACAGTACATTTACATAAATAAAAAATAATATTTATGAAACAAAAACCATTTACAAAAAAAGAAATTAAAGAAGATATAAAAAAAATTCTTCATGAGGTAAGGATGCAAAAATTGGATGGAGAAATATTTTCATTAGTAGATCTTATTGGAGATTATCAATTTGATACTCGAAATCGATATATTAAAGAAGTTCTTTTTGAATCCAATGAAAATTTTGGTCCTAAAGGAGCTCGCTGGTTTTTAAGATATCCTCTAAAAACTCCTAAGCAGTTAGCTAAAAAAGTTATGAAATTTAAATTGGCATATTAATATTAAATGGGTTAAAACAATAAGAGCTACCAATCCTCATGTGATGATTTAAAATCAAACATATATGGCTTAATCAACTGTATATAATGTAGCAGGAGTTAGGGGGAACTAAATTGGAGATAATTGCGATAAATAACAAGTCGTGTGAAAGACAAAAAGCAGAATCAATCCTACCCAATGGATAAGAGCGAGTGGTTGGAAGTAACTCTTCATAAGGTGTTATGCATGCACCAGTTGATCTGCTTCTTAAAAAAGACCTGAATTATCTAACCCATTTTTTATAAAAATATAAAAATAACACTCAAAAGCTGATTGGGAAGTGAATGCAGCAACGTTTAATGGAGGGAAGTTCACATTGTTATTTTTAATGTTATTTAAAATGAATAATTTAACTAATTTTAATTTAAGTAATTATATTTATGTAAAGTTAAATAAAGAAGGATTAAAACTTTATAATGAATATAAATCTCAATTAGAATCTTTATCTCCTTATGAATTTTCTCATAATATAATAAATGGATATCATGAGTTTCAATTATATGAATTTATTATAATTTTTGGAGGTTTAAATTTTATAAATGGTTCGAATTTTAGTTATTGTAATGATGATATTAAGATTTCTTTAGATGAAAACATTAATAGATAGAAAAACTTTTGAAACCGAATGGGGTAGGATAGATTATTCTTATTCTATTCCAGATAAAAATTATCCTACAGGACTTTTACTTTTTTTAGGATCTGTTATCTATAAAAAATATAGAAGAAAAGGTAGATTTAAAGAAATGGTAAAAAATCTTTTTCAAATATTTCCTCAAGAAACTCTTATTCAAGTTGCTCTTGCAAATAAAAAATTAGTTCCAATGTTTGAAAGAATAGGATTTAAAAAAGTTACTAAAATAGAATATTGGGTAGCTGCTTCTAATACAGTAAATTTAGAAGGATATTTAACAAAAGAAATGATTGGCCAGGTGATGGAATGGTAGACATGCGAGACTTAAAATCTCGTGGCCAGTAATGACCGTGTGGGTTCGACTCCCATTCTGGCTACAAAAGAAAAACTCTTGTTAAAATTAACAAGAGTTTTTTAATAATAAAAATAAACAAAAAAATAAAAACAAAAATAAAACAAAATAAAGAAGTACAAATATATTAAAATAATGTATATTTTTGAAACCTTTTCTTAAAAAATTAATAAAATAGCATGTTTGCCCAAATGGTGGAATGGTTAAGACACGCTAGTTTCAAAAACTAGTTCCTTAAAAGGAGTGAGGGTTCGACTCCCTCTTTGGGTACAAAAGATGACTAATTGAATAAAAAATGAAAACAATTAAAGGGAACCCCAACACCCCAACTATTCATTTAAATCCCCAAAAAGGAATTCTTAAAATTGAAGGTAGATCTTTTCCTCCAGAGCCTAAATTTTTTTATACTTCTTTAGAAAAAATAATAAAGCATAAAGAATGGAAATTACCAATAAATATCCAAATTAATTTAGATTATATTGAGACTATATCTTCTAGATATCTTCTTGCATTTTTAAAAGATCTTGTAAAAAATTACTCAGTAAATTCTATTGAATGGATTTTTGAAGAAGATGATGAAGATATACAAGAACTTGGTAATTTATATGCAAAAATCCTTCATGTTAGTAATTTTAAAATGACTCAAGTAATATCTCCAATTTAACGGGAATTTAACAGGAAAAATTTTTCAATATAAGAAACCTGATGTATATTTGCACTATAAATAACAAACAAAAAATTAAAGGTTCTTTGAATAAGATATTAAAATATTACAGTAGTAAAAGCAGGGTTACTTCGAACGCTGTATGAGCATTATAGATAACTACTCTACTTATTTTCTCTGTAATCCATTAAAAATCCGTAGTAAGATAAGAGATACTTCGAGATAATGGCCCTAAGGTAGTACCGGGAATGTGAATTCTCCACGAATATCTAAAAGATATCGGTCTATCAGATCTTTTAAGATGCTGGGATCGGCTCAATGCTAAGAATGGGTTAGTAAAATCAAAACTTAGTTATAGCGGCTGTATAAAGAAGTTTTTTAGCTTCTAGATAATACTCTTTCACGGATTCTCGGATTTTATAATATTTAAGATGCACGTTACCTCAACGATAGAGGGTTCAGTTATGAATTAAATAACAGGTTTTACTGTTCAGATATTGTCCTATAACAATCTGTGTACGGTATGGTTCCACTGACGGACTTTCGGCTACTGAATGGAGTGGTAGGTTCTTCGTAGGATTTTTAACCTTAAATCTTATTTGAAAATTTAAGAGATAAAATATAAATCCTCAGTTGTAGGAGGGGCAACTCGAAAAAACTTCAGGGTTATTCTTAGTCCTAAAGGTTTGCACCATTTAAGAAAAGGGAGGATAAAGGGGATTTGTAGTACTCGGATCCCCTCTTCTACGATCAAAGAGTGAATCGGCACTATTTTTTAGGGTTCAAATCCCTTTTTGATCACAGCACGTAGCTCCACGTACGGAGTACTAGCTATAGTTTAAATAGTAAGGTTTTACGCTTCAATCTTTTCCCTTATTTCTAAAAAGATTGTGTACCGTATAATACCACGGAAGGGTTGCTAACTATAGCTTTAATAGGAGGTTTTTTCACGCTTCAATTTTTTTCCTTAATAAAAGATTGTGTACTATATAAATTCCATAGTAGGGTTTAAGGCTGCTCAGTCTTTGAGATTTGCTATCATGAGTAAGTAAAATCGACGGATTTATAGAGGGCTTTGTTATCATTGCCCTCTTTTTTTGTGATTATACTTTTAACAAAATTTTAACAAATTCTAATTTTATTCATTTTATAATTAAATTACATTTGCTTTTACATAATAAAATAATTTAAATATTAACTTAAAACACAAAAAAACATGGCAGAAGGCAGAAGTGGGGATCTTGTTTTATCACAAGGAACCTATGTTTTACTCCAAGATGGAGCTACTGGTCAAGTTGAGGTTGTAACCGGGCCTCATAAAGTGTCTCTTGCAGATACGGATAAACCCGTTATCTATGAAAAGGATTCACGAGTTTTTTCTCCTACCCAATCGGATAAAGCTATTAGAGTTTGTCCTGCTGCTGACGAAGGTCAGTATTTAGTTTTAACAAATCCATCAAAAGATGATAATGGGTTAAAACATCCAACTAAAGGAAAACAGAGTTCTATTGAATTAACGATGGGGCGTAAGGTAAATGTACAAGGCCCTACAGTTTTTGCTTTATTTCCCGGACAAATAGCTGAAGTAATTGATGGACATCAATTAAAATCAAATGAATATCTTTTAATTCGAGTCTATAATGAAAAAGAAGCTAAAGAAAATCTTAAAAATTCAGTTATCAAAACCGTTGAGGGGGAAAATCCATCAGAAAAGAAAAAACAAAATCTTTTCGAGGATAAAGAAATAAGAACTGGTAATCTACTTATTATAAAAGGTACAGATGTATCCTTTTATATGCCTCCAACTGGTATTGAGGTTCTTCAGGAAAAAGGAAAATATACAAGGGATGCTGTTACATTAGAACGTTTAGAATATTGCATTTTGCTTGATCAAAATGGAGATAAACGATATGTAAAAGGCCCAGATGTAGTATTTCCAAAACCAACTGAAGTTTTCATTGAAAATAAAAACCAGAAAATTTTCCGTGCTATCGAGCTTAATGAAAACATGGGTATTTATATTAAAGTAATTGCCGATTATGAAGAAGGAGAAGAAGGCGAAGGAAAGAAAAATAACAAAATTAAATTTTTAGCAGGCCAAGAACTTTTTATCACCGGTAATGAACAAAAAATTTACTTCCCCCGTGCAGAACATGCTATTATAAAATATGGTTCTGAAACTATTCATTATGCTACAGCGGTTCCTGCTGGCGAAGGTAGATATATTCTTAATAAAATTACTGGAAATGTATCTCTTGTCAAAGGACCTAAAATGCTTTTACCCGATCCTAAAAAAGAAGTAATTGTTCGTAGAGTATTAAATGACAAAACTATTTCTTTATGGTATCCCGGTAATGTTGAAGCTATGGAATATAACCAAAAGCTAAAACAAATGAGGGGATCAATGGATTTCATGGAAGAAAATTCTATGGATTCTGTTTCTGCAAGAAGTATGTCCAATAGACAAACTTTATATTCTTCTGCTGTAGCAGGTTATATGGATGACGAAATGGAACGAAAAACTGAATATACAAAACCTCGTACTATCAAATTAGATACAAAATATGATGGTGCAGTACTTTTGAATATTTGGCCTAATTTTGCAGTTCAAGTTGTAAATAAAACAGGAGAAAGAAAAGTAATTGAAGGCCCTAAAGTTATTATGCTTGAATATGATGAAACTTTAGAAGTTCTTGAATTATCTACCGGTAAACCAAAAACCGATAATAAGTTAATGAAAACTACTTATTTGCAAACAAAACATAATGTTGTTTCAGATATAGTAACTGTAGAAACCAAGGATTTAATTGCTGTAAATATCCTCATGTCATATAAGGTAGATTTTGAAGGGGATAATAAAAATTGGTTTAAGGTTTCAGATTACGTTAAATTATTAACTCAACATATGCGTTCTCTTATACGTAATGTAGTAAAGAAACAAGAAGTTGAAGATTTTAACGATAATGCTACTGATATTATTCGAGATATTATTCTTGGGGAATCTAAAGAAGGAAAAAGAACCGGAAGAACTTTTTCTGAAAATGGAATGAAAATCTACGATGTAGAAGTTTTATCTGTAAAAATTGGTGATGAAGATATTGCAGAAATGCTTATCCAAAATCAACACGACATTGTTGAACAAAATCTCCGTATTAATAAATTAAATAAAGATCTTGAATATACTCAAGCAGCTGAAGAAATTTCTAGGAAGAAACTGGATGAAACAGTAAAAACTAGCAATAAAAAAGCAGAAATTGATTTAATTCAGGAAGGTAACTTCAATAAAGTTGCTACTGTTAAATTTACAAATCAAAAGACTCTTGAAAATGCTAAAATGCAAGCTAAGAATGATATTCAAGAACTTGTTGATATGATAACAGAAGCAGAATTAATACGTGCAAAAGCTGCAGAAGATTTAAAACTTAATTACGAAAAAGAACGTTCAGCTATCCATATTAATGAAGTTAAAGAAGAAATGGCAGCAATTACTCCAGGTCTTATCGAAGCTATTACTTCTACTAATGATGTTAATCTTGCTGAAATTTTAGCAAAAAATATCAAAGAACAGAAAAATAATTCGGGAATTTTTGATATATTTGCAAGTAAATCTGGAGGATTTGAAGGATTATTAGAAACTGTCAAAGGCACTCCTTTAGAAACTAGACTTAAGAAAATTCATGATGATTATCTTGAGTTAAAAAATAAACAGAAAGAATAACTACTATTGCCTCCATTGCCTCATTACTACTACTAATTAGCTTTCTCAATCAGGTTGGATTTATCCAACCTGATTTTTTTAAATAACTTATGAATAAACTAGATAATAAACTTTTTTATTTTGGAACTGATTTAAATTATGCAGGACATTATTTTTGGGAACTTTCTGAAGATGAAATAAATGATAGTAAAATTAGATTTAATGATATTCCATTTGATCCAGAACATTTACCAACAAATATTTATGAAAATGGATTTGTTATATTTTATCACATTGAAGAATATTCTATTATTCAAATAATCGGAAGTTGCTCAGATAAAAGACCTGGCTCGCATTCAATATTTTGGATTAAAAAATTAATTACTAAAGAGGAATTTATTGAATTCTTAAAATCTATTCCTATTGTTCAAAAAATAATAAATAAAATGCCATTCAAAGTACAATGGTAATTTTAACAATATTTAACTTTAACTTATTAAATAAAAAATTAAATTTGCACCAATAAAACTTTTTTAAAATTTGGATATATAATTAAAAACATCTTTTATGACTTAGGTACATTCTAAATTAATTGTTATTACCCGTAGAGATCTTACTCCGGGAACTCAAGCAGTTCAATCAGCTCATGCAGCTATTGATTTTCAACATCAATTTCCTCAAATATCTCAAAATTGGAATAAACTTTCCAATTATTTGATTTTACTTTCTGTCGATAATGAGGATTCCCTCAAACATCAAATTCAAAAAATTATTAAATCTGATTTATCTCATGTTGTGTTTAAAGAACCTGATATGAATAATCAAATTACTGCTGTTTGTATAGAACCCTCAGAAAAATCTAGTAAATTATTTTCACATTTACCATTAGCATTAAAAGAATATTAGTATATTAGCAATTAAAATAAATATTAAATTATGAAAAAACAACATTTTTAGATAAAAAATAGAGGACCTTAATTATTTTTAGTTACTCAGGATAAAGTATTTTAATAACTTAATAATAACTAAAAATAATAATCATCATGGAAACAACAATAAAAAATTTTGAATCAATTAGTATTGAACATTTAGTCGAAAATTTTAACAAAGCACTTGAAATAATTCAAGAAAAAGTAAAAGAAAAAGGATGGAGACTATCTTGGAAAGAATTATCAGATATTAAGATAGAAGAAAAAGATTTACTTAAATCTTTAATTTCTCAAAACTCCCGTAAAAAATTTCGTAATAAAATAAATAGAGTACTTAAAAAAGGTAGTTTAAAGAGTATCAATTCTCTTCTAAACTATGGATTTAAAATAATATCTCCTAATACTGAATCTCAATGGAAAGTTAAAATTTCTGAAAAAGAAGAAGCTATTCAAAAAGCTAGAAAAAATTGGAAAGAAGCTCAAGTTTTAGCTGATCAGTATTTAAAAGTTTATAAAGAAGAAAAAGGGGATTTTTATAAAAAATAAATTTTTATAGGGTATTAATTTACCCTATATTTGGTTATATAGTTTAATGGTAGAATAGAGATCTCTAAAATCTTAAGATAGGGGTTCGACCCCCCTTATAACCACAATTTAAATTTATAGGATATGAAAAAAGATATTATAGATATTAAAAAAGTTGCAAAAGAAATAGTAACTATAGAATTTAAAAAAAGTGATACTTTAAATGATTGTCTTAATAAGTTTTATGTAATAATGAGAAAATATAATATTAAACAAGGAACTAAAACTGAAAATGGTAGACAATGTAATAATTTCGAATGGACTTTATGTAAACAAAGTTTTGAAGAAACTTTAAAATCATTTTTTGAACTAGATGATTTATTTGGAAATATTCCAGAAGATTTACTTTGTTAAATATATAAATTATGAGTAAAAAGAAAAAATTAAAATGTTTTCGTTCTTTTATTAGAAGTAAACATTTAAGTAAAGAATTTGAAATCTATTATAATGAATGGATAAAAATCTATAAAAAAGAAAAATAAATTATATGGTTTCAACAAAGCCTTCTAAAAATAATTGGATAAATTTTCCTACAATGGATACAACTTCTTCTACAGTTACATCTACTAATTGGGATGAAACAACAACCACTTATATTAGTAATAGTAATTCATTTTATGTTACTGAAGAAGATATTAAAAAAATAAAGGAAATAGAAAAAAAGAGGATAAAAGAAGTTATAAAATCTACTTGGGAAGAAAAGAAAAAAGAATTTAAAAAATCAGAAAATATAAATATAATTCCAATACCAAAAGTTAAAAATATTTGTCTAAATGGACAAGGATGGAGATAAAATAATGAGAAAATATAATGTTAAACAGGGGAAAATTAAAGATCTTTCTATAAAAAGATACCAGCTTTTAAAAGAATATGAAAAATCTTGGGATAAAAAATCTGAAAAATACACAATGAGTTCAGATGAAATAGATTCATTGGAAAAAGAAATTTATAAAAAAATAAAAGAATGGAAAGATTTTTTATCTTTTGAATTTATTATTGATGAATTAACTAAATTAGGTCATGCTCCTAATCTTTTATATGACGATAATGGAAATTTTGCTATTACAGGGGAAGGATTTCAAACAGTTGCTTTTGATGGACCTTGTGATATGGAAATGAGTTTTTTCGTAAAAAAAGATAAATGGAAACCTACTATTAGAGAAGCTTTAGACAAATATCTAAGATAAGATATATAATTAAAAAAGAATCCTATATGAAAAATTTTAAATTAATTTACATTTTAAGTTTATTACCTATTATAATATTTTTAGAAATAATAGGTGAAAAGTTTAATATAGAAATATGTATACAAGTAGCTAATATAGGATTTTGGATATTTATAGTAGAATTTATACTTTTTGCAATTCTTGGTATTGTAAATTATTTTAAAAGATAATTAAATTATAATGGATGATGAACTAAAGAGATTAGAACAAGAATACGATGATTGGATATTTTTAGCAGAAGGATTAATATATGATCACCAATTAGATACAAAATTAGCTTTATTAAGAAAAGCTGATTATATTAAATATAAAATTAATGAACTAAAAAAATTACGTTAAGTCTATTTTTTTAAAAAATATAGATTAATATATACTATATATTTAATTAACGTATTTTTAACAAAAATAAAATATTTTCTGTAGAACTTTATCGTATATTTGCTCTATAGAAAATAAACAAAGATTTAAAAATTTGTTGTAGTAAGAAAAGAGTTACTTCGCGGAATGAAAAATACTCTTTTCAGGTTTCTCAACTATTTTGCATATTATTGATTATATAAATTATTGATTTTGCAAAGCCCGGGGGACCAAGTCACTCGGGCTTTTTATTTTTAAAATTAAAACTATGACTACTGAAATTGTTTTAAGTCCTATAGAGGATAGATCAAAAGACATTGCTAATAGTCCTATTTGGAAAAATGCATGGAAATTAGAAGATGTTGATGAAAAAATAAAAGGGAAATATCCAACTTGGTGGAAGTATCAAATTAAATTTGATGGATTAAAACCTATTCAAGTAACAAAAATAGAAAAAGTATTCGTTTAAAACATTACATAAAAATAAATTCTTTAGTATAAACTAATAGTAAAAAGGAGGTAAAAATGTCTAAGTACAATGTAAAAACAAAAACCATTTCAGAAGTTCAGCCAACAACTACTCTTCAGGGGGGTTCAGGCTATACTCAAAAACCAGAAGCAGAATTAATCGGTATACTTGCTACTGGTATGGGAAATAACTTCTATGAAAAAGAAAGTGAACGTGAAATTAGATTCCGTGAAGTTTTAGGTAAAGTAGCTAAAAAAGATAAAACTTTTGCAGCTAAAGCCCTTATTTATGCCCGTACTATTTTTGGTCAGAGGTCAGTAACTCACTTCGGTGCAGTTGAACTTCTTCCATATTTACAGGGAGATCAGCTTGCTAAAAAATTCTTCTCAAAGAGGGATAAAAAAGCTGAAAGAGGAGGTATTATATGGAGACTTGATGATATGGCAGAAATTCTTTCGGCATATCTTGCAAAAAATGGTATTAAAACCGAAGATGAATGGACAGTTCCTAATTCTATAAAAAAGGGGTTCAAGGATGCTATTGAACATGCAGATACTTATGAACTTGCAAAATATCAACTTAAAAATAGAGGGGTAAGTCTTGTTGATATTGTTAATTTAGTTCACCCTTCTGAAACTTCTAAAAACGGTTTCATATTTATTTCAGAAAAAGTTTATCTAAAGGCAACTGAAGGTACTAAATTTGCTGGAAAAGAATATATGAAAACTGAAAAAGGAGAAGTTCAAGTTCCTGCACTTCGTGCTCTTGTTCTCGGTATTCTAAAACAGTTCAATACTGTTGAAGATAAAAATACCGAAGCTGGAAAAGTTGTTTCAGAAAAGGTTAAATCCGGAGAAATTACAAAAGAAGAAGCTAAGGTTGAACTCAATGAAGCTAAAACTGAAAATTTCAAAGAACTTATTGAAACCAAGAAAATTGGTTATCTTGCTCTTCTTCGTAATATAAGGAATATCCTTAATACAAATGATACGAGTCTTCTTGATAAGGCTTGTGAACTTTTAGTAGATGAAAAATTTATTAAAAAATCACTTGTATGGCCACACCAAATTGATTTAGCTATGGAAGTTATGCTTGTTGAATTTGCTGGTCGTCAGTTACAAAAAATAACTGCAGCTCTTGGAGAAGCATATGAAAAATCCATACCTAATCTTAAAAATCTTCTTCCAGAAGGACGTACTGCTGTTGTCTTTGACACATCAGGATCTATGGAAGGTGGATATAATTCGGGTATTCCTATCTCAGATAAAATGAGGATAAATGCTCGTCCTGTAGATAAAGCAGCACTTATTGCAGCAACATTTGCTAAAGGTACTGGTGGTGATGTATATCATTTTGCATCTACTTGTTCAGCAATTAGGGGATGGAATCCAAATGATTCCATTAATACTCTTAAAAAGAGTTTTGCTCACCATATTGGAGAAAATGGACATGGAACCTATTATGCTTCTATTTTACCTGAACTTGCAAAAGTTGGAGGTGGATATGATAGGGTAATTATTATAACTGATGAACAGGGTGCAGACTCTTTTGAATCAACTTATAATTCTTACAAAGCTAAATATGGAACTCCTTACGTATACTTTATTAATATTACAGGATACGCTCCAACTATGGCTAAAACTGGATCTAAAGTTTTCAGGTTATATGGTTACTCAGCTGATATTTATGAAAAGATCCCAAGATTGGAAATGAATATCAATGAAGTTATCGATGCTATAAAACGTATTGAAATCTAAATAAAAAGGGAAAAATTTCCCTTTTTATTTTTAATATATAAAAAGAATATTAAAGGCTAAATTTATTTAACCTTTCTATTATAATTAAATTAATTAATAAAAATCAAAATGAAACAAGGAAAAGTAAAGTTTTTCAATGAAACCAAAGGTTTTGGATTTATCAGAGAAGACGAAACAGGAAAAGAGTATTTTGTTCACATTTCGGGTGTAAATGAAGGAACTCTAAAGGAAGATGACGAAGTAGAATTCGATCTTGCAGAAGGTAAAAAAGGATTAAATGCCGTTAATGTGACATTATTATAAGACTTATTTAACCAAAAATTAACAGTCGAGGCTTTTTAAAGTCTCGACTTTTTTGTTTATATTTGATCTGTAATTAAAAACTATGAGTAACAATAAAATTGCATATATTCCTATAAAAAATTGTAGAAATTGTCCTAATTGGTTTACATCAAATGATTATAGTACAGATGGTTGGGATCATATGGAAGACTGGAATTGTAAAGAAACTGGTAAAAAAATACAAGGTGCTGTAGAATGGCATGAAGAAGGAAAAATACCTATTCCAAATTGGTGTCCTTTGATAAATAAAAAATCCCAAAATATGATAGAAAATAAAGAAACAAAAGCAAAAGAATTTGCCTTAAAATGTCATAGGAAAATAAATCAAATGTATAATAAAGATTTACCTTATGAATTTCATTTAGAAAAAACTGTTGAAATTGCTAAAAAATATATTCATTTAATACCTGAATCCGATAGGGATGAAGTTTTAGCTGGATGTTGGATTCATGATGTATATGAAGACACTGGAAAATCCTGGAATGATATTAAAGATGCTTTGGATGAATCTCTTGCAGAATATTCATTTTCTCTTTCAAATGAAAAAGGTAGAAACCGTAAAGAAAAAGCTAATAAAAAATATTATACTGAAATGAAAGCTTATAAACATGCAGCTTTTATAAAATTATGTGATAGAATAGCTAATACTTCTTTTTCTAAATCACAAAAAAGCTCTATGTTTAAAAAATATCAATCAGAACATAATTTCATGAAAGAACATCTTTATGATAAAAGGTATCAAGAATTGTGGGATAAATTAGAAAATATACTATTTACTTAAAATATTTAATTATGGGAGAACAATATAAAATAATAATAGTAGCTGAAAATAATAATAGTATGCATATTAAAGAATTACAAGATTGTTTTAATCAAGGATGGCAATATGTTGATAAAATAATTAGACCAGTAAGTTCTTTAGTAAATTCAAATTTTAATCATCAAGGAGATATAGCTATTATAATTAAAAAATAAATTTTAATAAAATGTTAAATATAAATGAATTAAAAAAACGATTATACTTTTTTGTTCCATATAATATTTCGCCAATTCAACAAGCTATACAAGCTGGTCATGCTGCTTTAGAATATGCTTTTAAATATGGTAATACTAAAGAATTTATAGATTTTGTAACTAATCATAAAACCTGGATTATACTTAATGGGGGAACTACAAATGATTCTTTAGATAATGATGGTTATTTTTATGGATCTTTGAATAAAATATTAGATATTTTAGAAAATAATGATATTAATTATACCATTTTCAGGGAACCAGATTTAAATGATACTCTTACTGCAGTTTGTTTTATTTGTGATGAAAGAGTTTTTGATTGGGAAAATTATCCAGATTTTAAATCTTATTTAATTAAAACTCTTGATAATTTTGATAAAACTTTATTAAAATTAACTCTTGAAGATTTGAAATTATTGTATCCTATTCCATATAATAATTGGTATGTTCTTATTGGGGGTAAGCAAAATGAAATTTTAAAAGAATTAATAAAAGATAAAAAATTAGCATAATGAAATATATAGTAATCGATAGAGAAACCGGATTAGATATAACTAATAAAGTATCTGTTATTCAAGAATCTACCGATGATTATAAATATTGCCGAAAAATGGCAGATGATATGCTTAATCTTGCTAATAATTTTCATGAAAAAGAAATTATGGAAAGATTAAAATTAATATCTAATACAAAAATGGAAAGTTTTGGAGAAGATATTAATCGTGCTGATTTATGGTCTAATTTTATTAACCAAATTTACAGTGAAATCGATGATAAAAGAAAAGAATATAATGAAATGATGGATATTGCTGGAGATTGGGAAGATAAAGAATATGCTGCAAGATGGAAACGAGTTGTAAATTTTCTTGCATCAAGAAGTGAAAACCCATTAAAAGAAAAAGAATTTAAAAATAGATTAGTGGCAGAATATGTTACATATATGGGAGCTCCTAACCTTGCAAAATATTTAATTTAAAAATTTTAAACATGGCAAGAGGAAATGAAGGATGGGAATTTATAAAGGTTGGTAATACTTATCAATATAAAGAAGATTGGTTTATTGCTATGATAACTATACTTGAAGATAATTCTACAGATGAATATTGGGAATTTAAATGTAGAGTAGAAATGGCAAATGAAAAACCTTTTAAAGAAGAATTTAATTTTTCTCATTCAAAAACAGAAAAAGGATATTATATGGGAATGATTCAAGTATATGAATTTCCTGAATATTCTTGTAGTAATTATAAATGGAAACGTAAAATAGAATAATTATGGATATCGGATCAGGAAATACTTACCCAGCTAACTCACTTAGCAATTTTTCTCCACACCCATTTGAAATAGATGGGGTGATATGTAATTCTATGGAAGGATTTTTGCAATCTTTAAAATTTAAATCAGAAGAAATGCAAGAATATGTTTGTTCTCTTGTTGGATATGCTGCTAAGAAAAAAGGATCAAAGAAAAATTGGCAGGAGTCTCAAACTCTTCATTGGAGAGGAATTCCAATTAAAAGAGAATCTAAAGAATATCAGGATCTTTTAGATAGAGCTTTTACTGAACTTTATAAAAATACTAAATTTAAAGCAGCTTTAGAAGCTTCTGGTAAAGCAGTTTTAACTCATAATATTGGTAAAACTGATTCTGCTAAAACAGTTTTAACTACTAGAGAATTTTGTTCCAGATTAACTAAATTAAGGGATTTTGGAACTTTACTAACATCAGCTAATAAAGAATTAATATAATGAGAAAAGCTGAATATATAAGATTCTTAGTAATAAAAAATAAAAAGGATAGGAAAAAAATTGAATTGCTTAAATCTCTACCTGAATTTATTAAATTAAATGGTAAAGGATGTGCAATGAGATTAGATATTGAAGAGATGCAATATTGGAGGGATGCAGGGATATGGGGTTTACCATTTAGGTTTAGAAATAGCATTTTAGTAGGAAAAGCTACTTATCCTGAAATAAAACATTTATCCGGGATTATGTTAGTTGAATGTAGTTATGAAGAATGGAAAGAAGACAATGGTAGATATGCTCCTAACTTAAATAAAAAAAATAATGATGAAATTGATTATGAGAATAATGAAATTGATAACTTACCTTTTTAAAAATGAAAAAATTACCATCAGATTGTAGAGAATGGAAAAAAATTCTTCTTGATTGGAAAAAAGGGGAAAATTTAAAAGATATTTATATTTATCACACAGGTTTTGTATCAGATTATTCTTTAATATTAGAAGCTTTTACTATAGGCATATTAATTAATATTAATGAATATGATACGGATTTAAAAAAATTATCTTTTTGTCAAGAACTTAAATAATAAAATATGGCTGAAATGCATGACGTATTTATGAAAACTGCTTTTCTTATTGCTGAGAAAAGCTCTTGTGTATCCCATCATGTGGGTGCTGTTATTGTTAAGGATAAAAGAATTATAACAATTGGATATAATGGAACTCCTCCGGGATTGCCTAATTGTTCTGAACATTTTGATTCTAATAATTTTGATAGAGAAGAACATCATTTATGGTCTAGGGATAACGAGATACATGCTGAGATGAACTGTATTGCATTTTCAGCTAAAAATGATGTTAACATCAATGGAGCAGATATTTATGTCACCATAAGCCCCTGTAATGACTGTCTTAAGAATCTTTCAATGACTGGGATAAAAAATGTTTATTATCTTTATCTTTATGATAAAGTTCAATTTAATCCTGAATTATTAAAAATAATAAATGTTATGGAAGTTCCTGGAGCAGAAGAAATAAAAAAATTTGTAGAAAAAAATAATATTCTTTACAAACCTACTAAAAAAATTTAATATGAAAGATTATTCATATGAGATACAACACATTAGAGATGAATTATTGAAATATATTACATCTAATAAAATAGAATCCCTTGTAATAGGTATATCCGGAGGTATTGATAGTGCTTTATGTGCTGTATTAGCAAAACCTGTATGTGATTTATTAAAAATTCCTTTAATTGGAAGAAGTTTACCTATTCAATCTAATAAACAGGAAGAAATTAATAGAGCTAAATTTATAGGTGAAAATTTTTGTACAAATTTTTTAGAAATTA
Source organism: Candidatus Nanoarchaeia archaeon (assembly GCA_028717785.1). The sequence goes on along the minus strand of JAQUND010000001.1, from coordinate 9,575 downwards.
ATTTAGGAGGAGATTTTACTTCTTTATGGAATACTTTAGATAAAGAAGATTCTTCTAATTTTCCTAATAAATTTCAATTTCGAAGAGGAAATTTAAAAGCTCGTTTACGAATGATTTACCTTTACGATATTGCCCAATTAAATAATGGATTAATATTATCAACAGATAATTATACAGAATATCTTTTAGGATTTTGGACACTTCATGGCGATGTTGGAGATTTTGGAATAATACAAAATTTATGGAAAACTGAAGTATATGAAATGTCTGAATGGTTAGTAGAAAAAGAACTTGATAAAAAAGAATCCATTGCTCTTAAAGAATGTATTGAATGCCAAGCTACAGATGGATTAGGAATTACAAATACAGATCTAGATCAAATTTTGCCAGGTTGGGAAGGTTCATCTAAAGATGGATATAAAATGATAGATGAAATTTTAAAAACTTTTTTATCATTAAATAGTCCAGATATAGATACTAAAAATCCTGTAATAGTACGTCATAAAAAATCTGCATTTAAAAGAAATAATCCTTTTAATATATCCAGAAACTTAATTATAAAAAATGAATAGTAATTAAACTTGATTTTTATGAAAAAAGCATTAATAGTTGTCGATTTACAATATGATTTTTGTCCTGGGGGAGCTTTAGAAGTTGAGGATGGAGATAAGATTATTCCTATTATAAACCAAATTTTTCACTCATTTGATTTAGTAATTTTTACAAAAGATTGGCATCCTGCTAATATGGATGCTTTTGCTTCTCAACACGAAGGAAAAAAACCCTTAGACCCTTATATAACAAAAGATGGAAAACCGGATTTACTTTGGAAAGATCATTGTATAGCTGATACTAAAGGAGCTGAATTATATAAAGGAATTGATTTTCATTTAATCCCTAAAAGTTTTTATATATTTAAAAAAGGCTTAAAAAAAGATTATCATCCATATTCTGGATTCGAAGGAACAGGATTAGCTGATTTTTTAAGGGAAAAAGAAGTAACCGATACTTATATAGTAGGTTTGAATGTTATGGATACGGCATTGGATTCAAAAAAAGAAGGATTAAATACAAATATATTTCTTGATGGATGTAAACCACCTATTTTAAGTAATACAGTAAAAGAATTTAATACTCACGATATACATATTATTGTTAAAGCTGATAAAATTATTTAAAAACTTAAAAATTATAACTATGTCAAATCAAACAGCTAAAGCTATTTATGAATTTAAGAAAGGCGATATTATTACTAGATTAAAGCCTTTTAATGATGAAACTGGATTTAAAGATTATACTTTAGTAGGTAATCCTGTAGTTTTTTTAGGAATTGCAAATGCTTGTGTTTATCTTTCTAAAAAATCAGATTTTTTAACTAAGTTATTTCTTGGTCAAGAAGATGTTCAAATAAAACTTCCATTAGATCTTTGTGAACAAGGGTGGGCAAAATATACGGAACCAGATTTTTTAAATAGTGAAGTAAAAACCTATTCTAATGATAAAGGAACTTTAGAAAAAGAGATCGAGAAAGCTCTTCAAAAAGAAGATTATTTATTAGCGGATCTTTTAAAAAAGAAATTGGATGAGCTTTTAAAGAAAAAATAAATGTTATAAAACATTTTTAAAAAATTTTTACTTTAGAAGAATTTTTGTATATTTGTACTATAAAAATCAATAGAAATGGACAAAATTACAAAAATACAGGTTAGAAATTTTATCAAAGATAAATTAGCAAAAGATCCTAAATGGATACAAAATGCTTTACTTAAAATCTTTGAAAAACAAACTGATGATGAAAAACTCATAGAAGCAACTACGGATCATAATGGGGTAGGATTTACCGGTGTTGATGCTGAGATCCTTTCTTCATTTGCAAAACAGCTAAAAAATAAAGGATATTTATCCAATAAGCAAATGCAATTATTGAGTAAAAAAATGCCTAAATATTGGAATCAAATTTATAAGATCTCTGATAAACAGAAATTAATAGCTATTATGAAAAATATAAGTTGTTAATTTTCTTTATCTTAAATAATTGTATGCATTATAAAAAATATAAATTTTATATTAATATTATTAGTATCATTACTTATTGTATTCCTATATTTTTTATTATTGCTATAATTAGTATTATATTATTAATTTTTAAATTTTTACCTATTTTTATAAATATTACTTTTTTTTCATTATTTCTTATAATTTTTTCTATTTTTGTAGGTATGTTTGTAGGAAACAAAATATACAAATTAAAACAAAAAACATGAATATTCAAACTATTTCTATTGTTGTTCCCACGATTGGATGCGTAAATAAATGCAAATATTGTATAAGTTTAATGCATGATAATCCAGATATAAAAAGAGTAAATGATGTTCAAATAGAAAAAAGATTGAAATGGGCTGTAATGAACGGGGTTAATACATGTATATTAACTGGATCTAATGGAGAGGTTCTTCAAAATAAACCATTTTTACTTCAACTTGCTGATATTTTTAAGAAAATGGGATATCCTTTCCCCAATGTTGAATTACAAACTTCTGGAGTTTTGTTATCTGAAAATTTAGGATTAATTAGAGAAAATATAGAATTACTTGGATTTTCGTTAAGGGTTAATACTATTAGTCTTTCTGTAGCAGATATTTTCGATGATAGAAATAATATAGATATTATTGGAACTCCTAAAAAACTGCATTTTAAATTAGAATCACTAATAAATCTTTTAAAAGGTATGGGCTTTAATATTCGTCTTAGCATTAATATGTCCAATCTCTATCATAGTAAATTTCCTAGAGAAATATTAGAAAGATGTAAAGAATTAGAAGCTGACCAAATAACCTTTAGAAAATTATTTGCAGAAAACAACAATTCTGAATCTTCTAAATGGGTAAGAAACAATAAATGTGATGATGAATTTATAAATGAGATAGAACGTTGTATAATAGGAAATAATACTCTTCCTGGAATCGGAACCCCTCTGTATGAATTGCCATTTGGAGCTATAGTTTATTCAGTTATGGGTATGTCTGTAGTTATAGATAAAAACTGTATGAACAAATCTTCTCTCCAAAACCTTAAATATGTTATATTAAGGGAAAATGGAAAATTATATAGTCAATGGGATGATGAAGGATCTTTAATTTTTTAATTTTAATTTTTTATTATGAATTTATTTGAATTTTTAAACAATCAGTCAGAAGGTAAATTAATACTTTATGCCATTGTCACTATAATTGTAATTGGAATTATAGCAGATGGCATCTATGAAATATGTAAATTATTTAAAAAAGATAAATAAAATGAAATCTATAATTAAATCTATTCTTGATACAGATCTTTATAAATTAACTATGCAGAATGCTATTCTGCAAAAATTTCCCAGGCTTTATGTTAGATATTCTTTTACTGATAGGAATAAGACAGTTTATCCATCTGGATTTGCTAATGCTGTTCAAGAAGAAATTAATCTAATGAAAAATTTACAACTTGATCCTAGTGAAATTTATTTTCTTCTTGCTACAAGGTTTTTACCTCCTTCATATGTAGATTTTCTTAGAGGATATCAATATAATCCAGCCGAAGTAACTGTAACTCAGGATAAAGAAAATCATTTACATATAGAAATTGAAGGCTATTGGTATCGGACAGTTTTATGGGAAGTTCCAATTTTAGCCATTGTTTCAGAACTTTTTTATAAAAAAACTAACCAAATAATAGATATTACTGCTTTTAATACTCAGGATTTATGTAAACTCCGGAAAATGGAAAAACATAATGCATATTTTTCAGAGTTTGGAACCAGAAGAAGATATTCATTTGAAAATCAAAATAGACTTATTTATTTATTTAAAACAGCTGGCAATCATTGTTTTGTTGGAACCTCTAATGTTTATTTAGCTTATAAATATGGAATTAAAGCTATTGGTACTATGGCCCATGAATGGATAATGGCTCACGGAGCTTTATATGGCTATCGTATGGCTAATCCTTTAGCTATGAATAATTGGTCAGATGTTTATAATGGAGATTTAGGGATAGCTCTTCCTGATACATTTACAACAGATGTATTTTTAAGAACTTTTGATACTAAATCTGCTAAACTTTTTGATGGAATGAGACAAGATAGTGGGGATCCGTATGAATTTGCTGATAAAGCAGTTAATCATTATAAGGAGAAAACTATCGATCCTATGAGTAAAACATCAGTATTTAGTAATGCTCTTACTATTGATGAAGCTATTGAAATTAAAGAATATTGCGTAGGAAGAATTAAGAGTTCATTTGGAATAGGAACTCATTTAACTAATGATGTAGGGGTAAAAGCCATGAACATTGTTATGAAACTTTCTGCTGTAGAAGTTAATAATATATGGATTCCTGCAATTAAACTTTCCGATGACATAGGAAAAAATATGGGGGGATCTGAAGAAATGGATCTTTGTAAAAGAATGCTTAGAATAAAATAAATTCAAAATAATTTTTTTATTTGAGAAGTATTTTGTAATTTTAATCCAAAGTAAAAGTAGCCTTCTTTAAAATGTAAGGCCATGATAGATAATTTAAAAACAGTTAAATGGAGACTAACTAGGGATGTTTTAGAATCAGAATGCCCCTGGTTAGAAAGGGATTATAAAAAAAATGAAATCGTTTTTGAATGCCCTTTAACTATTAATGGTGGGTTTTTATTACAGGAAAGTATAACTTGTTCTGAAGAAGATTGGACAAGTCCTTATTTTGAATTGCCAAAAGATGCTTTGGAAAAAATTGAAGATGATAAAAATTTATAACTTAATATTTTTATATTATGGAATATTTAATTATGATGCTTTTCAATATTAAGGAAAATACATATCATCCTATATTTTATAGAGAACACCCATTTCCGGGATCAGATCCAAAATCTCCTAAAAGGTTCAGATCATGTGGTCACAGAACAATTGGATTTAAAGATCGTAAAGAAGCACTTGGAACTATTCAATCTGAACTAATAGATCGAATAGGTCAGGGAAATATAATACATCAAGAGTTGGAAAAGGATTTAATATGGGATGGTGAAGATATTCCAGCAGATAATCAATTAAGACCCTCCGATTACGGAAGAAAGGAAAATCATGAAAAAGTATGAAGAATTATCAGAAGCTGAAAAAGCTTTGCGGACATTAATTTTTGCAGTAGAAACAAAAGATTTGCATAATAAAAATCACCCAATGCCATTAGGGGAAGCATATCTAAAAGTCAAATTAGCAGATTGCAAAGAAATTGCAGCTAAATTAGAAATTCCATTAGTTCCTATAGATTCTAATGAATATTATGCAGAATCCCATTCTGATCAAGTAATAGATCAGATGAATACAGAAGAAGAAATTAAAGAAGCTGCTAAGGAATATTTTGATTCTTTATGTATAAATCAAAAATCTTATTTGTATCCAACAAAAGGATTTATTGCTGGGGTAAAATCAAAAATAGCTATGATATATTGTTTAAATAAAATTAAACATGGATACTTCTGAATTTGTAATTAAAGATCAATTTGTATCTTCTAAAATTGCTAAAGAACTTAAAGCATTAGGTTTTGATGAACCTTGTATTGCTAGATTTAATAATGAACAATTTCAAATGAATAAATTGGGAAATTGGTATAAACATAATTCTGGTGAAATTGAAAAACATTATATTTCTGCTCCATTGTGGCAACAAGTTATAAATTGGTTTATTAAAGAATATGATATTCATTTATCGATAGATTTTATTTCTAAAAAAGATCTTGAAAATAAAATATTAGAAACAATTAAAACAATTAAATTAATCAATGAGGAAAAAAATAAGAAATGTAATAGTATGCTGGTTTAGTATAAATTTTTGGAATATTCATACAGAAGAGGATTCTATAAATAAAATTCCAGATAATTATAATGAATATAAATGTAAACGTTGTAAGATGGTTTATAAATTATAAATGCTGATGAGAATAGGTAAAATGATAGTTCATGCCAATGATATATACTATAAAAAGTATATATTATGGATTATAAAAAGCATTATGAAAATCTTATTAAAACACGATTTAATAGAATATTAAATTCATTTATTCATTATGAAAAACATCATATTATTCCAAGATCATTTGGGGGTAAAAGAAATAAAGAAAATTTAATTAATTTAACCTATAAAGAACATTTTATTGCTCATAAATTATTATTTGAATTTTGTATAGGGCAAGAAAAAGTTAAAATGGGTTATGCTTTACATAGATTATGTTTTGCAAATAATAAAAACCAAAAATATAGAATAAAAGGGGCTAGAGAATATGAAAAAATAAAGGAAGGAATTTATCAATTCATTAGAGGGGAGAATCATCCTAATTTTGGTAAAATAATGTGGGATGAAGAACAAAGAAAAAATATTTCAGAAAGAATGTTAGGATCTAAAAATCCCCAATATGGTAAACATTCTTGGAACTATGGATTAACAAAAGAATGTAATGATATATTGAAAAAACAAGGCGAAATACTTTCTCAAAAATTTAAAAAAGGAGAAATACATATACTTAACTGGGGGAAACAATCAGATGAAGGCAAAAAAAGAATAGGGAATGCACAAAGAAATAAACCAAAAACAAAAGAATGTAGAAATAAAATATCTGAAAAATTAAAAAATAGAAAACTATCGGAAGAAACTAAACAAAAAATGAGAAATAATTCACAAAAAGGGAAAAAACAAAAAATACTTACTTGTCCATACTGTAATAAATGCGGGGGGACTACAATGTATAGATGGCATTTTAAAAATTGTAAATTTAAATAAAATGGATAAAAATATAAAACAAGTCATAATTATTAGAAAAGATTTAAACATGCGCAAAGGGAAAATGATAGCATCAGGTAGCCATGCTTCTATGGCTGTCATTTTTAATTATATGACTCCTAATTACCATAATCCAGCAACTAACTCAAAAAATAATTTTATTATTCAATTACCTGAAAATGAAATAGGGGATGATATTAAAGAATGGATGCTTGGAATGTTTAAAAAAATTGTAGTTGGAGCAGAAACTTTAATTCAAATGATAGATGCTTATCAAAAAGCAAAAGAAGCAGGATTACCTTGTTCCATTATAGAAGATAAAGGTCTTACTGAATTTGGAGGAGAAATAACTATAACTGCTGTAGCTATAGGACCTGCTGCTGCAGAAAAAATTGATAAAATAACAGGCAATTTTTCATTATTATAAATGGAAATAATAAATATTTATATTTTACCAGCTAAATTTGTTAAACAATTAGATGATGGAAAATATTGTATTAAAGTATTAAATGATAATATAATTGAAGAACGAATTTTTGATGAATATTCTTTAAAGGGTATAAAAAATCCTAAATATTTATTAATAGGTATATTAACAGGAAAAGGTTTTATGCAAATAAATTTTTGTGATGCTAATGAATTTAAAAAATTATTTATAAAAAAATATGGTCTTCTTTTAAAAGAATAAAAATATGAAAGCAAGTGAATATGGAAAATCTCAAGATAAAAAAGAAAATGTAAATGGTTTAACTTCTTTACAGAAAACTATCCTTTTGTCTATTATATTAATTGGAATATTTACCATTATTATTTTAAAAAGTAGACCCTCTGTATTACCTAAAAATATTATTGAAAAAGAATTAACTAAATTAGTAAAAAAGGATTCTTCTATTGCTAATATTCCTATTAATTATAGATATGAAGATAATGGATTTGTTTCTAATGGGGATACTACTTACTGGTTTTTTGAAGCTCAAGCTGATGGAGATAATAATTATTCCATGAGGCATACAAAAACTATTCAGCTTCCATATTCTCATTTTGATTTTTATAAAGCTGCAGAATATTTAAAAATTAAAGATAAAAAAGCAAAAACTATCTTTATTGTAAATTTTATACAAATTTCTAAAGCATCTTATATAAGTTATAAAAAATATTGTGATACAAATTAATAAAATTTAATATGATAACAGAAATTAATGGGGATTTAATAAAATTAGCTAAAGAAGGTCATTTTGATGTTATTATTCATGGAGCTAATTGTTTCTGCCGTATGGGTTCTGGAATAGCTAAACAAGTAGCTGCTGAAATTCCTTCTGCAGTAGATGCAGATAATAAAACTTTACCAGGAGATATACGAAAACTTGGAAATTATACAGAAGCTATGGTTCCTGGTAATTATGTTTGTTATATTCTAAATTGTTATACTCAATTCAGATATGGTACTGATCAAATTCAATTTGATTATGAAGCTTTTACTTTATGTTTAAGAAAAATAAATTTTAGATTTAAAGGTAAAACTATTGGTTTGCCTTTAATAGGTGCTGGTCTTGCGGGAGGAGATTGGAATGAAATTAAAAATATAATAAAAAAAGAGCTTAATGCTATGGATGTAATTATTGTTCATTTTAAAGAATAATATGAATTTTGAAAAACAAATATGGAAATTATTTAAACTTAACAAAAATGATTTCAACAAATATGATAAACAGATAGAAAAAATACTGTTTGAGGTTTACGAGCAAGGAAAAAAAGATGGTAAAAAAGAACAGATTAAATTAATTCAAATTTATCTTAAAAATATATTAACAAATAAAAAGCAATTATGAAAATAAATGCAAATGAAATTAGGATTTCGGATAGTTCTTATTTAAATAAAGACCTTTGGGTGTGTGATTTAAGATTCAATAATAATAGTATAGAAAAACCTATACGAAAAGTTGCTCCCACTAAAATTAATTTAGTTTCAAATGATAAAGTATCTAAAAGAATTTATTATTCTGATAATTCTTTAGTTCCATATAATAAAAAAGGGGAACTTGTATTTAGTAAAGCTTTTGGTATTTATGATAATACAGGGTTTAGATCATTTACAGGGGTTCCTTTAGAAATTTTTGATTCTGAAGAAGAATGTAAAAACCAATATAAAAAATTAATTAAATTAGCTATACAATTTATTAATAAAAAGAAAGAGGAATTTGTTAATTCTGCAGATATTCAAATAAAAAATTTAAAATCCGAATTATAAATTTAAAAGAATATGTTACCCCTTATTGATGGTAAATTTAAAGAATTAATAGAAAAAGTGGATAATCAATTACAATCTTTAAACAAAAAAGATAAAAGTAAATTAATGACACTTATTCGAAAAGATCATGCTAGAAGTAAAAAAGAATTATCTAGTTCTTTAGAAATTATTCATATGATGAGGGGAACAAAAATATGGTGTAAAAATATCCAAAATGCTTCTATTATACATTCTTTATATGAAAAAGCTGGGGTAAATGAAATAGAAATGTTAAATCATTGGGGATATTATAGAAGAAAACAACTTTTATTACACTATAAAATGAATACAATGGCTAAACCCAAACGACAAGATAATAAAACTTATATAAATAGAGGTAGTGGGGGAAATAATGCAAATAGTATTCGTTATCCCAAAAAATGTCGTAAAACTGCATGGAAACGTTTTTATAGATTATTTCCTCGTTTAAAACCTGAAATATCAGATAATTCATTAAATTCTTAAAAAATGGAAACAACTGAAACAA